>CAMLDY010000008.1 GCA_946478895.1 uncultured Gemmatimonadota bacterium
GTCCAGGCGGTAGTCGAGGCGGCGGGGTTCAGCGTGGTGCGCGATCTGGTCGGCCATGGGATCGGGGTCGGCTTCCACGAGGATCCGCAGGTGCCGAACTACGGGAAGCCCAAGCGCGGCGTCCGCCTTCAGCCGGGGCTCACCATTGCGATCGAGCCAATGGTCAATATTGGCGGCCCGGGTACTCGCACGATGCCGGATCGCTGGACGGTCGTGAGCGTCGACGGCACCCGCTCGGCGCACTTCGAGCACACCATCGCTGTGACTGAGGCCGGGCCGCGGGTATTGACCGCGTTGGCGCCCGACGCGGAGCCCGTTACCGCCTAGGAGCGCAGCACGGCGCGCTACCGGCCATTCGAGCCGATCTTGAGGTAGCGCGTGGATTTCCCGTCGAAGGCCAGAATGAGAGTGTCGGCGACGATCGCGAAATGAACCGCCCGATCTCCACCGCCAGGTCCGGGCAGGTGCAGCATCGCCGAGTCACCGGCGGAGGTCCAGTTTCCTTCGAGGGTGCGGATCGGTACGCGCAGGCGGAAGTCGCCGCTGGCCGTGTATTCCTCGAAAGCAGGGACGCCGGTGTAATGCGCGTAAGTCCATTTGCCGACGACCGGGTCCGCGCCGGGAACGGCAGGTGTGACGCGGGTCTCGCGCTGCGCCTTGCCCTCGTTGGTCATGACCATCGTGTCGCCGACGAAAGCCACTCGAAATGGATTGACGGGCCCTTCCGGATCGACGATGTAGAGGCTGTCGCGGGTGCGGCGGTACTTCATGTCGACCATCGCGCCGAGGGTGTAGCGCAGCCGGTTGTCGGCGCCGAACGCGATGGTGGCGCCTAGTCCGCCTGCTGATCGCGTGATTGCCTCCCAGGTGCCGAGCAGCGGGCTGGGCTGGCTTGCGACGGGCGCCTGCGCGATCACAGCGTGCGCCGCCAACAGGCATCCACCGAACGCGATTCCGCGCAACCTCCACTTCATGCTTCGCTCCTCGGGCACGTCAAGCAGACAATGCTCTTTCGACGATGGAGCCAGCCCGATCGGCGATCTCGGCGGCCTTGGCCGCGAGCTCGGACGCCTGACGTGCCAGTGACTCTCCTTTCGTCTTGTCGTCGAGCGCCTGGACATTGACCCGCACGTTGTACGCCGCGCCCCGGGCTGAGGTCGCTGCGAGAAGGGCTGCGACGCCGGCGTCTGTCACGGCGTTGGTATTGCCTTTCTCGGCGACGAACAAAGCCAGCCCCGCCACATCCACCGCGGCGCGCGCGGTCTCCAAAGGCACTTCCGCCGCCTTGAGCAGCGCATTCGTGACTGCTTCGGCGCGATGCGCCGCCGCGTCGGCGGGCTCCTTCGGCAGCTTGTAGGCCTCGGACACCAGCGCGTACGCCTCGGCGTCTCGCTTGACGAGAGCCGCGAGCTGGTTGCCGAGTGACGCGGCCTTGAGAGCAGCTTCCTTCATTTCGGCGTCCACTGCCGCGTATTTCTTTTTGCCGACGGTGAGCCCGGCAACCATCTGCGCCAGAGCGGCTGCCAGGGCGCCGGCGTGTGCGGCGACGCTGCCGCCGCCGGGCACCGGATTGGACGAGGCGACCGACGCCACGAAACCGCTGAGACTTTCTCCGCCACTCACCGCTTCGCGGACCTGGCGATCGAGCACCTGAGCGGGTGTGAACTGTCTGAGCTGGAGGTGGCTCACCGCGGTGTCGAACAGCACGCGCTCCGGAACGAGCCCGACGATCTCGCTCCATGTCACCTGCACACCTTCCGCTTCGGCGCGCATCTTCACGAAGTCGAAGGCGTGGTGGAGCGGCGTCTTCTCGGTATCGACGAGATTCATCGAGACCTGGGCCTGGCCGTCTACCTCGAGGCCGAGGCCCTTTACATAACGAAATCCACCGGACGAACCGCGCACTGCTTTCGCGATGTTCTTTGCAATCTGCAGATTGGTCGCGGGTCCCAGATAAATGTTGTAGGCGACCAGAAACGGTCTCGCGCCAATGGCGATCGCGCCGCAGGTCGGATGGATCTTCGCTGGGCCGAAATCCGGATTGCGCGCCGGGTTCTTCCCCAGCTCCTCCCTTAGGCCTTCGAACTCGCCGCGACGGACATCGGCGAGGTTCTCGCGCATGGGAGTCGTCGCCGCGCGCTCGTAAAGGTAGACCGGAATCTGGAGCTCCCGCCCGACGCGCTCGCCGAGCGATCGCGCGAGGGCGATGCAATCCTCCATCGTCGAGCCCTCGAGGGGAATGAACGGCACGACGTCGGTGGCTCCAATGCGCGGATGCTCGCCCGTGTGCTGGCAGAGGTCGATGTGCTTCGCCGCGGTGCTGATGCCCGCAAACGCAGCATCGACGGCGCTCTCGACGGGAGCGATGAAGGTGATCACCGAGCGGTTGTGCGAGGCATCCGATGAGACATCGAGCACCGACACACCGTCAACGCCGGCAATCGCGTCGCGAACTGCCTGCACGACCTCGGGCCGCCGGCCTTCCGAAAAATTGGGCACACACTCCACCAGCTTCATTCAGTTTTCCCTTTGCTCATGTTTGCACGACGCACGGTCTGGAGCAGCCACGCGTGCATTGCCGGATTGCCGGCGACGAACGAGCCCGATGCCAGCTGCGCTGGATTGCCGTCGAGATCCGATACGATTCCGCCGGCTTCCTGAACCATAAGGATCCCGGCGGCGACATCCCAGGGAGCGAGCACCAACTCCCAGAACGCGTCGAAGCGGCCGCAGGCAACATTGGAGAGGTCGAGCGCAGCCGAACCGGCGCGCCGGATGCCCGCCGTTCCGCGCATTACCAGCGCGAACTGGTCGAGGTAGCGCGGCAGGCGGTCGATATTCTTGAACGGGAACCCCGTCCCGATCAGGGCTTTGTCGGGCTCCCGCAGACCGGATACGTGGATGCGCTGCCCGTCCATGAACGCGCCGCCGCCGTGCGTAGCGCTGAACTCCTCGTGCCGCGCGACATTGATGACCACGCCCGCGCAAAGGACGCCGTCGCGGGCGATGGCGATCGAAACGGAGTATTCGGGATACCCGTGCAGAAAATTGGTGGTGCCGTCGAGCGGGTCGGCGATTACGACGAGTCCCGTCGAGGAGATTTGTTCCGGACTCAGCTCTTCACCCAGCAGCCTTGCGTCCGGAAGACGATCGGTGATCACCGCTCCGATTGCGCGCTCGGAAGCCTTGTCGACCTCGCTGACGAAGTCCGACCTGCCCTTGGTCTCCCACACGAGCTTTGCCCGCTGGGCAGTCGCGTCGCGAATCACCGCCGCGCCACGGCGAGCCGCTTCGCGCGCGACATCCAGCAGCGCTGCGTTGTCAACGTCAGTTGTTGAATTTGCTTGCAACTCGTCTCGCTCGCTCTTTAATTTCGCGCAATGTCCCGCATCTTCAGCGGAATTCAGCCCTCCGGCGCCCTGCACATCGGAAATTACCTCGGAGCCGTCAAGAACTGGGTTGATCTGCAGCACAAATACGAGTCGTTCTTCTGCGTCGTCGATTACCACGCCATCACGCGCCCGTACGCTCCGGCCGATCTGCGCGCGCAAACGGCGGACATGGCGCTGTCGCTGCTCGCGGCTGGTCTCGATCCGGCGAAGTGCGCGCTGTTCGTGCAGTCGAGGGTGCCGGAACATACCGAGCTGGCCTGGATATTCAACACGATCACCCCACTCGGCGAGCTCGAGCGCCAGACCCAGTTCAAGGAGAAGGCGAGCCGCGAGGAGAGCGTGCCCGCCGGGCTCCTGAATTATCCGGTTCTCCAGGCGGCCGACATCCTTCTCTACCACGCCGATCTCGTGCCGGTTGGAGAGGACCAGGTCCAGCATCTGGAGCTGTCGCGCGAGGTGGCGCGCAAGTGGAACGCACGCTTCGATCCGTCGGTGGCGGAGAAGCTGGGCGTCGGCGACGAAGCACCGCCGCAGGGGTATTTTCGCGAGCCCGAGCCGCTTCTGACGCCGACGCGTCGGGTGATGGGTCTCGACGGCAAGGCGAAGATGTCGAAGTCCCTCGGCAATACCATCGATCTGCTCGAGGAGCCGGCCTCGATCTGGGCGAAGCTCAAGCCCGCGGTGACGGACCCGAAGCGCGTGCGTCGAACGGATCCGGGCACGCCGGAGGTCTGCAACATCTACCACCTCCACAAGGCGTTCAGTCCTCCCGAAACCGTCGAGCACGTTGCGGTGCAGTGCCGCACCGCAGGCTGGGGCTGCATCGACTGCAAGAAGGTCCTGCACCAGTCGATGGAGCGCGAGCTGGCTCCGATTCGGGCACGGGCAAAGGAGATAGCTGCGAATCCTGCCAAGATGAAGAAAGATCTGGCCGATGGCGCCGAGCGCGCCCGGTCCGTCGCGGCGAAAACGATGGGCGAAGTGAAGCAGATGATGGGGCTCACCTAGCAGCTTGAGGCATGGCCGACACCGGAATCGCCCAGCGCGCGAAGGAGCTACTCGACCGGTTGTCGCAGACGACTCGATTCGCAGGGAGCGGCGAAGAAGTGGCGGCGCGCGCGCTGTGCCGCCGCGAGCTCGAAGACGCAGGGTTCGTCTGCCGCGACGTTCCATTCGAGTTTTCCGATTGGCCGGCGCGTTGGGGTCCGCCCGTGTCGGCCGCGGTGCAGCTAGCAGTCCTGCTCATCGTGATCACGGTTGCAAAGCGCGGTGAGCCGGGCGTCGCTCTCGCCGTGCTAATTTTTGCGGTGGTTCTGCTTGGATGGATCGGCGGGCAGGTGAAGCGTCGCGGGGTGTTGTCTTTCCCCTATGGGCGCGCCCGATCGTCGAACCTGGTGGCAGTGCGCGGCGAGCCACGGGTATGGCTGGTGGCGCATCTCGACAGCAAATCGCAGACGATTCCGATGCTGGTGCGCATCGCCAGCTCGGTGGCGCTCCAGCTGGTATCCATTGCAGTCGCCCTAGTGCTTCTCGCAGCGACGAGCGCAGTGGTGGTCCCGCGAGGATGGTGGCTGGCGCTTCAGCTCATCGCGGCGGTCGGCGCGGCGCCGGCGGTGGTGTGCGTCGTGGGAAATCGCTCGCCCGGAGCGGTCGATAACGCCAGCGGAGTTGTCGCTGTGGTTCTCGCCGCAACCGGAGCAAACTCGCGACGCGAGCTGGGCGTGCTGCTGACGAGCGCCGAAGAGCTCGGCCTCGCCGGCGCCCGCGCATACGCGGCGACGGCCGCGCCGAACATCAGGGTTCTCAACTGCGATACTGTCGACGACTCGGGCGGTTGGCGCTGCATGTACAGCGGAGCGAAGCCGCGTCAAATGACGGCCGCTGCTCGAGCGGTTGCTACCAGGGCCGCCCTGACCGTGAGGATCGGCAAATTGATCCCCGGCATTCTGGCGGACAACGTTGCGTTCGCCGATGTGCGCATCGAAGCGGTTACCCTCAGTCGCGGAAACTTTTCAACTCTCGCGCGCATACATACATGGCGCGATAATTCCATTGCGCTTTCCGGTCAGGGCGCGGCTGAGGCTGCTCTCTTCCTATCTGCCCTGGCCAAGGAGCTCGGCTGATGGCGCTTCTGCTGCTGGCTTGCGTTATACTTTTGTCGCTCGTCCTCATTGTCCTCGGCCTGCCAGGCCTCTGGATCATGGTGGCGTCGGCCGTCACATACAATCTGGTGGTGCCCGGCGATCCGATCGGCTGGGTATCGCTGATCGTCGTCGGCGTTCTCGCCCTGATCGCGGAGCTGTTGGAGTTTTCCCTGACAGGCAAGTACGCGCGGAAGTACGGCGGTTCCCGCCGCGCTGGCTGGGGTGCAATCTTTGGCGGAATTGTGGGAGCGATTGTCGGAGTGCCCGTTCCCATCATTGGTTCGGTAATCGGGGCCTTTATCGGTTCTTTCCTCGGCGCACTCGTGGCCGAGTATACCGGTGGATCGTCAGCAGGTGATGCCACTCGCGTCGCCAAAGGAGCCCTCATTGGCCGGGCCGTATCGACCGGTCTGAAGATCGGGATCGGCTTTATGATCGGCGTCTGGATTTTCATCGCCGCGATGAGATAAATCACCTCCCATGACTTTTTCATGAGCCCAGCCGAAAGCGCCGCAGCAGCGGCCGAGGCGAATCCAGTAGAAGGCAAGTACGTCTACTGTATTATCCGCAACGATCGCTCGCGGGAGTTCGGCGAGATCGGCATTGGCAGTGGGGCACGCGTCTACACCGTGAGCCACAACGATCTCGCGGCCGTGGTGAGTGACACTCCCATCGTCATCTATGACCCTACGCGTGAGAACGTCCTCGCGCACGAGTTCGTGAACGAGACCGTGATGCGCGAGTTCACGCTGATCCCGATGTCCTTCGGAACCGTGTTTCGCTCCGAGAAAGACGTGCTTGCCCTGCTGAAATCCACGTACCAGGCCTTTACCGACGTGCTCGACAAGATGCAGGACAAGATCGAGTTCGGGCTCAAGATCCTCTGGGATCGTGACAAGGTCGTGGCGGCGATCGAGCGCGACAACGACGAGATCCGGCGGCTCAAGGACGAGATCACCCGCAACGCCGCGTCATCTACGTATTTTGCGCGGATGCAGCTCGGTCGGCTGGTGGAGGCGGCGATGGAGGAGGCGAGCAATCGCTACGTCACCGACATCCACGAGCAGCTGAAGGACGTCTCTGCCGCGAGCCGCAGCAACAAAGTCATCGGCGACCGCATGATCCTGAACGCCGCGTTTCTCGTGGACCGGAAGGATGAGAAGGCCTTCGACGAGAAGGTCAAGGCGATCAGCCTGCAGTACGAGGATCTTTTAACATTCAAATACACCGGCCCGTGGCCGCCGTACAACTTCGTCAATATCAAGCTGAAGCTGGAAAAAGCGACCTGATCCGGGTCTGAATCCATGGGCCTGCTCACCAACATTCTCCTCTCGCCGTTTCTCGGTCCCATCTGGGGCACGAAGTGGACGCTCGACAAGGTCGATCGCGTCGTACGCGAGGAGCTCACCGACGACACCAGCATCAAGGAAGACCTCATGAAGCTTCAGCTGGAGCTCGAGTCGGGCGAGATCGACGACGCCGAGTACGTGCGTCGCGAGGCCGACATCATGAAGCAGCTGCGCGCTGTCCGGGAATGGCGTGAGCGCTTTGGAATGTCGACGAGCGGTGGTCCGGTGCGCGTCGCTCAGAGCGACGAGACGGAATAAACCGCCAGCGGCCGATGATCGAGCGCCTCTGCTACGTGTACGGCGTGGTTCACTCGTCGCTCGAGACTGCGACCGCCCCGAGCGGCATCGACGGCGGCAGCGTCAGCCTGATTCGGAGCGGTGATGTCTCGGCGCTGGCGACTTCAGTCGGCGCTGACGACTACTCGCCAGAGCGAGTGGAATCTCTGACCGCGGATGTCGACTGGGTGAGTCAGCGCGCGATGGCGCACGACCGGGTTCTGACCTGGGCGTCTGACAGCGGCCCGGTGATTCCATTTCCAATGTGGACGCTCTTCAGGGATGCCAAGGCTGTGTCGGCGATGCTCGCCAGGCGCATGGGCGAGCTCCAGCGCACCTTTGAGCGGATCGGCGACGGCAAGGAGTTCATCGTCCGCGTTTACGTGCAGCCGGGAGTGTTGAAGGAGCACGTCGGCGATCACACCACCGAGCTCGCGACGCTGGAAGCAGAGGCGGCCCGCGCGACCCCGGGACAGAAATACCTGCTGCAACGGAAGATCGAGAACCTGCGGCGCGACGCCGGCCGCGACATTGCGTCGAGGGCGGCAACCGAGATTCATGATGGGTTGCGCGCCGAGGCAATGGAGGCAGTGCGGGAGCAGCCCGTCAACTCCGGAGCGCCCCGTGAGCAGGGACGTGCCATCCTGAACTGTTCTTTCCTCGTGCAGCCCGAGCGCGTCGTGGCGTTCCAACGAGCTCTGACGGGAATGGTCAACAAGTACGAGCCGTCGGGCTTCAGGTTCGATTTCACCGGTCCCTGGCCGCCATACCATTTTGTCGGCGAGCGCTCTTCGTGAGCCTCGACGATCTACTCGGCGATTCCCGCGTCGACCTCTCGGAGGTGCTGAGCCACGTCCTCGACAAGGGCGTTGTGCTCAAGGGCGAAGTGATGCTGGCGGTCGCGGACATCGACCTGATCAAGCTCGATCTCGGGCTTTTGCTGACGGCAGTCGAGTCGGCTTTGCGACGACCGCGAGTGACCGGTGCGAGGACTCTCGGGCTCGCCGCGCCACGTCCCGAAACGCCTCCGCCGAGCGCATCGGGCTCGACAATGGAGAGTCAGGTCGTGGAATCGCTGGAGGCGCCGCGTGAGGTGCCGGTCACGCCTCTGGAAACGGTTGCTGAAGCCCTGCCGCCGCGTCTTAATACAGACCCGGAAAACGTCGAGAACGGCCTCGCGAAGCTCGTCTTGACGTTGATTGAGGTATTGCGTAAGGTCCTAGAGCACCAGGCAGTTCGGCGAATGGAGGGGGGACATCTGAGCGACGCGGAGATCGAGAAGCTCGGTGTCGCGCTGCTTCGTCTCAACGACCGGATGCAGGAAATGAAGGGGATCTTCGGCCTCACCGATGACGATCTCCAGATCGACCTGGGCCCCCTGGGAAGGCTTAAATAACCCGGCGTACGAGCCGAACGGAGACGACTGCTTGGCAGACTTAGTATCGCCGTCGCGCACCTATGGTCTGGTCGACATTCTCGATCGCGTGCTCGATAAGGGCCTCGTGGTCGTGGGTGACATAAAGATCAATCTCGCCAACGTAGAGCTCCTCACGATTCAGGTACGACTTCTCATCTGCTCGATCGACAAGGCCGAGCAGATCGGAATGAACTGGTGGCGCACGGACCCGCGCCTGAGCACTCACGCGCCGCCGGCATCACTGCAATCTCCGCCAACACACGCCGCCTCGGCTGCAAGACAACAGGAGTCACGACATGGCAGTTGAACGTTCCCCGAGCGGTAGCTCGCTTATCGATGTTCTCGATCGCGTTCTCGACAAGGGTATCGTCATCGACGCCTGGGTTCGCGTCTCCCTTGTCGGGATCGATCTCGTGACGGTCGAGGCGCGCATCGTCGTCGCATCCATCGACACATATCTGAAGTACTCGGAGGCAGTCGGTCTCACAGCGCCGGGATCGCGTCCGCGCGAGATGGTCGCCGGTGGAGCGGACGAGCTCGATCGGATGCGGACGGAAAATGCAGATCTGAAGCGGCGACTTGAGCGACTCGAAGCGTGAGAGTTCAGCGGTAGCTATTCGGCCGCAGCTCAGTGGAGAGCGCCTGGCTGAGCTGCTCTCCGCTATCTCTGAAGCACCGGACTTTGTAACTGCAGCGACGTTCCTTCTCGCGCAGTTCGCCGACATCGTCGGCGCCCGCCGCGCGTTGGCGATAACCCTCGACACACCGCCGAACCGCTTCGTCACGACTGCCAGCGTCGGCTTCGACGGCGAAGTGCCGCCCGCAATCTCCATTCGGAGCGACGACCTCTCCAACCCGCTGTCCGTAGCGGCGCTCTCACTGCACCCTGTCAGCTGCGAACAGGCGTCTCCGTCTCCCGGATTGCCCTTCAGTGAATGGAGTGCCGTTCCGTTCCCGCAGCCGTTGTTCAGAGGCGCGCCGCCACTGCTCAAGGAGCACGAGCTCGACCTCGTGCAGCTCGATGGCTGCGAAGTAAGGCGCCGCGCGGTTCTCGACCGCCGGGCGCACATTGGCCACTCGCCGGGAGGCGTCGCGCTCCTCGAGGCGTCGGTCGACGATGCCATGCTGGGCGCGCTGATGCACGCTGCGTCGCTGGCCGGACCCGTGCTTGCGCGCCTGGCGGCGATCGAGGAATTCCGACTTTCCTCCGGGCGCCTGAATAAGCAGCGCGAGATGCTGACCACGATCATGAACTCCCTGCCGGACCCGATCGTGATCATCAATGCCCAGCGCGACATCGTCGCCCAGAACAAGCGCGCCGAGCACCTGCTGCTGACGAGCGACAAGGATTCAGAGGGCCGGCGCCGCGCGGTCGAGATCAACAATCTGCTTTTCACATCGCACCTGTCCAAAGCGGCGATGGGAGCCAAGGAGACGGCCGGCTCGCGCGAGCTGAACCTGGTCGATCCGGACGAGGGTACCGACCTGCTGTTCGAGGTGCTCACCCACCAGCTGGGTGGTGAGGACGGCGATCAGCGCGATTCTTCCACCATCTCGGTGCTCCGCGATGTCACCGACCTGCGCCGTGCGGCCAACGAGCTCGAGCGGCAGGTGCAGCGCGTGCGACTGGCTGAAATCGATGCCAAGCGCGAGCGCGACCGCCTCAACCTCATCCTGGAAAACGTCGCCGATCCGATTCTCGTCACCGACGATCGCTCGAACATCATCCTCATGAACAAGGAGGCCGAGCAGCTGTTCGAGGCGGACGACAGCGAGAGCTGGGAGCGAGCGGCGACGGTGCAGGCGAACGACACCAAGTTCACCACGTTCATCTCCGACTTCACCATCAGCCCGTCGCTGGCGCGGCGCGAGCAGATGAAGCTGCACGTGCCCGATACCGGGCTCGAGCTGCCGATCGAAGTCGTGTCGGGAAAGATCCTCAATCGTCGCGGAGAGCCGCTCGCGATCGTGTCCGTGCTGCACGATCTCACCGAGCAGGCGGAGAACGAACGGCTCTACGAGGAGCTGAAGACTTTCTCGAGTCAGCTGGAAGAGCGCATTCAGGCCGCGACAGCGGATCTCGCCGAGCAGAACACTCGTCTGCAGTGGCAGTCGCGGGAGCTGGAGAAGGCGAACCGGCTGAAATCGGAATTCCTGGCCAGCATGTCCCACGAGCTGCGCACCCCGATCAACGCCTTGATCGGTTACGCATCGCTGATGCTCGACCGGATCTACGGCGATCTCACGCCGCGTCAGGAAGAAGGACTCACGCGCATTCAGGGTGCGGCGCAGCACCTTCTCGCGCTGATCAACGACATTCTCGATCTCGCGAAGATCGAGGCAGGGCGGATGCCGCTCCACCTCGACGACGTCAAGCTGGGCGACATCATCACCGAGATCTCCCAGCAGATCGAGCCGCTGGTGAAAAAGAAGAAGCTCACCTACCAGGTGGAGCTGCCTTCGACCGATCTCATGCTGCACACGGACCGCACGAAGGTGAAGCAGATCCTGCTCAACCTGCTGTCGAACGCCGTGAAGTTCACCCACCACGGCGGCGTGTGGCTCAATGTGTCGAGGGACGAAGAGGACCTGCGCTTCGACGTGCGCGATACCGGCATCGGAATCCGGGAGACCGATCTCGAGTCGATCTGGGAGGATTTCCGCCAGGTCGATCAGTCGCGAACCCGCGAGTTTGGCGGCACTGGCCTGGGCCTCAGCATCACGCGCAAGCTCGTAGATGCCCTCGGTGGGCACGTATTCGCGCAGAGCACTTTCGGTAAGGGTTCTACTTTTACGGTGATTCTCCCCATCCGGAGCGTGGTGCGCCCCGACGATCCACCGCGAGTGATCGACGTGATTCCACCGCCACCGCCCGTGCAGCGTTGACACCGACCCTGCTGGAAGTAGATTGAACCAACGCCCCGAAGCTCTCGGGGCGTTTGCTTTTTCCGTCCCGCACCCGCCGGCCCCGGATCCAATGTTCGATACCCAAACACGCACCATCGTCGTCGTCGGCGCCCAGTGGGGGGACGAGGGTAAGGGCAAGCTCGTCGACGTCCTGTCCGAGCGCGCCGACTGGGTAGTGCGCTATCAGGGCGGCGCTAACGCCGGCCACACGGTGCACATCGGCGACAAGTCCTTCGTCCTGCACCAGATCCCGAGCGGCATTCTGCACCCGGGAGTGCGCTGCGCGATCGGCAATGGGGTAGTTCTCGACGTCGAGACGCTGTTCGCCGAGATCGACGAGCTGGTCTCCGATGGAATCGATGTGGAAGGCAGGCTGTACGTGAGCGACCGCGCGCACCTCGTGCTGCCCTATCACAAGCTGGTGGACAAGCAGAGCTCGGCGAGCAAGGAAATTGGCACCACCGGTCGCGGAATTGGGCCCGCGTACGAGGACAAGTACGGGCGCCGCGGGATTCGGGTGCTCGATCTCAGGAATCCGGAGCGCCTGCGGAGGCTCGTCGAGCGTGGTGTCGCGCACGCCAACATTCAGCTCGCGATGTCCGGCGACAAGCGGGCCGACGTCGACTACACCCTCGGCGTCCTAGAGCAGTTCAGGAACCGGCTCCTTCCGCTCGCGGAAGACGTCGGTCTCAGGATTCATCGCGCGATCGTGAATGGCGCGGCGGTGCTGCTCGAGGGCGCGCAGGGCTCGCTGCTCGACATCGACCACGGCACCTATCCGTACGTGACTTCGAGCAGCACGACTTCGGGTGGAGCTGCGACCGGCGTAGGAATCGCTCCCGGTGAGCTGGACTCGGTGATCGGCGTGGTGAAGGCGTACACGACACGGGTCGGCAACGGACCCCTGCCGACTGAATTCGATGAGCCGCTCGGCTCCGAGGTACGCCGGCTCGGCAACGAGTTCGGCGCGACCACTGGCCGCCCGCGGCGCTGCGGCTGGTTCGATGGCGTGGTCGTTCGATATGCGGCGCGCGTCAACGGGCTCACCGATCTCGCCGTCACCAAGCTCGATGTGCTCGATACCCTCGAGCGCATTGGCCTCTGCACCGGCTACGAAGCCGACGGCGAGCTGTACGAGGAATTTCCGGGGGACCTCGATCTGCTGGAGCGGGCGGTGCCCCGGTACGAGTGGTTCGATGGCTGGAGGATGTCCACCGCGGGCGCGCGCAGTCTCACCGACCTGCCTGTCGAGGCAAGACGTTACCTCGACCGCATCCAGTCGCTCGTGGAGACGCAGATCACCTACGTGAGCGTTGGAACGCGACGCGACCAGATCATCGGCGTAGAGGGCACTCTGCCGGCCGGTCCGGTCGGCGTCGCCTGAGTCAAGCCCAGCTCGCGATGGCAACCGACGCGGACCTCGTGATCGTCGGCGGCGGTCCGTGCGGCCTCGCTGCCGCCGTCTCAGCGTTGCGCGCGGGGTTGCGGGCAGTGGTGATCGAAAGCGGCGTCGTCGTGAGCACCATCGCCGAATATCCGACCTATGTGAGATTTTTCTCCACGGCGGAGAAGCTGAGCATCGGGGGACTGCCGTTCGTCATCGCGACCGAGAAACCGACTCGTCGCGATGCGCTCGCCTACTATCGCACGGTGGTGACCTACTTCGGAATTCCACTGCGTCAACGTGAGCGCGTGACGGCCATTGAGGGGCGACAAGGCAGCTTCACGGTGGTGTCACGCACCCAGGCAGGAGATGAAAGGCGGACGACGGCAGGCGCCGTGATCGTTGCGACCGGATACTTCGGCTCGCCCAACAAGCTTGGTGTGCCGGGCGAAGATCTGCCGCACGTTACCCACGTCTATCGCGAAGGGCACGAAGCTTTCATGCAGGACGTGGTGGTGGTTGGCGGTGGAAATTCCGCCGCCGAAGCCGCGCTCGATCTCTGGCGAGCGGGTGCCCGCGTCACGCTCGTGCACTTCGGGCCGACCTTCGACAAGAAGATCAAGCCGTGGGTGTTGCCCGACTTCACCAATCGAGTGAAGGAAGGGGCGATCACCGCGAAGTGGAACGCCCGGGTCAAAGCGATCGAGCCCCATCACGTCGTGCTGAGCGCAGAGGGCGGGGAAGTGTCAGTGCGCGCGGATCGGGTCTACGTGATGACGGGGTTCGCGCCGAGCCTGGGATTGTTGCGAGCGACGGGAGTGCCGATCGATCCGCAGACCGGAATCCCGCAGCACGACCCCGCCACGCTGGAGACGCCGGTGCCGGGATTGTTCATCGCCGGGGTTGTAGTCGCCGGATACGATGCGAACAAGGTTTTTATCGAGAACGGCCGTTATCACGGCGACCGGATCGTGGCGAGATTGCTTGGCCAGCGCGCGCCGGCGGAGCCGAAACTGAGCGCCGAACTGGATACGTAGCGCTCGGCGCGACTAGCTTTCCCCGATGCCCAATTACCCGGATGTAATGGAGAAGCTCGTGTCGCTGGCGAAGCGGCGCGGTTTCATCTTTCAGTCCTCGGAGATCTACGGCGGAACCGGATCAGTGTGGGACTATGGTCCGCTCGGCGTCGAGCTGAAAAAGAATCTCAAGGATCGCTGGTGGCACGCGATGGTGCGCGCCAGGGATGACATCGAAGGGCTCGATGCCGCGATCCTCATGAATCCGCGCGTCTGGGAGGCCAGCGGGCATGTCGCGGGTTTCGTGGATCCACTCGTCGATTGCCGGAACTGCAAGAAGCGGTTTCGCGCCGACGATCCGAGAATCAAGGGCACCCCCGGCACTCCCGACGCGCAGTGTCCGTCGTGCGGCATGAAGGGCACGCTCAGCGCGCCGCGCCAGTTCAACCTGATGTTCAAGACCTTCATGGGACCGGTCGAAGACTCCGCGGCGGTGGTTTACCTGCGGCCCGAGACCGCGCAGGGCATCTACGTCAACTTTTTGAACGTCCAGCAGTCGACGCGGCAGAAGGTTCCGTTCGGCATCGCCCAGATCGGCAAGGCGTTTCGCAACGAGATCACGCCCGGGAATTTCATCTTCCGCACCCGCGAGTTCGAGCAGATGGAGATGCAGTTCTTCGTCGAGCCCGGCACCGACATGAAGTGGTTCGAGTACTGGAAAGAGCAGCGGATGGCGTGGCATCGCGCGCTCGGCTTGGCGGAAGATCGCTTGCAGTATCATGAGCACACCAAGGAGGAGCTCGCCCACTACGCGCGCGCCGCCTTCGATGTTCAGTTCGATTTCGGGGGCACCCTCGGGTTCCAGGAAATCGAAGGCGTGCACAACCGCGGCGATTTCGACCTGACGCAGCACCAGCAGTTCTCCGGGAAGAAGCTGGAGTACTTCGACCAGCCCAACAACCGCCGGTACGTGCCGTACGTCGTCGAGACGTCGGTGGGGGCCGATCGCACAACGCTGGCGGTGCTGGTGAATGGCTATCGTGAAGAAGCTGTCGAAGGAGAATCGGAGGGCCGCACCGTATTGGCGCTCGATCCATCGATCGCGCCGATCAAAGCCGGTGTCTTCCCGCTCGTGAAGAAAGATGGAATGCCGGAGATGGCGCGCCGGATCGCCGACGATCTGCGCAAGGATTATCCCGTATTCTACGACGATAGCGGTGCGATCGGCCGGCGGTATCGTCGGCAGGACGAGGTCGGAACGCCGTTCGGCATCACGGTGGATGGCGAGTCCCTCACCAACGCGAGCGTCACCGTGCGCGATCGCGACACGCTCAGGCAGGATCGCGTGGATGCCGGTCAGCTCAAGGAATACCTCGGGCGCAAGCTGACGAAGTGAGCGACCTCGACCTTCAGCGCCTGCGAGCTGAAGGCCAGGCGTTCATGGAAGCGATCTCCCGCGAGAGCTATCTCGCTTACGCGGGATTGAAGCAGACGGCCGAGCTGCAGCCGATCTACAGGCAGCACGACCGGATTCTCGGCCCGGAAGCGCTGCAGCTGACTCTCGACGCCTTTCGATCGGCGAGGGACAACACCGACGACCAACGATCAGCGCGCTATCTGCTGGAATGGGAGATCGAATCGCAGGCGGCAAAACCTCTGGCTGCGCTCGATGAGCGAGAGATCGAATGGGAAAACACCGCCGTGGTGCGCTCGCCCGACGGGCGCGTGATCCAATACCAGGCGGCACCGATCGAGATCGCCAACACCAGAGACCGCGCGCTCAGGCTGGCGATCGACGAAGCTCGTGCGAAGCTGGTGAAGGCCGAGCACGCGCCGATGCGCCTGGAGCGGCTACAGCGCGAGAAGGACTACATCGAGTCGGTCGGCGTGGCGAGCGACTACAACTCGTCCTTCGAGGCGGTGACGGGCATCTCGCTCTCCGAGCTCGCCACGGCGTGCGAGCAGTTCCTGCGTGATACCGAGGGAATGTGGGACGACACCCTCGGGAGCGTTCTCCGCAAGTCGCTCGGGATCAAGCCGTCGGAGGCAAAGCGCTCGGACGCACTCGCGCTTTTCCGGGCTTCGGAGTACGACGACGCGTTTCCCGGCAATCACATGGAGACCGCGGTCCGCCGGCAGGTCGCCGAAATGGGAATTGATGCCAACGCCGGGGGGCGCATCGTCTTCGACGTCGGTGAGCGAGCGGGGAAGCGCTCGCGGGCGTTCTGCTCCCCGGTGCGCGTGCCGGAGGAGGTTTATCTGGTGCTGCGCCCACACGGCGGCCAGAGCGATTACAACACCTTTCTCCATGAGCTGGGTCACGCTCTGCATTTCGGGTACGCGAATCCGGATCTGACCTTCGAGTTCAAGTGGCTGGGTGACAATTCGGTGACCGAGGCGTATGCGATGCTCTTCGACCATCGGATGCAGGATCGCGGCTGGCTGCTTCGCTACACGCGACTCGGGGAGAATCGGGTGGCGAAATTTCTGCGCACCGCGGGAATCGAGGAGCTCCATTTCCTGCGGCGCTACTGCGCGAAGCTGCTCTACGAGCGAGCGCTTTATGGAGGCGAGGTGCCGTGGAGCGAGCTGCCGGACTTGTACGTTTCGCTCCTCAGCAACGCCACCGGCTTCGAGTACAATCCCGCCGACGCGTTCGTCGACGTGGATCCGCGCTACTACTCGGCGCGATATCTTCGCGCGTGGCAGCTGCAATCGATCCTCAATGAGGAGCTGACATCGCAGTTCGACGTCGACTGGTACAGGAATCCGAGCGCGGGTCCGTGGATGGTGCGCGAGCTGTTCGCGCAGGGCCAGCGTGAGAACGCTGGCGAGATTGCTGCGCGAGCCGGCGCGCGTGGACTGTCGTTCCTTCCGCTGATAAAGAAGATCGAGGCCCTTCTTGAAGCCTGACTGGGAGGCGATCCGCGCCGAGACTCTGGCGACGCTCCAGACCCTCATCAGGTTTGACACTACCAATCCGCCCGGCAACGAGCTCCCGCTTGCGGTGCATATCGAACGCGTGTTGCGCGAGGAGGGCATCGAGACATCCTTGCTGAACACCGGCAACCAGCGGGCACAGGTGATTGGACGCATCAGGGGCACCGGTGCACGCCGCCCGGTGATCCTGCTCGCCCACATGGATGTCGTCGGTGTCGAGCGAGCGAGCTGGACCCACGACCCTTTCGGGGGCGAGATCGACGGCGGCTACTTGTACGGCCGAGGCGCCATCGACGACAAAGGGATGCTGGCGGTCAACCTCGTCACGATGCTGCACCTCCAGCGATCGCTCCGCGGCACCGGCGGCAAGCTCTCGCGTGATGTGGTCTTCATCGCGACCTCCGATGAAGAGGCGGGCGGCGAGTGGGGGATGGGCTGGCTGGTCAAGCATCACCCGGAGGTGCTCGATGCGGAGTTCGCGATCAACGAAGGCGGGCGAACGCGTATTATTGAGGGCGGTCGCGCCTATCTCGCGGTGCAGGCGGCGGAGAAGATCTCGCACGTCGTGACCGTTACGGCGCACGGTAGTGCCGGTCACGCAGCGATTCCGCTGCCGGACAACTCGATCTTCCGGCTTGGGAGCGCCCTCGACCAGCTGTCGCGCCACGTCGAGCCCGTGATGCTCACCGAGATTACGCGGCAATTCTTTGCGCGGCTGGCGGAGATCTGGCCGGACCGCGAAGAGAAAAACGCGATGCTCGATCTTGTCGCCGGTGACGATGGCCAGTCGCAGGCCGGGGCAAGGATTCTCTCCCGCCGGGCGGTCTTCAACGCCGTTCTACGGAATGGTATTTCGCCCACGGTAGTTCAGGGGGGCAGACAATTCAACGTCATCCCTGATACCGCGACCGCTGTTCTCAACGTGCGGACGCTGCCGGGTGAATCGCTCGAGAAGGTGGTCGCGCGGATGCGCGCAGCGGTGACGCAACCTGGTGTGACGATCGACATCGTTGAGCGCGGACGGGAGTCGCCTTGGTCGGATCCGGGCTCGGAGATGTTCGCGGCAATCACCGCTGCCGCGCACGAGCTCGATCCAAAAATGCCGGTGGTGCCGTACCTGAGCACGGGGGTCACCGACAGTGCGCGGCTCCGTCGCCTCGGCGTTCAGGCGTACGGGATTCTGCCGTTTCCGATGGCTCAGGGCGACGAGGAGCGCATGCACGGGGCCGACGAGCGCATTCCGCTCGACGCTCTGCACTTCGGAAGCCGCCTCATCTTCGGCGCCATTTCGCGCATCGCGCTGTAACCGCGAGCTCGGACTGTGCGCTGCGAATGGCATCTCTGTTTGGGTCGAGGCGCGGTGTCCTCACGGCGACGACGTCGCTCCTCGGCGGAGCCGCTAAAGACGCTCGTTCGCTCCGCTCACTCGCGCGTCTCCTTGGTCGCTCCTGAACGTCGCCTTAGAGGACACCGCGCCTCTCCCGCATAGATCTGCAACTGCAGCGCGCTCCGCGCGCGCGTGAAACGCGTCGCGCGAAGCGCGACCCTGCCCGTAAGCGAGCGCAGCGCGACGAGCGGGATGGTTCGCAGCCGTTGGGCAGATGCGGGCTGGGAAAGGCGGGCGGGTATCATCGCAGGCGGCGTCCGCAGCGCAGGCGCCGGGCTCGCCCCGGCTGCCGTACGCGGCGAAGCCGCGCGTGCGAGGATTAGCCGCCGAAGAGGATACCCGCCCGCCTTTCCGCGCCTCGATTTGTCCGAATGAAGCCTAAGAACTATCTGCCCGTCAGCTCGTCGGCGATGCGCGAGCCGTCGTACATTTTCCGCAACGCCTCCACGATCCCCGCCGAGTGCACGCTGACGGTGCGACCCACCGCTGACGAGAAGATGAATCGGTTCGAGATGCCCTCGATGTTCGAGTCGAACACCAGCCCAACCACCTCGGCGTTCTTGTTGATAACCGGACTGCCGGAGTTGCCACCGATGATGTCGTTGGTCGAGACGAAGTTGAAAGGCGTGCTCAAATCGAGATTGTTCCTCCGATCCACCCAGCGCTGCGGAAGCTTGAACGGATCCTTGTCGTCGAACGCCGCCGAGCGGCCGTAGAGTCCGTAGAAGGTCGTCTTGAAGGGCGCGATGGTGCCGTTGCTCGGGAACGATTTCACGACGCCGTCGCTGATCCGCAGCGTGAACGTCGCGTCCGGCGGCAGCGCCGTGCCATAGGCCGCAAACAGCGCCTGGCCGATCTTCTCGCTGTTGGCGGTGATGATCGCGTTGAGGGCCGTCGCGCGCGCTGTTACCGCGCGGTTGAGCGGATCGACCGCGCGGGCCCACACGATGAGCGGGTCGGTGGACGCATTGATCGCAGCCGTTCCGCCCTGCAGCAGCTGCTGGCGGAACGCCGGATCGCCGACTCTCGTGTTGTGCACCAGATTGGCAGCCACCGCTTCGGGTGTGCGGCCGCCGAGTGCAACGCGGAGGAACGGATCGTTCGCCGGCAGCTCGCTCTGCGCCGCGCGCAGCTGCGCCGCGATCGCCATCCTCTCGTAAGCGGTGTCGATCGGGATCGGCTGGGTGAGCTGGTTGCGAATATTCGTCAGGCCTGCGCCGCGGTACTGTGGCAGTCGCTCCGCATCGGGTTTCCCGCCCTCGGAAGCGACGCGGATGAGACCCGCGCCGAGCTGGAGCAGTGTCGAGCCGCCGCCGAATCCGTGGTAGCGAAGCTGCGGCGTGAAGCTGGCGATCTCGCGCTGCGCCCGCGCGATTGCGTCCCAGGTCGAGCCGTACTGCGCCTGCAATTTCGGATCGGCGGCGATGCGGGCCCTGAACTCCTGCTCGAACGCCCGCTTCTTCGCCATGCTCAGTGTGTCGAGGAGACCGGCGCGGTATCCGGTGACGGCTTTCTGCGAGTTGGCGATACCGAAGATGTCGTTCTGGTAGCGTCGCGCCGCGGCGGTGTCGTTTTTCGTCAGCGTATCATAGATCGCCAGCGCCCGTTTGTACGCCGCCAGCGAGGCGGGGTAGCCGACGTCTCTCAGATATTCCATCTGCGCGATGGTATTCAGGCGGCCGGTAGATCCGGGATTGCCCACCACGAACACCAGCTCGTTCTCCACCGCGCCGGCGGGACTCCACTTCAGATAATCCGTCGGAGTGTACGGCTGGCCATTTTCGTAGACGCGCAGCAGGGTCAGGTCGAGATCGTACCGCGGATAGGTGAAGTTGTCGGGATCTCCACCGAAAAAGGCGATGTCAGCTTCGGGCGCCATCACCAGACGGATGTCGTTGAAGCGGCGGTACCGGTACAGCGAATAGATGCCGCCGTTGTAGAGACTCACTACCTGACAGTTCAGGTGCGTCTGCTGATTGCACTCGGTCTGAATCTGTCCGATGATCGCAGTCCGCTGGGACGCCTGCTGCTCCGGCGTCGTACCCGTGATCGCGCCATGCACGCGATCCGTCACGTTCTGAATCGACTGCAGCTGATCGACGTAGAGGCCCGCGCACTTCTTTTCGTCGGCCAGGGTGCGCGCCGAGAATCCGGTCTGGATGTAATTCGAGTCAGGCGGTGATGAAGCGGCGGTGCACTCGCGACCGCAGTGATGATTGGTCATCACCAGCCCGCGCGACGACACGAACGACGCCGAGCAGTTGGGAAGCCGGACCGCGGCGAGGCGAACGTGGTCGAGCCACTTCTGATCGGGCGCCCAGCCGTAGGTGCGGCGCCAGTAGTCGAATGGCGGTGCGTCGAACGTCCACATGGTGCCGAACTCGGGGCGATAGGTCGCCGGCGGCAGCTGCTGGCGTGACGCCGCTGCACGAGCGGCTCCGCTTTGAGCTGCTGCTTCACCTGAAACAACGAGCGCGGCGGCGAGAGCCAGCGCGCGTAGCACCGATCTGGTCGTCAGCATTTCCTCTATCCTTTTCGTGAAGGTTTCGCGGAGACGGAGTTGCAAGATGCCGACCGCAGCCGCCGTCGTCGGCTTGTCGCTGTACAGGGCGCGGTCTAGATTGCACGGCGGTCGATCAACACCCACCGGCGAGCGATGTCACAGCGGAATCGAACCCTACAGGAAACCACCACCACGATGAGCCCGGCCGAAGTTCTTGCGGCCGCCAAGGACTTCTTCGCGCGGCAGACAGGCGTCTACGCCGCGTTTCCCGAGCAGCAGTCGAAGAACCACATCTCACTTCGCGGCCAGGGCGGCGAGGAAATCGTGATCGCCGCGGTCCCCGGTCCCGACGGTACGAAGGTGACGGGATCAACCTACCTGTTCGATCAGCAGGTCGCGCGTTTCTTCGCGACGCTGGCGCCGGTTCCGCTCGCCGTATCCACCGAGGGCGGCGAATGACCGCCTCGGTTCCGTTCGTCACCAGACTTCGCACCCACGGCGCGCCATTCGCCCTCGGCGCGGCATCCGACAAGGTTCTGCACCTGCGGGCGCAGGTGCTCGAGGCGTGGGATGCGATCCGCATCGATGCGAACCCCGTGGCGTCGGTGAGAAGCCTCAAAGAGCTCGCGATGCGTCAGCTCGCTCCGGAAGCCCGCGTCGACGACTACGTCGTCAAGCTCCATGGCTTCGAGATTCTCGACGAAGACGCGCCGATATCCTCGACCGTGGCGAAGAACGGGTCGATTTTCCTGATCACCGACCGCCGCCGGCGTCCGGTAGAGTAAGCCCCCGATGGATGGGCGCGCCGCGTTCATCTCCCATAGCGATTGCGGGCGCCACGACACCGGTTGGGGCCACCCCGAGCACGTCGGCCGCCTGCGCGCGATTACCCGCGCGCTGCGTGAAGACCTCGATCTCTTTCACCAGGTCGAACACCTGGAAGGGCGCCACGCCACCGCGCAGGAGCTCGAGCTCGCCCACGATCCCGCGTATGTCGCATCCGTTCGTGTCCTTGCCGAGCAGGGCGGCGGCCGACTCGACGCCGACACCGTGGAGAGCAGTGGCTCCTGGGATGCTGCGACCGCGGGCGCGGGATGTGTGCTGGCCGGGGTAGATCTCGCGGTCGGTGGCGTAAACTCGCGGAGCTTCTGCGCTGTCCGCCCGCCGGGCCATCACGCGGTTCGCGATCGCGCCATGGGATTCTGCCTCTTCGGCAACGTCGCGATTGCCGCGCACTATGCGCGTCAGCGGCACGGTCTTAACCGGGTTCTCATCGTCGATTGGGATGTCCACCACGGCAACGGGACCCAGGCGCTTGTCGAGAACGAGCCGGCAATCCATTTCGTGTCGATGCACCAATGGCCGTGGTACCCGGGCACCGGCGCTGCCGAGGATCGCGGTCCGCATCGCACGATCTGGAATATTCCGAAGCCGGCTGGACTAGCGCCCTCGGAGTACGTGGACGCGCTGGAGCGCGGCATCGACGAAGCGACCCGCGGCTTCGTGCCGGACCTGATTCTCATTTCGGCTGGCTTCGACTCGCTGGGGGGTGATCCGCTTGGAGGCTTCACGCTCGAGATCGATGATTTCGAGGACCTCACCAGGTCGGTTGTGGCACGAGCCGAGTCGTGGTGCGGCGGACGCGTCGTCAGCGTGCTGGAGGGCGGCTACGCGCCGGATCGCGTCGGGCAGGCGGCCGTCCGTCACCTGGGCGCGCTCGCTCGCTAGCGAGTAATTTGGACGCTCATGAGCGCTGTGCTGAAGCCAATCCAGGACGTGCGTCCGACCCAGGAGCCGCACCTCTGGAGCTGCTACTCCGATTCGAGCGGTAGAATCCGCAAGAATCTCACGCCCGATGAGATCGCGCGCGCCGCGGCCTCCGGCGTGGGAACTCTGTGGGTCGACGTGGACACCCGCGATGCAGCCAACGTCGCGCTCCTCAAGGACGTCTTCCACTTCCATCCGCTGGCGATCGAGGAAGCGCTCAACCCGCAGGCTCGCGTCAAGCTCGAGGAATTCGATCGCTACGTTCTCCTGATCGTGCGCACCGTCGCGTTCTGCGAGACGACCGAAGACCCGTACGATCTCGACACCGTCAACATCAGCTTCTTCCTTGGCAGCAACTACCTGGTCACGGTACATGGCGCCGACACGAACCCTGTCGCGACGACGGCGGATCTGCTGGAGCGGAAACCCGAGCTCGCCACCCACGGGCCTGCCAGGCTCATGCACGCCATCGTCGATCAGGCCGTCGATGCCTACTTCCCGATCATCGACAAGCTCGACGAGTTCATGGACAGCCTCGAGGAGCGGATCTTCGCCCAGTTCGACCAGAACGCCCTGCGCGAGGTGTTCGCGGTGAAGCGGCTGGTGTTGAACCTTCGCCGCCACCTGGCCCCCGAGCGCGACGCCCTGAGCGTTCTTACCAACCGCCCGAGCACCCTCCTCAGCCCCGACACCCAGATTTACTTCCGGGACATCTACGACCACGTCCTCCGGATCTACGATTCCCTGGAGACCTTCCGCGACCTGTTGAGCAGTACCCTGGACAGCTATCTAACTCAGGTCTCCAATCGTCTAGGTATGGCGACGAAGGCGCTCAGCGTCGTCGCCACCGTAACGCTCCCGTTCGTCGTGGTGAGCGGGATGTGGGGAATGAACTTCGAGCATATTCCGCTTCACAGTCACCCGCACGGCTTCATGATCCTCGTACTGGCGCAGCTCGCGCTCGGCCTTTCAATCCTCGCCGCTCTGAAATGGCGCAAGCTACTGTGACGGCGCTGCGCCTCTACGGAGTCGCGGCGGTGGAGTCGGGGCAGGCGACCTCGCTCGCCGAGGGCACGTCCCTGGTGCATTTTCGCGCGCTTGCGGCGATCGTCGAGCCGACCACGTACTCCATGACGAGCCTCGACGACGAGGCCACCGCGAAGTATCTGCGCGTACTGGAGGACGCCTACGGCCACTCGGCCGTTCTGCCGGCGCCCCCCGGGACGGTATTCCAGTCCCAGGCGACCCTCGCTCGCTGGCTCGAGCTGCACTACTTCACCCTCACTGAGGCCCTGTCGGTGATCGAGGGGCACGCCGCGGCGCGGGTGAGTATCACCACCCACACGCGCCACGAGAACGGTGACAGTGACGCCCAAAAGAGCTTCGCAGCGCTCGCCGCAGAGAGCCTCCGACTGCTGCGCAGCCAGGCTGCGGCTACCGTGACGCTTCCCAAGGCCGACGGCGATGATGAGGACGGCGTGGTGGCGCGCGCATCGTTTCTGATCGACAGGGAGCGCTGGCAGACCTTCAAGGACACCGTATCGAAGGAAGCGCAGCGGCAGTCGGCGCTCGAGTTCAAGGTGACGGGGCCGTGGCCGCCGTACGATTTCGTCCGCATGCAGTTCGGAGGCTGACGATGTTCTGTCCCGATTGCGGCAGCTGGAATCGCGGGGAGGCGGCGCGCTGCGTGCGCTGCGGCATTCGCATGCCGGAGAGCGCGGATCGCCGGCAGTCGCCGCCGGATCCGTCGGTGACCGCGCTCCGCCAGGTCACCGGCGGCCGCTACACCATCATGCACCGCGTCGGCGAGGGCGGCATGGCCAGCGTCTACTACGCGCTCAACGTTGCGCTCGACTCGCCTGTCGTGATCAAGGTCCTGCACCCGCACCTCGCCCGTGAGCATGAGATGCGCGAGCGCTTTCGGCGCGAAGCCGAGTCCGCCGCGCAGCTGATGCACCCGCACATCTGCAAGATCATGGACTTCGGGATGGTGGACGATCATGTCTTCCTCGTGATGCCGTACATGGCGCGCGGAACGCTGAGTGACCGCATCGGCGGTCACCGCTCGCTCTCGGCGGAGACGACGGCGTCGGTTGCCGCGCAGGTCGCGACCGGCCTGGATTACGCCCACCGGCGCGGACTCGTGCACCGCGATATCAAGCCCGACAACATCCTGTTCGATGAAGACGAGAACGCGCTCGTTACGGATTTCGGGATTGCCACCGGCCACTTCCGCAGCCGCATGACCGGCAGCGGCAACGTGATGGGCACGCCGCACTACATGTCACCCGAGCAGGCGCGGGGAAAACTCCTTGACGGCCGGAGCGACATCTACGGACTTGGGGTCGTGATGTACGAGACGCTGCTGGGCTTCCCGCCGTTCGACGGGGCCGACAGCTACTCGATCAGCTACAAGCACGTCACGGAGACCGCGGTGGCTCCGGACGTCGTCGATTCGCGCATCCCGCAGCAGCTGGCGGCAATCGTTATGCGGTGCCTCGAGAAGAACCCGGCGCACCGGTTCGAGCGCGGGAACGATCTCGCCGATGCGTTGATCAACTTTCTCGCGTCCGCGTCGGCGCACCACGAGTACCGGATGGCGCGCACTGCCCGCGGCGGGCCGGTCGTCCCGGCGGTCGCTGCCGGATGAAGCTCTCGCACCAGACAATCGAGCTCAACCCGACGCATCCCTTCGTGATCGCGCGCGGTGGATACTCGCACCATCGCAACGTGATAGTGCGCATCACCGACGATGACGGCGCGGAAGGATTCGGGGAGGCGGCGCCCAACCGCTATTACGGCGAGTCCGTTTCAACCGTCATCGCCGCCCTGGGCCAGTTCAAGCCGATTCTGGAGCGCGCCGATGCGTTCTCGATCGAGGCGATCGAGTCGCAGCTCGATCGTGTCCTGCGTGGCAATGCGTCGGCGAAGGGTGCAATAAGCTCCGCGCTGCACGATCTGGTCGGCAAGCGTCTTGGCCTGCCCGTCTATCGATTGTGGGGGCTCGACACGTCGCGGCTCCCGCAATCCAGCTTCACGATCGCCATCGCCGACAACGAGGTCCTCGAGCGACGCGTCGCCGAGGCGCGGGAGTATCCGATTCTCAAGGTGAAGCTCGGCACCGATCGCGACATGGAGATCGTTCGCATCGTGCGAAACGCCGCGCCGCAGAAACGGCTGCGGGTCGATGCCAATGCCGCCTGGACCGCCAAGCACGCCGTGACGATGAGCGAATTTCTCGCCGACCAGGGCGTCGAGATGATCGAGCAACCGCTTCCGGCCAACGACGTCGACGGCCTCCGCTTCGTGCGGGAACGATCCAGGCTGCCGATTTTTGCTGATGAGTCCTGCCTTGTCGCCACAGATGTTGCGAAACTCGCCGGGGCGGTGGACGGGATCAACATCAAGCTCGCGAAGTGTGGCAGTCTGCGCGAAGCGCTGCGGATGGTCCATGCTGCGCGCGCGCTGGATCTGCAGGTGATGGCGGGATGCATGATCGAGAGCTCGCTCGGCATTTCGGCGATTGCGCAGATCGCGCCGCTCCTCGATTACGCCGACTTCGATGGCGCCGCGCTGCTGTCCAATGACCCGTATCGCGGCGTTACTATTACAGGTGGCACAGTTAGACTTTCCGACGGCGCCGGACTCGGCGCGACACCTGCCCCGAGCGTCGATCTCGCGGCAGCCTTCCAAAGTGCGTGAGCACGCGCCGAAGTTCGCCGAGATCGCGCTCCCGCTCCCGCTGTTCCAGAACTTTACCTACGCAGTCGAAGACGGGCTCGCCAATCCGGTAGAAGTCGGTTCTCGGGTCGTCGTCCCGCTCCGGAGCGGGAAGGAAGTGGGAGTTTGCGTCGGCATAACCGATGTCAGCCCTCTCAAGCGAAAGCCGAAGGCAATTCTCGAGTCTCCCGACGAGTCGCCGGCCGTCGGCGCGGCGCTGCTCGAGCTGTGCAAGTGGATGGCGGAGTACTACGTGGTGCCGCTGGGCGTCGTGCTTCGCACCGTGCTGCCCGCCGCGCTCACCGGAGCTGAAGATCCAAGTCCGCCGAGAAAGACACGTCGCGTGGTGGTGCTTGGCGCCGAGATTCCGACGCTGCTGGAGCGCGAGAAGATTTTCGGGCGCGCGAAACAGCAGCGCGCGGTGTTCGAGCTGATCGAATCGCTGGGTGGTCGAACATCGGTCGAGAATCTTAGCTCTCAGCTCGAGTTTTCTCCCGCAGTGCTCAAATCGCTGGAGAAGCGGGGCCTGATCGCGATTGAGGAGGAAGAGATCGATCGCGATCCTTTCTCGACGCGGGGCGGAATCTCGACGACGCGACTGACTCCGACCGTCGCCCAGCAGGCGGCGGTCGAGTCGATGGCTGGCGCGGGGAAGGGCGATGTGTTTCTGCTGCACGGGATAACCGGCAGCGGCAAGACCCTCGTGTACATCGAGCTGTTGCGCCGCATCGTCGACGAGCGCGGCCAGACCGCGATCGTCCTGGTGCCTGAGATTGCGCTCACTCCGCAGACGGTCGACAGATTCCGCGCGGCATTCGGCGACCGCATCGCGGTGCTGCACTCCGCGCTCAGCGAGGGCGAGCGCTACGATGCGTGGCGCGCACTCAAGCGCGGCGACAAGCGCATCGTCGTCGGTGCGCGATCGGCCGTGTTCGCTCCGTTGGAGAGCCTCGGTGCAATCATCGTCGATGAGGAGCACGAGTCCAGCTACAAGCAGGGCGAGACGCCGCGCTACCATGCCCGCGAAGTGGCAATAGTGCGGGCGAAGAACGAAGGCGCGATCACGGTGTTGGGCAGCGCCACCCCGTCCCTCGAAACGTGGTCCAACGCGACGACCGGGAAGTACACATTGCTCACTCTGCCCGACAGGGTCGGCGGTGGCAGACTGCCCACCGTCGAGGTGATCGATTTGCGGCACACCGCGACCGACTACACCGCGATGGCGCAGGGCGGGATCGACTACGGCGCCGTCATCCGCGAGCCGCTGCACCACGCCATCGTCGAGACGATGAATCGCGGTGAGCAGAGCATTCTGCTGCTCAATCGCCGCGGCTATTCATCGTTCATCCAGTGCATCGATTGCGGCGCGGTCGCGACGTGCCCGCACTGCAGCATCACCCTCACGCATCACCGCAATCCGGAACGGCTGATCTGCCACTATTGCCTGCACAAGGAAGATCCGCGGCCGGATTGCCCGCGCTGCGGCGGCCGAAATCTCCGACAGCGCGGACTGGGCACCCAGCAGGTCGAGCGCCTGTTGTGCGAGCGGTTTCCGTCGGCGCGAATCGCGCGGATGGACGTCGATACGACGAGTGGCAAATGGGCGCACACTCGCATCCTGGATCGCGTCGGCGCGGGAGACATCGACATCCTGCTCGGCACCCAGATGATCGCCAAGGGCCTCGACTTTCCGAACGTGACCCTCGTCGGGGTGGTCGATGCCGACGTGGGAATCAACCTGCCAGACTTCCGCGCGTCCGAGCGCTGCTTCCAGCTACTGAGCCAGGTATCTGGTCGAGCCGGTCGTGGATCCAAGGGCGGCAAGGTGCTCATTCAGACCCGCCTGCCGGCTCACCATGCAGTGCGATACGCTGTCGCCCACGACTACGCGTCATTCGTCCGCGAAGAGATGGCGGGCCGAGTGGATCCGCCCTATCCGCCCAACGTCCGCCTCGCGAACATCGTCTTCAGTGGTACCGTCGAAGATTCGACCGCGAAACTCGCCATCCACGCCGGCGAGTGGCTGCGCGAGCTGATCTCCACCCGCGCCGGCGACGAAATCACCGTCGTTGGCCCCGCACCCTGTCCGATCGAGCGCATCAAGAGCCGCTGGCGCTGGCACATCCTGTTGAAGTCCGCGCACCCCGGCGAGCTCACGCGGGTCAGTCGCTACTTCATGGAAAGATTCGAGGTACCCACTACCGCGCAGCTCAGGGTGACACTCGACCGGGACCCGGTTGCGTTGCTCTAACTGGGCGCGGAGTCTGAGATCTCGCCGTTCGGCTGGCACCCCTAGTCCCAAAGCCGGCAGGTGGGAGACGTGGACAGTTGGGAGTGTGTCAGTCTGTCGTGCTTTGCATCCATAGGAAAGGCGAGGGCCGTCAGCCGCCAGCATGACAGCTAATAGACTCCCAGCTTTCCAGTTGCCAGACGGCCGACTTTGGGACTACAGGGACACGCCGAAGCGCTGCGACCCCGAAGTCGATGCCGCATTCCGCAGTTAGTCTCCCAACCCGCAATCAGTCAGCATTTCGCACTGGCAGTTGGTCCGTGATTCCGCAGCAGTTAGTCCGCACCCCTAAGCAGTTCTTTAGATTTAGCGCGTGACCATCCTTCGTCATCCTGACTTCAATTCGCCCGAGCTGGCGGCCGCTCCCGACGCGAAGTTTGTCGCGGCGCCGGCCGACGGCGTCCTGCCCGAGGGCTTCTTCTCGACCACCAACCTTCCCACCTACGTCCGCATCAAGGGAGCGTGGCAGATGCCCCGCGAGCCGCGGATGGACTCGGCCCTCGTCCTCGATGCCGATGGATTGTGGGTAAGGGAAGGACGGAAGCTCAGAAAAGGCGATCTCGTTGCCGTCGGCAGCGAGGAAGACGGCAGCGAGGGCATTTACGTGCACACCGCTTCCTTCCTCGGCGACGAGGAAGGCGAGTTCAAGTTCATGACCAGCGAGGTGTCGCGTGAGAAGCCGATCGACTACTCGCAGATGGCGAGGATCCTCATCGACGAGCGCGAGCGCGGCGGATATCCGATCTGGGTCACCGGCCCTGCTCTGGTCCACTCGCGCGCCCGAGCCGACATGGTCTGGTTCATCGAGAACGGATTCGTTGCCGCGCTCCTGGCGGGAAACGCCGTCGCCGTCCACGACATCGAGGCATCGATCTTCGGAACGACCCTCGGCATGACCCGTACTGGCGAAGCGACGACGGGCGGACACGGCCTGCACATGCGGGCCATCAACAAGGTCCGCGCTGCCGGGTCGATCTCGAACGCCGTGGAGCGCGGGGTGATCACCGACGGCATCATGCACGCGTGTGTAGTGAAGGGCGTGCCGTTCGTGCTCACGGGATCGATTCGCGACGACGGTCCGCTCCCCGAGGTCATCACCGACACTCTCGCGGCGCAGGACGCGATGAAGCGGCACACCACCCGCGCGACGATGGCGGTCCTGATCGCGACCGCCCTCCACGCCATCGCAACCGGCAACATGCTGCCCGCCTTCGTGACCGAGAAAGACGGCTCGATGCGCGAGCTGCCGACCATCTGCGTCGATTCGTCGGAGTTCGTCGTCAGCAAGCTCAAGGATCGCGGCACCCACCAGGCATTTGGTGTCGTCACCAACGCACAGGACTTCATGCATATTCTTCGACTTTACGTGGAGCGCGAGCTGACCGAGCGGAAGGCGGGTCAGGCCGCGCGCCAGGCCAGCAGGGCAACGGCGTGATCGAGACTACGGAGCGATTTCTGCGCGATATCGCCGAGCGCATCGGTCTACACTCGGTCGATGAAATCAGACTGTTTCCACCGATGCGGCAGGGAGGCGTCGAGACCGCAGTTGCCGTCGTCGCTGCGCTACCGCTCCCGCCCGAGCCGGTGCACGACCACGCTGCCGACGAGCCCCCCGAAGCGCTCAGCGAGAGCGCGGGCGACGAGTTTCTTCCCATCGAGGAAGAGGATCGCGAGATCATCGTCCATCGCCATACGGTCTTCACCGCGCGATACCGTCACACCCTCAAGGGAGCGGATCGCGGCAAATGGGAGGTCGATGTCCGCGCCGAGGCGGACGCGCCGCTCGTCACGCTGGATGACGTCGTCCGCGGTGTGATGAAGCGCGCCGGCGAGCCATTCGAGCCCGAGAAGATCACCGCGTCAGAGTTCAAGACGATCGTCGAGACGGCACCGAGTCCCTGACGATCCAAATCGACTCCAGCTTCACACCGCGACGCGCGGCGCGATCGGCGTGAGCTTTGCCGCCGCAGGCGGCGCTCCAGGCGCGTTCGCGGCGGCGTATCGAGCCAGAATCGTCCGGTGAATGTCGCGCGCATCCTCCAGCGTCTCGGCCTCTAGCGCGAGCCGTTCCGGCGAGATGATGAACGGATAGACCTGATCACCGCCCGCCGAGCCATGCGCGCCGACCTGATCGTCGAACGAGATGATGTCGTAGCCGTCGAAGTAACCGAACAGGACGCAATCACCCGCGTTCGATTGCCGGATCAGGGACTCGACCGCGCGCAGCACGTACGGCTCGGTGCCGAACACCTCGAGCGGATTCTCCCCAGCGATGATCTCCAACTGCCCGTCGTTCAGAATCGCGCGTCCGCGCCTGCCGGCCAACACGACGCCGCGTGCCGATAGCGTTGCGACCAATCCGATTCCGGGGTGCGCGATCAGCCGCTCGTAAAGACGAGACCAGCGCGGATCTGCCTGGATCTGCTCCAGCGAAAGCCGCTGCTCGACCTTCGCGAAATAGACCAGCGCCAGACACGAGCTGTAGGTGACCACCACATCGTTGGTTCGATCGACGCGGTACTTCTCGGGGAAGATGATCTCGCGCAGACCATATCGGCTGCGCAGCCAGTCCCTGAACCGTCGGATCGAGTTGCGCGCGCCGAACCGCGCCGGCGTCAGTTGCGCAACAGCTTCGACGACTTCCGGACCGATGTCGGAATACTCGGTGTCCTCTGCGTAGCTGGCGAGCGCGCGCGGCCGCTCTGCTTCCTCCTGTGGACCTTCGTCGAGCAGGCGCTGCACCGTCGCACCGAGCGACTCGCCGTAGCGCACCCGATAACTCAACGCCGGTGTCATCCCGTGATCCGACAGGATCACCAGGTCATACCCGCGGCCACCCGCCAGCTGTGCCATTCGCCAGATCTCAGCGATGCGCGCATCGGTGCGACGGAGATCGGCCAGTGCCTGCTTGCTCGACGGCCCGAAGTGGTGCGCGAGCTCGTCGTACTGCATGAAGGTGCTGTAGATGACGGGCACGCCAAGATACACGTCGAGCAGGATTGCCATCGTCTGCAGCTCGCGTACGACGACGTTGCTGAGGATGCGGATGAACGGAAAAATGCCCTCGGAGTGGGTCACTCGACCCGCGATCTCGCCGCGCGCTCGCTCCCACTCCTCGAGCAGCCACTCGAATGCGCCCTGCAACACCATCCGCAGCATCCTGATCGGATGGAGTACCATCAGCAGCGCCATCCTCGTCCCCCCGAGCCGTCGGTACACCGACATCTTCTCGCGCGTCGCCACCGTGAAGGCGACCGTCTGCGCATCGCCGTCGAGCAGGTTGACGTAGCTCGATCCGCCCGCCAGCGCTCCCGGCGAATGAATCCGGTCGCGGATGTACTGCACTCCGTGTGGCGCGTTGCAGGTGATCACCCGCCTCGCGGACTTGTCGTAGAAACGAAACGCGGGAATGCCGGCATTCTCGCCGTAAAACATCCCTGCCTGGCAGTACGGCGTCGCCGATGGAAGGCCGCAGAACCATCTTCTCAGCGCAAATCCCTCTCGCAGCAGCCGCGCGATGGTCGGGCAAAGCCCGAGCTCGAGCGCGCGTCGCAGGTCCGAATAGGCGAGCGCGTCGATCTGCAGCATGATCAACCCGCGCTGCGGCGGCCGCGGCCGCTTTTCGCGCGCGAACGGCCGGTACTTGGTGCGATAGTACCAGCGCAGCAGCGGGCCCGCGCGCGGTCGCGCGCGTCGCTCGACTATGCCAGGTGGCGCTCGATCTGGCGTAAGAGCTCGCTGATAGGGACCGGCTTCACCAGCACATCGGCGCAGCCCGCCTCGAGGCAGCTACGGCGTGATTTGGCGTCGCTGTGTCCGGTCATGGCCAGGGTCGCCCGCGGCAGACAGGCGCGCTGTCGCAGCGCTTCCATGATCTCGAGTCCATCGCCATCGGGCAGCGAAAGATCGAGCAGCATCACGTCGACCGGCTTGTCGCTGCCGCGCTCGACCGCGTCGGCGACGGTCGCCGCTACGTCGACCTCATAGCCGGCTTCGGTGAAGAGCACCGTAAAAGCGTCGGTCACCAGCGGACTGTCCTCGACGATCAGGATGCGCGTCTTCATTACCCGCGTGGCATCACCAGAGGGAGGGTGAAGAAGAACCGGCTTCCCTTGCCGAGCTCGCTTTCCACCCAGATGCTGCCCGAGTGGAGCTCCACCAGCTTCCGCGCGATCGCAAGGCCGAGGCCCGTCCCGTGGTGCGGGCGCGACGGCGACGCATCGACTTGCGCGAACTCCCTGAAGACCAGCTCGAAGTGATCGCGCGCAATCCCGCGGCCGGTGTCGCCGACTTCCACGACCAGCTCCTCTTCGTTCTTACCGCGACGCGAAAAAGAAACCCAGATTCTGCCGCCATCGCCGGTGAACTTGATGGCGTTGCCGATCAGATTGGCGAGCACGTGCTTGATCTTGTCGCGATCGGCGAAGAGGGGCGGGAGGTTGTCGCCGTTCAGTCGCTCGATCGTCAAATGCTTTCTCGCCGCCAGGGGTTGATTGAGCATTCGCACCTGATCGACGAGCTCGGTGATGTCGAACTCGCTGCGAGCGAGACTGACCTGGTCGCTGGCGGTCCGCACGTAGGTCAGAATCTCGTCGATCATGTCGAGCAGCTGCTGTCCCCCGCTCACGATTCCGCTGACGCTGTCGCGCTGCTTCGGCGTCAGCTCGCCGAGCATTCCCTCACGGAGGATCTCGGCGTGCGTGATGATGGCCGCGAGCGGCGTGCGCAGATCGTGCGAGATGTTCGACAGAAACTGGGTTTTGAGCGAGTCCCGCGCCTTCAGCTCGTCGATGGTGCGCTGCGCTTCCTTGGCCAGCGACTCCAGGGCCTTTACCCGCTGCTGCAGCGCCGCCGGATCCAGCTGTTCGGTCATCGTCATATTGTAGTTGCCGCCTCATCCGCTGCCAACGCGTCGGCCTCGCCTTCGTCGGACTCCACTGCGTCGAGGAGCTGCTGCCGCCGCAGCAGCGACCAGTACCTGCCCCGCAACGCCATCAGATCGTCGTGACGACCCTGCTCCACGACCGTGCCTTTCTCCAGCACGACGATCCACTGCGCATCGCGAATCGCGCTGATCCGGTGGGACGCGATCAGCGCTGTCCGTCCAGCCAGTGCTCCCCGCAGCGCGCGCAGGATCTCGGCTTCCGTATGGGTGTCAACCGCCGAAAGCGCGTCATCGAGCACCACGATGCTCGGCTTTCTCGCCAACGCGCGGGCCAGTGAGGCGCGTTGTTTCTGGCCGCCGGAAAGATTGATCCCGCGCTCGCCGAGGACGGTGTCGTACCGGCCCGGAAACTCCTCGATGGTGCGATCGAGCTGCGCCACCGCCGCCGCCCATTCGCCGGTCTGAGTCATTTCACTCGTGCCGTACGATAGGTTGGAGCCGATGGTGTCGCTGAACAGCAATGATTCCTGCGGCACGAAGCCGATCTCGCGCCGCAGCTCCGCCGGCGCGACGTTCCTCGTCGGGACACCATCGATCAGAATCTCGCCTTCCTGTGGATCGTACATCCTCGGAATCAGGTCGATCAGCGCGCTCTTGCCGCTCCCCGTCGCGCCGACGATGCCGAAAGTCGCCCCCGCCGGCACGGTAAAGCTGACGTTGCGCAGCACCCACCGCGGCTCGCTGGCCACATCGGACGGATAGTGGAATCCGACATTCCGGAACTCGATCGTTCGACCTGAATCGGTTGGCGGCAGGTGCTGTTGGGGCGGCTTCTGGGTGATTGTCGGCTTGACCTCGAGAATTTCGGCGAGTCGCCCCATCGACGCGTCGCCACGCTGGAAAAGATTGATGACCCAGCCCAGCGCGATCATCGGCCACGTGAGCATCGTCAGGTACATCCCGAACGCGACGAAGGATCCAATCGAGATCGTGCCCCTGATGGTGAAGACTCCGCCCACGCCGAGCACTACTACCGCCCCCAGCCCGCCGAAGAATGCGAACAACGGATTCAGGGTGCCCCACAGCCTGACCAGCGACATGTTGAGCGCCAGATACTGATCGTTGATGGCCGCGAACCGGGCGATCTCAGCCGCCTCCTGACGGTACGCGCGAACGATCCGCGCTCCGGTCAGATTCTCCTGCGCGCGCGTCGTCAGCGTCGAGAAATGCTCCTGCACCGCCTCGAACCGGTCGTGAATCGCCTTGCCCATCCTGATGGTTAGGAGCGGCAGGAAGATGAGCGGCAGCAGCGCGAGCAGGGTCAGCTTCACATCGATGCGCAGCATGAAGTACAGCGCGAAAACCCCGCCCGCGATGGTGTTGGCGAGATACATGACCGCCGGCCCGACCGCCATCCGGACCGCGCTCAGGTCGTTGGTGAGCCGCGCCATGATGTCGCCGGTCCGGGTCTGTGCAAAGTACGCGGCGTCAAGCGTCTCCAGATGTGTGAAGAGGTCGTTGCGCAGGTCGTACTCGATCCAGCGGCTGACGCCGTTCATCAGCTCACGCATCCCGTACCGGAATGCCCCGCCGACGATCGCCGCGAGCACGATTAGACCACTCAGCTCCCAGATTGTCCTCATCGGCGCCGCGTTGCCAATCGCGTCGATTGCGCGTCGAAGCAGCCATGGGATGACGCTGGTAATCGCCGATGACGCCAGGACGATGACGAGCCCGACGCTGAATGAGATCCAGTACGGGCGATAGTATGGCGCGGCGATCCGCAGATTCTTCATATTTGGCATGTGGATTGCCGTCCACTTTTATTCATGAGCTTTGTAAATCAGAGCTCACAACAGATGGAGGAGGCTAATGGTGCAATATATTCCGCGGTTAAGTGCGTCGCTCGCACTCTCGTTCGCGTTCCTTGCCGCCGCTTGCTCGAAGTCGGACAATACCAACGCTGCCGCGGATTCCGCGCTCAATAGCGACATCCAGCTCGCGAATCGTGATTCGGCGGCGCAGCCGGCGCTGACCGACGTTCCAGCTTCGGGGACGCCGACGACGACCGCGCCGAGCACGGCGAGCACGCGCACCACAACTACCACACGCACGCCGACCACCACGACGCGCAGCCCGTCAACGAGCACGCGCACACCGACCACGTCGGTGACCTCGAGCGGCAATACGGTCACTCGTAATCCGGCCGGGTCGGCTGCCAGAGTCGGCACCATTCCCGCCGGCTCGACGCTCAATCTCTCCGCCGGCTCCAAAGTTTGCACCAACACCAACCACGTCGGCGACACCTTCAACGCGACGGTCAGCAACGCCATCGTCGGCTCCAACGGCGCGGTGATCCCCGCCGGCGCCACCGCGAAGATCGAAGTCACCGAGCTGAAGCGCAGCGAGAACGCAAATGACAACGTCGTGATGGGCTTCCGCGTCGTGTCGGTCAGCTTCGGTGGCCACACCTATCCGGTGAGCGCTACGACCAGCTACGCCGACGTCTCGAAGGTCAAGAATCAGCCGAAAGGCAAGGATGTCCAGAAGGTCGTCGGCGGCGCCGCGATTGGCGCGATCGCCGGCCAGATCCTCGGCAAGAGCACCAAGGCAACGGTCATCGGCGCAGCGGCAGGCGGCGCGGCCGGCGCGGCTGCAGCCGCGGCGACGGCTAACTACGAAGGATGCGTGAACCCGGGGGGACGCATTACCGCGACGCTCAACTCGTCGACTCAGGTTAACATCTGAGGAGCCAGCGGTAACGAATCCGGCGTGAGCGATCACGCCGGATTTTTTTTGCCCGTCAGCCCTTAAAAACCCGCAGCGCCACTGCCCGGGGTGCGCGGATCGCCCATGCCCTCATACCCGCCCCGCACCCGCATGATCGACGCCGACGACGCTATGCCGCCACCCTCGAAAAGTCCGTGACCCATCGCGCGCAGCGCGGCCATCACCTTCGGATCGAACCCGCCACGCTCGAGCCGGATCGAGTCGGGTAGCGACTGGTGGTGTATGCGTGGCGCGCTGACCGCGTCGCCGAGCGACATCCGGTGGTCGATGACGTTGAGAACTATCTGCGACGTCGCGGAGATGATGCGCGGCCCGCCGCGCGCGCCGGTCACGAGTAGCAGTCCACCCTTCGGATCGAGCACGATCGTCGGCGACATCGCGCTCAACATCCGCTTGCCCGGCGCAATCGCGTTTGCCTCACCCTGGATCAGCCCGAACATGTTCGGAACGCCGACCTTGGATGTGAAATCGTCCATCTCGTCGTTCATGAAGAAGCCGGCGCCGGAGATGTAGATGCCCGACCCGAACAGATCATTCAGCGTCGTGGTCGTCGCGACGGCATTGCCGAATTGATCCACAACCGAGTAGTGCGTCGTCTGCGAGCCCTCGCGCAGCGACCCCGCCAGTCCGCTGGTCGGATCGGCGTGGTCGCGCGAGATCGCGGCAGCGAGGCTTCTCGCGTAAGTCTTGCTCGTCAACGTTTCGAGCGGGACTTTCACGAACGCCGGATCGCCCAGCTTCGAGTTGCGATCGACGAACGCGCGCTGCGACGCAGATGCGACGGCGTGAACTTCCGCGGCGCTTCCGAACCGGGCCGCGGGCCCGTACGCCTCCAGAATGTTCAGGATTTCCGTGACCGTCGTCCCGCCGGACGACGACGGCGGCATCGCGACGAACGAGTAGCCGCGGTAGCTGCTGCGAATCGGCGTGCGCCACACAGGTCGATAGCGCGCGAGATCCTCCTTCGTGATCAGCCCACCGATCCGCTTCATCTCCGCCGCGATCGAATCCGCAATGCTGCCGCGATAGAACGCGCGCGCGCCCGAGTCGGCGATCAGTTTGATGGTGTGGGCGAGCTGCGGCTGAACGAGGCGGGAGCCGATCGCCGGTGGTGAGCCGCCCGGCAGAAAAAGATCCTTTCCCGACGAGATGCCGATCCGCGAGTCCTCTCCCTTCAGCGAACGGTACGCGGCTGAGTCGACGACGAAACCCTCTGAAGCGAGTCTCAATGCCGGCGCCAGAACCTTGGCGAGCGGCAGCTTGCCGAACTTGCGGTGCGCCTCGATCATCCCGGCCACCGAACCCGGAACTCCCGATGCCTTGGGCCCGATCAGGCTTTCGCCGGTGAGCTTACCATCGGGGCCGACGTACATGTCACGGCTTGAGGCGAGCGGCGCTTCCTCACGGTAGTCGATGGCGGCCGTCCGGCCATCTGCCATCCGGATCACCATGTAGCCACCGCCGCCGAGATTGCCGGCTTCGGGGTACGCCACCGCGAGAGCGAATCCCGTCGCCACCGCGGCATCGACAGCGTTGCCGCCCTGCTTCATGACTTCGACACCCGCCTGCGCGGCCAGCAGGTTGTCGCTCGCTACCATGCCGTGCGGCGCGAAGGTGCCCTGCGAGCCGGCGGGGAAGCGCCAGCTCGCCGGGAATACTGCCGGAATGCGCGTCGGGATTGCCGGGCGGCTACTGCCCTGGCGCGACGCGGCGGCCATCACCGCGCCGCTGATCGCGAATATCGAACCGACGACGAATGCTTTTTTCAGACCGAGGCTCCGATGGGTGGGATATGAATATAAAAACTCACATCCACGACTCCGCGCCAGCTACCGTCTGGTCGTCCGGGCGCCGAATCCCATCCTAACCGACAATCTCAGCGAGCGCATGCTGTTGGTGTTGCTGACACCATTCGACAATCCGCTGCGCTCGTGGATCGCAATCGCGTAATCCGGCACGAAATCGATCTGCGTGCGATTTCCGAAGCCATAGCCGACGCCGTAGCCGAGCGAGAACAGCGGGTCGATATTGCCGCCCCCCGCGAGCTCGGCGCCGTCCGAATCCCGCTTCAGATTCTGATAGGAAACGATGCCGCCGTTGAGCTCGATCACCTGGTGAAAGCCGGCCCCGCCCCCGAAGTGAAAGGTCCCGAGCAGCGTCATCATATTGAGGTGCGCGTCGCATTGGCCGCAGCGGGTGCCCGACACGCCGGCTGCTTGCGGCGTGAGAAGATCGGCGGAATAAACGAACGGAACGTGCGCATAGGTGCCCGAAAGACCCACCGTCGATCCTCCGCCGATGTTCTTCTCGAGCGATGCGCGGTACTGCCAGTTCGTCGAATTCCCGAAATCCCAGGTGCTCGCCGTGGCGCCATCGTTGACACCCTGACCCGTGAATCCCGCCACACCGCCACTCAGCCACAGGTCCGGGTCTCCGGTGCGATAGACCCGCGGCCGCTGCGCACCGAGTGAGCCGGCAACTATCGTGAGCATCAAAACCATCAGAGATGTACGTCTCATTTATCTCGCTCCGAGTTGTCTTGCGATTCGCGCGCGGCGTCGGATAAGTTTCGATGTGGCTCAACGCTCGACGGCGCATTGATGTTGGACCCTCGCGAAACGGAGCGTCGCAACCCGCGTACCGCTTCGATCGATCTCGCATCCCCCCTCGAGATCGTAGACCTGATAAACGCCGAAGACCAGAGAGTTCCCGATGCGGTCGCCACGCAGCGTGAACAGATCGCGCGCGCCATCGAGATGGCAGAAAAAACCTTTCGCCGTGGCGGGCGCCTCTTTTACGTCGGCGCAGGCACTTCGGGGCGCCTCGGCGTGCTCGACGCGAGCGAATGCCCGCCGACTTTCGGCACCAAACCGGAGATGGTGCAGGGAATCATCGCGGGCGGACTGCCCGCGCTCACCCGCGCGCAGGAAGGCGCCGAGGACATCGTGAAAAACGGCGCCATCGCAATGGACGAGCACGGAGTCAACGACAAGGACTTCGTCATCGGGATTGCCGCGTCGGGCACCACTCCGTACGTGCGCGCGGCGCTGGAGCGCGCCGCCGACATCGGTGCCCTCACCGGCATCGTTGCGTGCTCACCCCCGCCCGCCGATCTCGTTGCGCGCGTGGATGTGACGATGTTGCCGATCGTCGGGCCCGAAGTCGTCACCGGCTCGACCCGCATGAAGGCCGGCACCGCCACCAAGCTCGTGCTCAACATGATCACCACCGGCGCGATGATCCGACTCGGAAAGACTTACGGCAATCTGATGGTCGATCTGAAAGCGACGAACAACAAGCTGATCGACCGCAGCCAGCGCATCGTGATGGAAGTCTGCGGCGTCTCGAGGGATGAAGCGACCGCGCTGCTCGAGCGCGCCGGAAAATCCGTCAAGCTCGCCATCGTCATGCAGAAAAAAGGCGTGTCGAAGGAACATGCCGAGCGTCTTCTCGCCGAGAATGGCGGAGTCGTTCGGCGCGTGACGAAAGACGAGCCGCCACCAATCAGGGAACGTTAAATGGCATCTGCCGTTGTCGTCGGCCTGATGTCGGGAACTTCGCTGGATGGAATCAGCGCCGCCGTCGCGCGCTTCACCGACCAGAGCGACGGCCGCATCGACGTCGATCTCCTCGCCTACACGTCGCGCGAGTACACCAGCGCCGAGCGCAATCGCCTCGCCGCCGCGCTGGGTGGCGGAACACCGGCCGAATATTGCCGCCTGAATTTCGATCTCGGTGACTGGCTCGCCGACGCCGCGATCGCCGTGATGGCCGAAGCCGGCATTGCGAGATCCGACATCGCGGCAATCGCATCCCACGGCCAGACCATCTGGCACGAGCCCGGACATTCGACGTGGCAGTCGGGCGAATCCGCCGTCATCGCCGAGCGCACGGGCATCGATGTAATCAGCGACTTCCGCGTCCGCGACGTCGCTGCCGGGGGGCAGGGCGCTCCGCTCGTGCCGATCGCCGACGCCATGCTGTTCTCCTCGGCGACCGACTGGCGCGGCCTCCAGAACCTCGGCGGAATCGGCAACATCACCGTCGTTCCCCCGCGCGGCGTCCTCGAGGGCGTTCGCGCATTCGACACTGGTCCCGGTGTCGCGGTGATCGATGGCGTAGTTCACGCGATATATCCCGATCTCGCCTTCGACCTCGATGGCAAGCTGGCGCTCGCCGGCACCGCGAACGATCGCATCGTCTCGGAGTTGCTCGCTCACCCGTACTTCAGCGCACCGCCGCCAAAGTCCACCGGCCGCGAGCTGTTCAACTCCGACTACGTCCAGAAGCTGATCGCGACGGCGCGCTCCGTCGGAGCAACCGACGAAGACATCGTTGCCACCGCCGTCGAGCTCACGGCGCGCAGCATCGGCGATGCCTACAAGAGCTTCATCGCCGAGCCGGTGAAGGAGGTTCTCATTTCGGGCGGCGGCGCGAAGAACCCGGCTCTGTTCGCCGCGATCGAGCGAGCCGCGGCTCCGGTCACCGTGCGCCATTTCGCCGATGTCTACTTCGACGGCGAAGCAAAGGAGGCCGTGGCCTTCGCATTGCTTGGGTATCTGCATGTGAACAACCGCCCCGGAAACGTCCCCACCGCCACAGGCGCGCGCGGTCTGCGCGTGCTCGGCAAGCGCACACCCGCGTGAGCGAGATCGCGGAGCTCTTTTATCCGGCCATCCGCTGGGACTCGGTTCGCGGATACGAGGAGGCGCGCGCCGGCATCGACGAGGCGCTCAAGCTCGGTGTCGGTGGATTCATTCTGTTCGGCGGTCCGTCTGAGCACGTCGCCGCGCTCACCGAAGACCTTCACTCGAAGTCCAGAGTTCCGCTCCTCATCGGCGCCGATCTCGAGCGCGGCGCGGGGCAGCAGTTCGCGGGTCAAACCGCACTTCCACCGCTGGCTGCGATCGCGTCACTGCAGGACCTCCAGGTCGTCCGCCGCGCAGCTGCGATCACCGCGCTCGAGGCCAGAGAGCTCGGCGTCAACTGGATCTACGCGCCCGATTGCGATCTCGACATCGAGCCCGACAACCCGATCGTCGGCACCCGATCCTTTGGCAAGGATCCCGAGCTTGTCGGCGAATATGCCGCGGCATGGATCGATGCATGTCAGGCTGAAGGTGCACTTGCCTGCGCCAAGCATTTTCCCGGTCACGGCCGTACCACCGTTGATTCCCACAAGGAGCTGCCCCGCGTCGACGTCGACGCCGATACCCTGCGCGCGACTGACCTCGTGCCGTTTCGGAGCGCGATCGAACGAGGAGTCGCGTCGGTGATGTCGGCCCACGTGGCGTTCCCCGCATTCGATCCCAGCGGGGCGCCCGCGACGCTGTCGAAGCCGATTCTCACCGGTCTGCTGCGCGAGGAGATGCAGTTCACTGGTTTGATCGTCACCGACGCACTGATCATGGAAGGCGTGCTGGGCGGGGGCGAATCCGAGGCTGTGGTGCGCGCGCTCGAGGCGGGATGCGATTGCATGCTCTATCCGTCGAACATCGTCGAATGCGAGCAGGCGGTGGAGCGCGCGATTCGCGAAAAGCGTCTCAGCTCCGATCGCATCCACCAGTCCATCGAGCGTCGTCGTCGCTGGGCGCGGTGGGCGGCCCTCTCGCGCGACACCAACCGCCCAGTGCGGGACGAGAGCGGCTGGTCGAATCATCTTGCTGAGCAGGTCGTGCAGATCTTGCACGGCAAACTTCCGGCTCTCGAGCAGCCGTGGCGCTTCGTGATCGTCGACGACGACGTCGGCGGCCCCTATCCGGCGCCGTCTCGCGATCCGCTCGTTTCGACGCTCACTGCCGGCGGCATCGAGCTGATCACCGACGCCGAGACGAATATCGAGACCAAATCCACGGTCGTCGCACTCTTTGGCGACATCCGCGCCTGGAAAGGCCGCCCGGGGTACTCGGCACGAGCCAGGGAAGCCGTGAGCGATGCCCTACGACTGGCGCGCGACTCGGACCGTCTGATAATCCAGTTCAGCCACCCCCGTCTGGCCGCCGAGCTGGAGGCCGACGCGCCCGTTCTTTGCGCATGGGGCGGAGAGGCAGTGATGCAGCGCGCTGCGGCGCGAGTCCTGTTGCGAGAGGTGGCAGCCCACAAGTCGACGAGGACCACGCAGGCCGCAGGTTAAGACCAACTGGAGCACACCGATGGCCGAGTCCGAAGTCAAAACCTCGCCGTTCAGAATCTTCGGCCAGCCGAAGATGGCAGTGCTGCTCTTCCTCGGCTTCTCATCCGGGCTGCCGTTCTACCTGACCAGCAAGACTTTACAGGCGTGGATGACGATTGCGCACGTCGACCTCGCCACTATCGGGTTTTTCAGCCTCGTTACCCTTCCGTACTCGCTCAAGTTCGTCTGGGCGCCGTTGATGGACCGCTACACACCGCCGTTTCTCGGCCGGCGTCGTGGCTGGGTGCTGATCACCCAGATCCTGTTGCTGGTGGTGATCGCCGCAATGTCGCTGCACGACCCGCGGACGGGACTCAAGATGCTGGCGGTCAATGCCATCGCCATCGCGTTCTTCAGCGCATCGCAGGACATCTCACTCGATGCCTATCGCACCGACGTGCTCGAGACGCGCGAGATGGGCGCCGGCGCCGCGGTGTTCGTGATGGGCTATCGCGTTGCCATGATCACCAGCGGAGCCCTGGCGTTTTTCCTCGCCGACCGAATGTCGTGGAACACGGTGTATGTTCTGATCGCACTCCTGATGATCGTCGGCATCGTCACGACTTTCATCGCGCCCGAGCCGGTCCTGAGCGATGCGCCGCCGAAGTCACTCGCCGAAGCGGTGGTGCTGCCATTCACCGATTTCTTCCAGAGGGCCGGTGTGCTCCGCGCGCTGCTCGTGCTGCTCTTCATCGTGCTCTACAAGTACTCGGACAGTCTCGCGGGGAGCATGACCACGCCATTTCTGCTTCAGGCCGGATTCTCCCAGAGCGAGGTCGGGGCGGTTTTCCTCGGTGCCGGTGTGATCGCAACCATCGTCGGCGTCGTGGTTGCGGGTGCCGCGATCGGAAAGTTCGGGATCAACAAATCCCTGTGGCTGTTTCTCGTCTTTCAGGGGCTGAGCAATCTCACCTACTACGGCCTGTCGCTTTCCGGAAAGAACCACGCTTTCATGACCGCGGCCGTCATCACCGAGAATTTTGGTCTCGGACTCGTGACCGGCGCGATGACCGCGTATCTGATGAGCATGTGCAACAAGCGCTTTACCGCCACTCAGTACGCGCTGTTGTCGAGTTTGATGGCGGCGAGCCGCGACATCCTCGTCGCACCCGCGGGGAAGATCATCGAGGCAACGAGCTGGCCTTCGTTCTTCCTGATCACTGTTGCGATGGCGGTTCCGGCGCTATTGCTCCTGCCGTTCATCGCGCCCTGGTCGCGCGACGTCCCCATCGGCGCCGCGCCTCATACCGGCGAGACTGTACCGGCTAAGGCCGCCTGAATCCGCCGTTAGTGCTGGCTCTGTAGTCCTCATCCGGGGCGCGAAGCCGCGCCGCCACCACCGTCACGTTGTCGGGCGCGCCGGTGTGCATTGCCTCTTCGATCAACGCGTTGCAGATGTCTTCCGGCCGACCGGCGCCGCGGGTGATTCGTCCGATTTCTTCCGCCGAGACCTGGTTCGAGAGGCCATCGCTGCAGAGAACCAGGTAGTCGCCGCTCTCCAGCTTCACGCGATAAAAATCGGTGACGACTTTTTCTTCGGGTCCGAGCGCCTGCAGAATGATGTTGCGGTGCTCGCTCTGCGCGGCTTCCTTGGCGGTCATTCGTCCCGCATCGATCAGGCGCTGGACGAACGATTGATCCTTGGTGAGCTGCTTCGCCGCGCCCTTTCTCACCAGGTACGCGCGGCTGTCCCCAACCTGCGCGATGAAAGCCTCTCCGTCGAGAACGAGCGCCAGCGTCGTCGTCGTCCCCATGCCGTGGTGCTCCGGAGACGTGCTCGCTTTCTGATAGATGGCCTTGTTGGCTACATCGACGCCGCGCTTGAGTGCCGCTTCGATAACCTCAGGCGTTCGCTTCGGCACCTTGTGCCACCATCGATGCAGCTCGCCGAGGATGGTCTCGGTCGCGATGGAGCTCGCCAGCGCGCCGGATGCCGCGCCCCCGACGCCGTCTGCGACTATCAGAATGAAGGGCGCCGTATGCACGGAAACAAGTGACGGCGCGCTCACCGTGGCGATGTCGCCGGTTTCCAGATTCGCAATCAAAAAGGAATCCTGATTGTCGTGCCTGATCAGGCCGACATTCGAGATCCCGAAAATTTCTGCTATCAATTTTGGCTCGAAAGGAGCGTTGTGACGCAACGACGGGAACCTCAAGGGTTCCCGGGTGGGAAAAAAGATAGTGTAAGGAATCGAACGAGGGCACTACCCATGCGTATCAGGAGGACTCGCGAAGGAGTGCACGTGCAACCCGGAACATGCCAATGAAAGCGTCCACCTACTGGGGTTTTTGCTGTTGCGTAGCGCTGTTGGGAACGTCATGCCGGTCGGCGCCGAGGCCGCCCGTCACCGGTCCCATTCCAGTGCCCTCGCCTCCACTGACTCCGGCGCCGCTTCCACCGGCCAACCCGAAGTTGCCGCCGGTGCCCGACGTCAGAGGACCACTGCAGATAAATGTGGTCTATCCGAAAGCCAATCAGATGCTCACCGCCCGCGACTCCAATTTCATTTTCGGAAGCGTAGGCAGCGGCGATGCAGCGCTCAACATCAACGGGGTTAGCGTGCCCGTCTGGCCGAACGGCGCGTTCATGGGATGGCTTCCCGTTCCGGCCGATAGCGCTCCGCAGTACGTGCTCACAGCCGCTAACAAAACCGAGGCGACGCGACTCGTGCTGCCGATCCGCGTTCCGCCCGCGCCCGACACCACCACGAAAAACAGAGTCGTCGGCGATACCCTGCAGCCGGCACCATCACCCGATACTCTCACGCCCATTCCGGGGAACGTCTACGTCACCCTCGGCGCTTCGGCCTCGACGGTAAACGACACCGACCGCGTCACCATCGCCCGGCCCGCTCCAGGAAACGGCCAGGAGTACAAGTGGTTTCTCTTTCCAGGCACGGTCGTAAAGGTGACGGGCACCCAGAAGGCGAGCGGCGATGACTTCGTGCGGATCCAGCTCGACACCACCCAGGTAGCCTGGGTGCTCCGCAGCGAGATCCAGACAAAGAACATTTCGACGACCCCGCCCGCGACGTTCATCGGCGATTCACTCGCGCCCGCGCGTCGCATCGGAGCGGTGCGAGTTCTACCCGGGCCAGACTGGATCGACGTCACCATTCCGATCGACGGACCGCCACCGCCGTATCTCGTCGAAGAAACCGACCGCAGTCTGTCGCTCCTCGTCTACGGCATCGACTCCGCGCCGGTGATCTCGATGATGCCGGAACCCCTCGATCCCTACTTCAATAGCATCAGCTCGACTCCCGAAGGAAGCCGGGTTCGATACACCATCAATCTGAATCGCGCGCCCTATGGGTACCTCGCCCTCTGGGAAAACGGCGGCCTGACTTTCCGGGTACGCCGTCCGCCCCGTATTGCCGATCCTGCGTCGCCATTGCGCGGGCTGACCATTACCGTCGACCCTGGCCATCCACCCGCCGGAGCAACCGGCCCCACTCAGCTCTACGAAGCGGACGCAGTGCTGCAGGTCGGCTTCCGCCTCCGCGACATGCTGACGCAGCGTGGTGTCAATGTCGTCATGACTCGGACGACTCCCGATCCCGTCGACCTCGGACTGCGGCCGATCATCAGTCGCCGTGCCAACGCGCACGCGTTCGTGTCGATCCACCTCAATGCTTTCCCCGATGGCGTCAATCCATTTGTCAACAACGGGTCTTTGACGCTTTATTTCTGGCCTCATTCGATCCCACTCGGCGTGGCGACCCAGGCGGCTCTCCTTGCCGAACTGGGACTGCGCGACAACGGAACCAAATTCCAGAACATTGCCGTAGCCCGCGGAACATGGATGCCATCGATACTCACCGAGGGGGCGTTCGTCATCATGCCCGATCAGGAGGCGGCGTTGCGAACGCCACAGTATCAGGACGCCTACGCTACGGCGATCGTCCACGGGCTCGAGACCTACTTCGCATCGCTGGCGCAACAACAGCCCTGAAGTGTCTCGGGTTGGTCGCCGCGCTCGTGCTGGGCGCGGCTACGGCGGCATCCGCGCAGCTGCCTCCCAACGAACGCTGGCAGACGATCCGCACGCCACATTTCCGCGTTCATTTCACGGCCGGCATTGAGGCCGACGCGAGGCGCGCCGCAGTTAACGCCGAGCGCGCGTACGCTGAATTGTCGACCGAGCTCGTGCCTCCTCGCGGAGTCATCGATCTGGTGGTGTCAGACAACGTCGACTATGTCAACGGCTACGCGACACCGTTTCCGTCCAATCGCATTGTCGTTTACGCGCATCCACCAACCGATGCATCGGGATTGCGTGACTACGAGGATTGGAACGCGCTCGTCGTCACCCACGAGCTCACCCACATCTTTCACCTCGACCGGACCCGCGGAATCTGGCGACTCGGGCAGGCGATTTTCGGCCGCAATCCGCTGCTCTTCCCCAATGCCTACGAGCCGAGCTGGGTTACCGAAGGCCTCGCGGTGTATTACGAGTCGCGGCTCACTGGTGTGGGACGCCTGGAGAGCTCGGAGCACAGCATGACTGCCCGCGCCGCGGCGCTCGCGAATGAGGTTCCAACTCTCCAGGAGCTTTCGCCGGCGACGACGCGCTATCCTGGCGGCGAAGTTGTCTACATCTACGGCTCGCTCCTTTTCGACTACCTGTCGCGCACTCGCGGCCCGCGCAGTATCAGGGACTTCGTCGAGCGCGGCGCGAAGTCGCCTGTCCCATTCATCCTCACTGTGACTTCGCGCGGCGCGTTCGGGATGTCTTTTCAGACGGCCTGGCAGCAATGGCGCGACTCGCTGGTGAAGGAGATGCGCGCATCGCGCGACGGGATGCCCGACTGGCGGCAGCTCACCAACGCCGGCCGCGTCGCACTCTTTCCGAGATGGCTTGGCGACACCGCGCTGATTTACGCGGGAGACAAGGGTCGCGAAATGCCATCGGCCTACCAGGTCAGCCTTTCCGGAAATGAGAGAAGACTTGGCCGACGCAACGGGACGAGCCCCAACGTGCGCATGCCCGATGGAAGTTTGCTCTACTCGCAACCCGAGTTTCTTGGGCCGTATCACATCAGGGACGACCTTTACATTGCCCGCGACGGCAATGAGAGGCGTCTGACCGTCGGTGCGCGGCTCACCTATCCCGACGCTCGCGCCGACGGAACCATCGTCGCGGTCCAGTCGCAGGCGGGTACGACCCGGCTGGTGACTGTAACGCCCGACGGTCGCGTGATCACCGCCATCACCCCGACAGACCTCGACGTGCAGTTTGGAGACCCACGCTGGTCGCCCGACGGCTCGCGAATCGCAGCCGTCAGACAGAGTCGCGGTCGCTCGCAGATCGTGATACTCGACGCCCAGGGCAAGCAGATCGACACCTTCGGCGCGACGCACGCGATAAACTCGACTCCGACCTGGTCCCCGGACGGAACCCGGATCTATTTCTCGTCAGAGCGCAGCGGCTCGCCGCAAATCTACGTCGCCGACGTAACGACTTTCGCACCGACCATCGCGCGGGTTACTGATTCGCCGACGGGTGTGTTCGATCCCGAGGTGTCTCCCGATCAGGGCAGCATTGCGGCGGTCTTGTTCAAAGCAGATGGATTTCACATCGGTGTCGCGCCACTCTCGGCAGTCTCAAATCCAATCGCGGCCGACAGCACCCGCACGAGCCCTCGCGCTGGTTGCCTCACCTGCCTGGCGATCGTGGGCGGTCTCGCGCCTCTCGGAACCGCCGATACCGCGCGGGCCACCGATTACTCGCCGTGGCTATCACTTCTTCCGCGCTACTGGCTCCCGATTGGCGAAAGCAGCACCGGCGATGGAACGTCGTACGGATTGATCACCAGCGGTACCGATGTCATCGGCCGGCACGACTACACCGTCGAGATCATGCACAACTCGAGGTGGGCGGAGAATTCCGCGTGGCTGTGGTATCGTTACGCCGGTCTCGGACTCCCGCTCATCGACGTTTACGCGTCGCAGAATTTTGCCAACGCCAATGTCGCGTTCACTGACCAACCCGATTTGCCGTTCGGCCTGTCCCAGCGCGAGCGAATATTGTCGCTGATGACGACATTCATCAGGCCGCGATTCCGGAACTACACCATCGCGTCCATCGGTGGCGAGATCGAAGGCATTTCCTACACGACTCGCCCGGACACGGTGCTGCGGCATCTATCACCGTTCTTTACAGATGGACGGAATTTCCCCGCGATCGTTGCGTCGGCAGGCTGGTCGAACACCCAGCGACCGGGACTGAGCATCTCGCCCGAGGACGGCCTGAGCCTCGGCGCGAGTGGACGTCAGCGCTGGCAGCGCGGTGCCTCCGGTGGCTCGACGCGCAGTGTTATCGGCGTCGGCTCGGCGTACAAGTCGATGGATTTGCCCGGGTTTGCGCACCACGTCCTGGCGATCCGCGCCGCCGGCGGACTCACTGACGATCGCAGCCCCGATCTGTTCTCCGCGGGCGGCGTCAGTGGCACCTCTCTCGAAGTTTTTCCCGGCACATCGCTGGGCCAGCAGCGAAGAGTGTTTGGAGTGCGGGGCTATCCGGCCGGTGCTGAAGGCGGCACTCGCGCTTACGCCGGTACGATCGAGTATCGGGCTCCGCTGCTGGCACCGTCGCGAGGATTTCGATTCATCCCCGTTTTCGTCGATCGCACGTCGCTAACTTTCTTCGGCGAGACCGGTCGCGCGTTTTGCCCATCGACGGCGGACACCGTCAACGGCGTCTGTGGTCCGGCCAACATCGGGAACCCGTCGATGACCTCGGCGGGCGCTGAGCTCAACATCGACACCGGACTACAGCTCGATCTGCAGGCGCGCTTCAGGCTCGGTGTCGCGTTCCCGTTGGCCAACCGTGAGGAATTGGGGGCGGCGAGGGCGCAGGTCTACGGCACCTTTGGCGCATCATTTTAGGCCTCGTGAAACCAGGCAAACGTACGTCTCGACGCTCCCGCCGAGCGTCTCAGAGCGCGCCACAATCGTGATATTTTCAGAAGAAGGCGGTGCGGTCAACCCGGCGATCTAACCGCAAGCCTGAGGTGTATTTAGAGCATGCGAGGCCGCTCGCCGGGATTCGGCCGCGAGGTGCGTGATATGCAAGAAGTTCGAGAGCTTGGCCGCCCGATCACGCTTCGCGTGGATAACCCGAGGCCCGGCATCTATTCGTGATGTGGATTACCTAAGTTGTTGAGCAGCAAGGACATAATTCTAGACTGGCGCGGACTCACGAATGCGGGTAGTATGCCTGCCCGCGTCGAAACCACCCGATGCCCAAGCGTGCAGTCCTGAGTCCATCGTCATCTAGTTGACAACCTTTTTTGCTAGCGGAGAGTTGTATCTAATGCCCATACCTGCCGTGCCGCCCGAAGGCGAAGCCCAGTTGAACGACAACGCGCGCACCGTGATCGGAAAACGCTATCTGGTCAAGGACGCGACGGGCACGCCGGTGGAGCGACCGGAAGACATGTTCTGGCGCGTTGCCGGCACCGTTGCCGACGCTGACCGGCGGTATGGGGCGAGCGACACCGAAGTGACCGAGACGGCGGGTGAGTTCTACCGCCTCATGGTCGAGCGCCGCTTTGAGCCAAACTCTCCGACCTTGATGAACGCGGGACGCCCCCTGGGCCAGCTCTCCGCGTGCTTCGTCCTGCCCGTAGAAGATGCTCTCTCAAACGGCCGCGACGGCATCTATGACACCCTGCGCTCGATGGCGCTGATTCATCAGTCCGGCGGCGGTACCGGCTTCGCATTCTCGAAGCTGCGCGGCAAGGGCTCGATGGTTCGCTCCACGACCGGAGTTGCGTCCGGCCCGGTGTCATTCATGAAGCTGTACGATGCATCCACCGATGCGGTGAAGCAGGGTGGGACCCGGCGCGGCGCCAACATGGGGATTCTGCGCGTTGATCATCCCGACATCATGGATTTCATCACCTGCAAGGAAGACCTGACCCAGATCACCAACTTCAACATCTCGGTCGCCGTCACCGACAAGTTCATGTCGGCCGTGAAAGCAGGGACGACCTACGATCTCATTGATCCGAGCACCGGCAAGGTGTCGGGTCAGCTCGACGCGCGCACCGTCTGGGACAAGATGATCGACGGTGCGTGGAGAACCGGCGAGCCGGGCTGCTTCTTCATCGACGAAGCCAATCGCTTCAATCCCGTTCCCCACGTCGGCCAGTACGAGGCAACCAATCCGTGCGGCGAGCAGCCACTTCTCCCGTACGATGTCTGCAACCTAGGCTCGATCAACGTCGGCTACTATGTGAAAGACGGCCAGATGGATTGGAACGCACTCCGTCGCGACATCCATCTCTCGACGCATTTCCTCGACAACATCATCGACGTCAACAAGTATCCGCTGCCGGAAATCGACGCGCTGTCCAAGAGAATTCGTCGCATCGGTTTCGGCATCATGGGCTTCGCGGATGCGCTCGTCCGTCTCGGCATCGCCTACAACAGCATCGAAGGTGTGGAATTCGGTCGTCAGCTCCAGAAATTCGTCGACGTCGAATCCAAGAAGGAGAGCGAGCGCCTCGCCAACGAGCGCGGTCCGTTCCCTGAGTGGGCGCGGTCGATCTGGGGTCCCGACGAAACCTGCGCCCGGGATGCGCGAGGCAATCGCGTCCGGCCGATGCAGATGCTCCGCAACTGCAACGTGAACACCATCGCGCCGACGGGAACGATCTCGATCATCGCCGGCTGTTCGTCAGGGATCGAGCCGCTGTTCGCCGTCGCCTTCATGCGGAATCAGGCCGGTGTGCTGATGCCCGACGTGAACGAGGATTTCGTCTCCATCGCGAAGAAAGAGGGATGGTACTCCGACGAGTTGATGGAGAAGATCGCCAAGGAGGGCCACATCCACTTCGATGAAGTCCCGAAGCAGTGGCAGCGCGTTTTCGTCACCGCCCACGACATCACGCCCGAGTGGCACGTCCGGATGCAGGCGGCTTTCCAGGAGAACTGCGACTCCGCAATCTCCAAGACCACCAACTTCCCGCACGCGGCTTCGCAGGAAGATGTGCGCTCGATCTACGAGCTCGCCTATGCGCTGAAGTGCAAAGGAGTGACGGTGTATCGCGATGGCTCGCGCGACAATCAGGTACTGTCCACCGGCGCGACCGAGCAGGCCAAGGCCGAGCGCGATGGCCGCGCCGAACGTGGCGAGCTGCACGGCACCATCGCCGAGCTCGAGGCCGAGAATGCGCGGCTCAAGCAGGCGCTGTTTGACGCGGAAGCGGAGAACCTGCAGCGTCGCGCCAAGCGCGCGCGGCCCGACACCCTGCGCGGCATCACGACTCGCATCGAGACACCACTCGGCACCATGTTCCTGAACATCACCGAGGATGATCGGGGCCAGCCTTTCGAGGTCTTCATCAACCTCGGCAAGGCGGGCGGCGCGGCGATGGCTGACGCCGAAGCAATCGGCCGCCTGATCTCCCTCGCTCTGAGATCGGGGATCCCGATTCGCGAGGTGCATCGCCAGCTGCGCGGCATCGCATCCGACAAGGCGATCGGCCTCGGGCCGAACAAGGTGCTCTCGGTGCCAGATGCAATCGGTATCGCGCTCGAGAAGTGGATGCGCGAGAAGCAGGGCGTCCAGCAGGATCTGCTCGGCGGCTCTGCGGCGGCGCCATCACCAGTGGAGATCATTCAACCAAAGCCGGCACCTATCGCCGGCGACGAGCCCCAGGCGCAATACAGGTTCGATGCCCTGAATCGGAGCGAATCGTTCATCGGGACGTGCCCGGACTGCGGCTCATCGCTGGAGTTCGCCGAAGGCTGCGCGAAGTGCCACGTGTGCGGTTTTTCGGAGTGCGGGTAGAGCGGTAACGGCCTCGACCGGTCCCGCGCGGGAACTGCAACAGAACGGGCGGGAGGCGCCTGATCCCAGACGCCTCCCGCCCGTTCTGTTGCAGTTGTAGCGACAGAC
>CAMLDY010000009.1 GCA_946478895.1 uncultured Gemmatimonadota bacterium
GCGAATAGTTCACGACGCCGGGACGTTTCTGCTCGCTGACCACTACGCTACTGACCTCTCGCACCCGTTCAGTTGCAGTTCCCAGGGTGCCCGTTCAGTTGCAGTTCCTACCGCGGCCCGTCTCCCTCTTTCCCAGCCGCTGCGGCGAGCGCCGCCGCCCGCTCGCGCTCCTTCCGCTCCCGGATGCTCCGCACCGCCTTCATGAAATCCGCATCGTTGATCGCCTGTTGGGCGTGCCAGGTGATGTCGCGATTCATCGCGGCGTACGCGCGGTCGCGCTCGATGGTGGTGGGATTGCCCTGCAGGTTGAGCGGGAGCATCGCCAGCAGCGCCGTCGGAATCGAGACAGGGCCGAGTCTGATCGCGCGCTTGTCGATGCCCCACTTGTAGCCACCCTTCTCCACCGTCCAGTCGGTCGGATCACGACGCTGCGCCAGCGCCGCGATTGAATCATTGTATGGCGCGATTCCCTCGGCGATCAGGCTGTCGATGGTTTGGGCGACCGTCTTCGGAGTTGCGACTATGCCAGTCGGAGGCGTCCACAGTCTGCCATCGGAGTACGACGGCCGCACCCCGCGCGACGGCCCGCCGCCGCCAACCAGCGGACCCGATCCCTCGTCCTGGGTCGGCTTCGCGGTGGCGGGAGCAGGTGCCGGAATCGAATTGGGAATTGCAGTCGGAGCGACGACGTGCACCTCGCGCGACCTGATCGGCCTGCCGTCTCCTCCAGCCTTGCCCGCCGTCGGCTTCTCACCCGGCGCCGCCAACCTCACGTACCCGACACGCTCCTGCGCCGTACTCTGACGCTTCGGAGAGCTGGAAAAATCCGCATTCAGGATGAGCATGCGCATCAGCGCCACCGCGACCACGAGGTGCACGCCGACCGACACGAGGAAGGAAGCCGATGGCTTCTTCCTCGTGCCTTCCGGCGACGACGTCGTGACGCGGCTGAAGATCATCAGGCTCGCGCCATTCCCTGGCGATCTTCCTGCCGCGACGCACTGCGCGTCTCGGCACCCGACTGGGCCTGGAGCCGCTTGAGCACTTTCCCCGCGCGCGCCGCCGCTTCGCGCAGCCGCTCCGGAGAGGTAATGAACGAGACGCGGAAGAACCCTTCGCCGCCGGGGCCGAACAGGGATCCCGGCAGCACGACTACGCCCTCGTCCTGAAGAAGGCGCTCGCCGAACACGGCGCTGGGAATGTTTTTCGGAAGTGGGCACCAGAGATACATCGTCGCTTTTGGTCTGACGCACGGGAATCCGGCTTCGCAAAACGCATCGACCGCAGCATCACGGCGCCGCTTGAACTCGGCGACGTTCGTCGGAATCCAATCGGCGCATTCATCGAGCGCCGTTGCCGCTGCTGCCTGAATTGCCAAGAACGTCCCCGTGTCGATGAATGATTTCACCTTTCCCAGCGCACCAACGAACTCCGCCTTCCCGCACGCCCAGCCACAACGCCACCCGGTCATGTTGTAGGTCTTCGACATCGAGTGGAATTCGATCGCCACATCGCGCGCGCCCGGAATCTCGAAGATGCTGGGCGGCACGTACCCGTCGTAGGCCAGCTCGGAGTAGGCATTGTCATACACCAGCAGGATATCGAGTTCCTTGCAGCGGCGGACGATGTTCTCGAGGTATTCCTTCGGCGCGACTGCGGAGGTCGGGTTGTTCGGATAATTCAGATAGAGAATCTTCGACTTCTTGAGGACATCCGACGGAATCTCGTCGAGGTCGATCAGGAATCCGTTCTCCGGACGCAGGGCGTACTTGTACGGTGTCGCCTCTGCCAGCAGAGTCCCGCCGAGGTAGGAGTTGTAGCCCGGCTCGGGCACGATCGTGTAATCGCCCTTCGCCGCGTAGGCGAACGCGAGATGGGAGATCCCTTCCTTGGATCCGATCAACGGAATGACTTCCGTCATCGGATTGAAGTCCTGTCCGAAGCGCCGCTTCATGAACCGCGATACGGCTTCCCGGAATTCCACCAGCCCGAGCGCAAATCCATACCGACTCATGGTCGGAATACGCACGGCTTCCGTGATGCGCTCGATCACTTTTGGTGGCGGCGACAGATCAGCATCGCCTGCGCCGAGGTCGATGACGTCCATGCCACGCGCGATGAGCTCGCGCTTGAGGCCGGGAATTCTGGCGAGTGGATATTCGGGGAGGCTGAGCAGGCGATCGGTCAGTGGGGGCACTATCGGCTCTCTTGAACAGGGTTGGTCACGCGACTGATGCCTTCGATCTCGACTTCGACGACGTCGCCGGAGACCAGCGGCCCGACGCCTGCCGGCGTTCCGGTCGCAACAAGGTCCCCTGGCTCCAGTGTCATGATGCGCGAGATGTAGGCGAGGAGGGATGGGATCGAGAAGACCATCTCGCTGCTTTTCCCCCGCTGTCGCTCGACGCCGTTCACCCGGGTGACGACGGTGAGATTGTCGAGGTCCGGAAGCTCTGATGACTCCTCTCCCAGAGGACAAAAGGTATCAAATCCCTTGGCTCTGGTCCACTGTCCGTCGGTTTTTTGCAGGTCGCGCGCTGTCACGTCGTTGACAGCCACAACGCCCCTGATTCCGCGCAGCGCGTCATCTTCGGACGCATGAGTCAGGATCTTCCCTACCACCACTCCTATTTCCCCTTCATGCTCCACCCGCGTCGACGCCGCAGGCAAAACAATCCTCTCACCGTCCCACACCACACTCGACGGCGGCTTTAGGAAGATCAACGGCTCTTTCGGTACCTCGTTGCCGAGTTCTTTCGCGTGCTCCCGATAGTTGCGGCCGACGCAAACGATCTTTCCAGGCCGATTTGTAAAAGCGGGCATCTCAGTTGGTCACCATTGCATTGAGTGAAGTTGCCGAAACGGACGAGGCATCACGATTCCTTCTGGTGAGCGATTCTATAAGCAACGTTTCGCGGAGCGCGCAGCTCGGAAATCAGGTACTCCATTACTTCTCGCGCGGAATTGCCGGCGGCGCGAAGAGTCGACGCCGCGGCGGTCATCTCGCCTTCAGTCACTTGAGGTCGATCAGCGCCACCCCCCGCGAGGAGGATCACCACTTCTCCTTTTGGGTCAGCCTTCCTGTATAGATCACCCAGCTCGGCGACGCTGCCGCGCCTGAACTCCTCGAATCGCTTGGTGAGCTCTCGCGCGACGACTGCCCGCCGGTCACCCGCACCGGCGTTGGCCAGATCCTGCAGTGTGTCCGCGACCCGACCCGGTGCCTCATATATCACGGCGGTGACCGCGGACCCCGTAATCTCGGCAATCGCTTCCTTTCGCTCTTTGCCTTTCCGCGGCAGAAATCCGAAGAACGCAAAGCGGTCGAGTGGGAGACCGGCTCCCACTAATGCCGCCATCACCGCCGACGCGCCGGGAATCGGTGTGACCTTGATACCGGCCGCGAGCGCCGCCGCTACCAGACGCGCTCCTGGATCCGAGACGAGCGGCGTACCTGCATCCGAGATGAGCGCGATCGACTCGCCCGCGAGCAAACGGTCGATGAGCCGGGGGGTTTCCTTCGCTTCGTTGTGCTCGTGGTACGACCGGAGTGGTGTCGCGATTCCGTAGTGGTCGAGCAATCGTCGCGAATGGCGGGTGTCCTCCGCAATAACAAGCGCGGTCGAGGAAAGAACCTCGACCGCGCGATACGTCATGTCTCCCAGATTGCCAATGGGGGTGCTCACCAGAAACAGCGTTCCGGCTCCCTGTGTCCCCGCTGGGGCGGAGCTCACCGCGTTGGCGTGTGAGCCCTCTTACGCAGCCGCGTCGGCGTGCTGCTTGAACTTCTCGGCCAGCGCCGGCTTGCCGACGAAGCCGATGACCTGATCGACGAGCTTGCCGTCCTTGAAGAAGAGGATCGCGGGGATCGACCGAACGTTGAACTTGGTCGAGGTCTTGATGTTCACGTCGACATCCACCTTCGCCACTTTCGCCTTGCCCTGATACTCGACCGCCAGCTGATCGAGGACCGGCGCGACCATGCGGCACGGCGCGCACCAGGTCGCCCAGAAATCCACCACGGCGAGCCCCTTGTGCTGCTCGATCTGCGTCTCGAAATCGGAGTCGTTTACTTCGACTGCATTGGACATTTTTTGCCTCCAGACCGCGGGACACGCCAGCGGGCTTCGTCGGTTAGTTTACTGCGGGGACGTTGCCCCTCATCGATAAACTTAATGACCCGATCAACCCCGCGCGGCACCCGCGTATCGCACGTTGGAATCGCTGTGGAGACCCTCGCAGCGACCGTGCCTTTTTTCCGCGAAGTACTGGAATTGCCCGAGGTTTCTCTCGACGACGCCGATGGCGCGCGGATCGTCGGTTTCACGGCCGGCGAGCCCTTGGTGGAGCTCCTGGAGGCGGACGATCCGAATTCCCCGATCGCTCGCTTCGTCGCGAAACGGGGACCCGGAATTCACCACATCTGCTTTTCGGTCGACGATCTCGACGCGACGCTCGAGCGGTGCCGCAAGGCCGGACTGCAGCTCATCGACGACAAACCGCGCATCGGCGCCGAGGGTAAACGGATCGCCTTCCTGCACCCCCGCTCGACAGGCGGGGTGTTGATCGAGCTCTCAGATCACTAGCGCGATCGCGCTAGCGCCCCGTCCCCGGATTGCCGCAGAAATCGCGCACGGCGGCAATGTCCATGTTGTCGACGTACCAGCGGTCGCCGGGTCCGCGAATCGTGTAGAAAGTGGTCAGCCGGGTGAGGTTGCCTTTTTTCAGCTCGACGCGAATCTCGCGATGGCCCTGGGTGCCGGCCGATTCGCCGAGGATTCGCGAGCTGTCGTTGTTGAAATAGCACTGGAGGATGATCTCGCGCTTCTCCAGCTCCGCCCGGTCCATGGTGGCGCGCGCCGGGCCCTTGTTGGTCCCGAAGACGGTCGACATCGCCTGCAGATCCTTGGCGTTCACTGCCCTCAGGAATTGCTCGACAGCCATTTGCGCGGTGGGAGCGCCGGTGAGCTCGCCGCTGTTACTCGCGGTCTGAGTGGCACTCGAGCAGGCGGCGAGGAGAAAAAGGCCAGCAACTTTTCTGAACGACACGATAGAATTCTCCACTGGATAAGTAGCTGCGATTGAGGGACGCGGACAATGCGAGCAAAGCAACAACGCCTGTACATCAATATTGATCACGTTGCGACGGTGCGGCAGGCGCGACGTGGCGCCGAGCCCGACCCAGTCGAGGCGGCGGTGATGTGCGAAAACGCGGGCGCGGACGGCATCACCGCGCATCTGCGCGAGGACCGCCGGCACATTCAGGACGACGACATCACCAGGCTCCGCGAAGCCGTTCGCACTTACTTCAACCTGGAGATGGCGTGCGTCGCCGAGATGCTGGAGCTCGCCCGTCGTCTCAGACCCCAACAGGTGACGCTGGTTCCGGAGCGCCGAGAAGAGATCACCACCGAGGGCGGGCTCGACATCATCTCCGAGCCCGCGCGCATCCAGAATGCCGTGGATGCCCTCACCGACGCCGGCATCAGGGTGAGTCTCTTCATCGACCCGACTCGGGCGGCGGTGGAGCAATCGAAAAAGCTCGGCGTTCCGGCCGTCGAGCTCCACACGGGCAGCTACTCGCACCAGCCGGAGTCCGACGCGACGGTCGATGCGCTTCGCGATGCCGCTCGGCGCGCCGCTGACCTTGGGATCGCCGTCCACGCCGGCCATGGCCTCACTCTCGCCAACGTTGGCCTCGTCGCCAGGATCCCGGAGATAGAGGAGCTGAATATCGGACATTCCATCATCAGCCGCGCGATCTTCGTCGGCCTCGATCGGGCGGTGAAGGAAATGCGCGAAGCGATGCGCGCGGCTCGGTCGTCATAATGGGCGACCTTTGACTGCTGAATTCGCGTGACTCACTTTTCCGACGTGATGCGGAGACCGAACTGATGACGATGCCGGGCCGGCTGCTGGACTTTTTTTCGCTCGAGGCGACTGAGTATCTCAATCGACTCGAGACGCTGGTCAATCGTCGGAGTCTGGAATCGAATGATGCGCGCCAGTTTGCCGCGGCCGCCCGTGGATTGCGCGGCAGCGCGACGATGGCGAAGGCCGGCGGGGTCGTTCAGCTCGCCATGACCGTCGAGCGCATCGCTTCCGGCGTCGTCCAGGGCGCGACCTCGTGGGAGCCGGAGATCCAGCGCGCGTTGATCGGCGCCGTCGAAGATCTCAAGCTGCTGGTGCGCTCCGTGCGCACCTGGGGGGCCGAGCAGGACGCGCGCCTCCAGGACAGCTTGCGACAGCTTGCGCGTTACGCCCCGGCGCGGGAAGAGCGGCGCGAAGATCTCATCGTTCCAATCTCCCACCTGTTCTTCAACGACGAGGGACCGCACATCGTCTACGTCGCGCCGAATCCGAAGACCCATTACGAGCAGCAGCTTCGCGAGCAGGGTGGCGGCATCAAGCCCGGTGCTCTTTCGCCCGAAGTAAAGCGCGTTCCAACTCCATCGCGCGAAGTTCCCGTAACGCCTTCCGCGCCGCGCACCCCGCCACGCGGCAAGGAGCTGCGGGACGTTCTCAACTCCAGTCTGGCGACGATGCGCTCCCTCGAGTCGCGCAATTCCGGTCCCCAGCCACCGGCAACGGAGCTGGTCCCGATCCAGGAGCTGCTCTATCGCGGTCAGCGCGCCATCGAACGCGCCGCCGAGATCCGTCGCGCGCTCAAGAAGAGCGGAACTCCGCCAACGCGCGCGCTCGTGGACGAGCTCGTCGACCTGGTGGAGCTGGCAGCGGAGTAGACTTTGCGACCGGGATGGCGCGCCGCGCTCGGGGCAATACTGAGCGCCGCACTCATCTACTGGACGCTGCACGGAATTTCACCCGCCGAAGTCGCCCACCGGCTCGGCAACGCCGATCCGCTGCTGCTGGCATTGGCGACCTTCTGCGCCACGGCGATCTTCGCGCTGCGCGCGAGACGGTGGGAGACGATCCTCGAGCCGGTCGCGGGTGCTCTCGCGTTCGGGCCGTTGTGGCGCGCCACGGCGATCGGCATGATGGTCAACAACGTGGTGCCCGCCAGGGCCGGCGAGATCGCCCGCGCGTACGCACTCACCCGCGAGGAGCGCGTCCCGTTCCCGACTTCACTCGCTTCGCTGGCGGTCGATCGACTGTTCGATGCGATCGTGCTGCTGTTGCTCGCCGCGTTATCGCTCCTCGATCCAGCCTTGCCCCAGCTCGGGACACTCGGCGGCCGCTCGTTGAGCTCCTTTGCGGTCGGCGCCGGCACTCTCGTAGTCGCCCTGCTGGTGATGCTCTACGCGCTGGTCTTCTTCCCCAACCAGCTGCTGGCCCTGTTCGAGCTGTTCGCGCGGAGAGTATCACCGACCATCGAAGAGCGCGGCAGGCGGATGCTGGAAACATTCATCCACGGACTCAGCGTGCTGCGCCGGCCCGGGCACTTCGCCGCGGTGCTGGGGTGGACTATTGCACACTGGCTGCTCAACGCAGTTGGATTCTGGCTTGCCTTCAAGGCGGTGGGGATCACCGCGCCATTTTCGGCGGCGCTTTTTCTCCAGGCATTCATCGCGCTTGGGACGGCGGTTCCATCGCTGCCGGGATTCTTCGGAGTGTTCGAGTATATGTCGGTCCAGGGCCTCGCGATCTACGGCGTCGGTCAGGAGCAGGCCGCGACCTGGGCAATCGCTTATCACCTCTTCTCATTCGTTCCGATAACTCTCATCGGGGCGTGGTACTTCACGCGGCTCGGGGTAAGACTGCGCGACTTGCAGCCCACCACTGGGGCGCCGGCGTGAGCGGACGCGGCGGCCGCACACTCGCCCAGGCGAAGATCAACCTTTCCCTGCGCGTCCTGGCCAAAGAGCCGGACGGCTACCACTCGATCGAAACAGTCTTCCTCCGTCTGGCTCTCGGCGATGACGTCAGGCTCCACGTTCGGGCGAGCGCGCGGACTCTGCGCTGCGGGGTGATGCGCGATCAGCCTGAGGACCAGAATCTCGCCTACCGCGCCGCGGCGCTCTATGCCGCGGAAACTGGATGGCCCGGCGGGTTCGAGATCGTGATCAAGAAGCGCATTCCGATCGGCGGCGGGCTCGGCGGCGGCAGCGCCGATGCCGCGGCGGTACTGCGAATCCTGAACAGACTCGCCGAGAAGCCGCTGCCTCAACCAGCGTTGCGGGAGCTCGCCGGCCGCATCGGATCCGATGTCCCGTTTCTCACCAGCGACTACGTGATGGCGATCGGCTGGGGACGCGGTGAGAAGCTGCTGAAGCTCCCCGCGCTGCCCGCGCGAGACATTCAGCTTTTCTTTCCGCCGTTCGGGATCGACACCGGTCAGGCTTACGCGCTGCTCGACGAACGCGGCGAACGACACCATCCGTCCGTGCCGGAGCTCACTGCCGAGATGTTTCGCGACTGGGAATCGGCCGCGCGGCACTCGGTAAATGATTTCGAGGCGGTCATTCGCCCACGGTGGCCGGCGATCGATGCTCTTCTTTCGCGAGGAGATCGTTATGGACTCTTCTACAGAATGAGTGGTTCGGGCTCGACCGTCTTCAAGATTCCCGGGATCACCACGGACACCGAGGCGGCGAAAAACCTTCCCCCGCTGGATGTCCCGGAGGGCACGCAGAGGATCGTCACCCGCACCGCGGACAGCGTTGTCCCTGTTGAGATTCTGGACTAACTTTCGCCCGCGCTCCCCCTTCGCTTCCCGCTTGTCTCATCCCGCATCCGCGTCCCCTTCCCGCTGCCCGCTCTGCCCCTTCGTCCAATGGCAGGACACCGGTCTTTGGATCCGGTAATGGTGGTTCGAATCCACCAGGGGCAATTGATCCAAGTCCTTTGTTCACTTAACTTGTAAGGCTGCATGGACGGATTATCCGTACCCGCTCATGGCTTCAAGCTCATCGCCGGGCCCGGCAATCCGGATCTGTGCGGTGAGATAGCGCAAACCCTGGACGTTCCGTTCTGCAAGACGACGGTCACCAGGTTTGCCGACGGCGAGATCTTCGTCCGCATCGACGAGAACGTCAGAGGGAACGACGTCTTCATCGTGCAGCCGACGAACCCGCCGGCCGACAACATCATGGAGCTTTTGCTCCTGATCGATGCGGCGCGCAGGGCTTCCGCGGCTCGGATCACGTGCGTGATGCCCTACTACGGATACTCGCGGCAGGACCGCAAGGACCAGCCGCGAGTCGCGATTGGTGCCAAGCTGCTGGCGAACATGATCACGGTAGCGGGCGCGAATCGAGTGCTGGGTCTCGATTTTCACCAGCACCAGCTGCAGGGGTTTTTCGATGTTCCGGTGGATCACCTGTACGCGGCGCCGGTGTTCGTTTCGCACTACAGGAAGAAGGATTTGCACGAGCTCGTCGTCGTCGCCCCCGATGTCGGATCGGCGAAGATGGCGAGAGGTTTCGCCAAGAGATTGAACGGCTCGCTGGCGATCATCGACAAGCGGCGCCCAAAGCCGAATGTGTCGGAGGTCGTGAACGTGGTCGGTGAAGTGGAAGGAAGGGATTGCTTGCTCACCGACGATATGATCGATACGGCGGGCACGGTATCCGAAGCAGCAGTGGCCCTCAAGGATCTGGGTGCTCGCGATGTGTACGTTTGCGCGACGCACGCGCTCCTGTCGGGTCCGGCGGTGGAAAGACTCTCGAGTGCTCCAATCAAGGAAGTGACGGTGACTGACACTGTCCTGATTCCGGAGGCGAAGAGATTCTCGACACTGTGCGTGTTGTCGGTCGGCGAGCTTCTGGCGAAGGCGATTCGCTACATTCACAGCGAGCAGTCGGTCAGCTCGCTGTTCGAAGGTTGAGTCATGATCGGGTTGATCGGGCAGGCGGCAAGGAATTGGCGCTGGCGGTATTGGACATTATTGAATGGGCGTGGCGCCGAGCGATCGCGCCCCAGGGATGAATAGCAATGGCAACGGTTTCATTTAACGCGACAACTCGCGAAGGCACCGGCAAGGGCGCCGCTCGCAGTCTCCGCCGCGAGGGTTTGGTCCCGGCGGTCATTTACGGTCACGGCCGCGATCCGATCTCGCTCTCGCTCAACGCACGCGATCTGGACAAGATGCTCGGCCACATTCAGGCGGAGAGCACCGTCATCGACATCACCGTCGGCGGACAAACGGCCAAGACTCTGATCCGCGAGATCCAGCGGCACCCGATCAAGCGCCAGATCCTGCACGTCGATTTTCAGGCGCTCGTCGCCGGTGAGAAGGTCACCGTCAGCATCCCGATCACCCTGACGGGGATTCCGGAAGGCGTCAAGCTCGAGGGCGGCGTTCTCGACCAGACTCTTCGCGAGCTCGAGATCGAAGTCGATCCTTCCAACATCCCCGACCACGTCGAGCTCGACGTCAGCGCGATGGTGATCGGCGATTCGCTCCACGTCAGCGACATCAAGCTTCCGGAGGGCGTCGAGATTCTCGACGATCCCGAGACTTCGGTGGCTGTCGTTGCCGCGCCGCGCGCGGTGATCGAGGAGACTCCCGCCGCCGAGGGCGTCGAAGGCGCACCTGAAGCCGCGGCCGAGCCCGAAGTCATCGGCAAGGGCCCGTCTGACGAAGAGGGTGAAGGCGAAGACGAGTCCAACAAGTAGTGATTATTGGATAGCCCTTGAAGGTCATAGTCGGTCTCGGGAATCCGGGCCGCGAGTACGCCGCGACACGTCACAACGTCGGCTGGTGGTTGATCGACCACCTCGCCGACGTTTGGCATTTCGACGGCTGGAAAAAGGACGCGGAGTCGCACGTCTCGAACGGTACCGTCGGTAACGTGAAGGTGCGGCTGGTGAAACCGCAGACCTACATGAATCTGAGCGGACAGGCCCTCAAGAATTTTGTGCGCCGCCCGTTCTGGAGTCCGGCGAAAGACCTGCTTGTCGTCGTAGACGAAGTGCAGTTACCCGTCGGTCGAATGCGCATCCGTCCGCGTGGCAGCGCCGGCGGTCACAACGGTCTCAAGAGCGTCGAACACGCCCTCGGCACCCAGGAATACGCGCGGCTGCGGATTGGGGTCGGACCCAGCGAGGAGCGAAAAGGCATCTACACGAATCTCGCCGACTTCGTCTTGGCGCCGTTCGCGCGCGACGAACGAGAGGATATTCTGGCGCTGATGCCGGATTTGCAGGCGACAGTGGAGACGTGGTTGAAGGAAGGAGTAGAAAAAGCGATGAATCTCCACAATCGGCGGCGCGCGGCTGAGGACTGAGGATTGAGGACTTTCTTGACTGAGGCCCGAGGACCAACGGCATCTATGATCGAGGATCAACTGTGGGCCGAGGACCAACGGCATCTGTGATCGAGGACAATTGAGGACTGCGGACGGCTTGTCCTCAATTGGCAGCAATTCTCGTTGAATCTGCGGTCATAGATGCAGTTGGTCCTCGTCCCTCAATCAGAATGCATTTAGTCCTCGATCCTCAATCGAGACGCCCGTAGCCATCAGCCCCGCACAATTATTTTCCCTTCATGTTGAAACTAGGAATCGTCGGCCTTCCCAACGTCGGCAAATCGACATTGTTCAACGCGCTTACTGCCGCCAAGGCTGAAGCCGCGAATTATCCCTTCTGCACCGTCGAGCCCAACGTCGGGATGGTCGAAGTTCCCGATCCGCGGCTCAACGAGCTCACGGAAATCGTGAAGCCGAGGAAAACCGTACCCGCGGTGGTGCAGTTCGTGGATATCGCCGGTCTCGTCAAAGGCGCCGCCGAAGGCGAAGGACTCGGCAACAAGTTTCTCTCGAACATCAGGGAGACCGACGCCATCGTGCACGTCGTCCGCTGCTTCGAGGATCCGGACGTCACTCACGTCATGGGCGCGGTCGATCCGGTGCGCGACCGGGAGGTGATCGAGTTCGAGCTCGCCCTCGCCGATCTCTCGTCGCTCGAGAAGCGCCTCGACAAAACGCGCCGCTCCGCGCGCACCGGCGACAAGGAAGCGCAAGCCGAGCTGCCCGTCCTCGAGAAAGCCTATGGATTTCTCAAGGAAGGCAAAGGACTGTGGGAGGCCCGGCTCAGCGCGGACGAAAAGGCGCTATTGGCGCCACTGACCTTGCTCACCGTCAAGCCGGTGCTTTACGCGGCGAATGTCAGTGACGCGGAGCTCGCCGGCGAGGAGGGACCGCATCTGAGGGCGCTGCGCGAAGCGGTAAAGAAAAGCGGAGAGCAGGCCGAGGTTGTTCCCTTCTCCGCCAAGATCGAAGCCGAGCTCGCCGAGCTGCCGCCGGAGGATCGCGCCGACTTTTTGTCGTCGCTCGGTCTGGAATCAGCGGGGCTCGATCGGCTGATCCGCGCGGGATACAAGCTGCTCGGACTGGAAACGTATTTCACCGCGGGTGAGCAGGAAGTTCGCGCCTGGACGATTCACCGCGGCGACACCGCGCCGAAGGCGGCAGCGGTGATCCACACCGACTTCGAACGCGGATTCATCCGCGCCGAGACTGTCGCCTACGATGCGTTCGTGGGGAACGAGGGGTGGAAGGGCGCGCGCGAGAAGGGCGTCGTCCGCTCCGAAGGCAAGGAGTACGTCGTCCAGGACGGCGACGTACTCCTCTTCCGGTTCAACGTCTAGCCGCCCGTCTGCAGCCAGCAGCCGTTCGTACCTTCAGGCTGTTCGGGTACCACTCAGTTTGCGGGATGGATCTGATCGCGGATCTCTCCACTCGGATTCGCCGTCGTATGCACGTTCGCGTATGCGTTGCCGTTGTTGAAGAGCACGCGCAGCGAATCGAGTGACACCGTGGAGTTGTTGGCGTTGGTGATGGTACCCTCCGCCACGCGCCCGTTCAGAGTACCGGTCTCGGGCGGCCTGTTGGGCAGGAAAAGATTGATGATGACCGGCCCCGCCGTCGTTCCGACATTCGTCGCCGAGCCGACGTGGATGTGCGACGCGGTGACGTTGGTGATGTTCGTCAGGTCGAGGGTCCAGTGGATCACGTTGCCGTTGTCGACGAAAGTGAAAGTGCCGCTTCCTGGTGAGGTGTGGCCCGCCCCTTCGTTCTCGGCGGCGAGGTTTGCGACGTAGGTCTTGCCCGTGGGGCCCGTCGAATCGTCACCGCAGCTCGCGGCGACGACCATGATTGCGGCCGCTGCGATGATTCCAGCGGCAATTCCAACTGTTCTGCGCATGTAACCTCCGGGAGAGCGCAGGACGGAAGCTAGATCGGCCCATCGAGCCATAAAGCCTCCAGACGCCAATGACCGCCCATTCGCGGCGAGATGTCCGTTAGGGGCGGCCGGCGTCACCGGTTGAATTAGGGCCCTCGAACGCCTAGTTTTCTCACTCTGACAACGGCCGCGCCCGCGGCCTTCACACCTTCCTCCCGCTTCGGCAACCAGCGGGAGGCGGTTAACGACCAAAAGGAGGATTGCCAGTGCCTCGCACTTACGAGGCGGTCTACATCTTCGATTCCACTCTCGAAGACGCCGCCATCAACGACAAGATCAACCGCTTCAACGGCCTGCTCGGCGCCAAAGAGCAGCCGGAAGTCACCCATTGGGGTCGGCGCCAGCTGGCGTATTCCATCGGCCCCCGCGAGAACGGCTACTACGTCGTCTCCAAGTTCAACGCCGAGCCGTCCGCTCTCCCCGAGTACGAGAGGGCGCTCAAGCTCGACGATGGTGTGATTCGCTACCTCGTCACCCTGCACGAGCACGAAGTCGGCGCTCCCCCGCAGTCCGAGGAAGAGCTGGCCGCGGCCACCCGCCGTGACGACGATGACGACGACGAGGATTAATCCATGAGAAGACCACAAAAGAGCTGCCCGTTCTGCGAGAGCCGCGTTCGCTGGATCGATTACAAGGATGATCGCACTCTCGGAAGATTCATCACCGACCAGGGAAAGATTCTTCCGTCACGCCTGAGCGGCGCCTGCGCCCGGCATCAGCGCCAGCTGTCGACCGCGATCAAGAGAGCTCGCTTCCTGGCCCTCATTCCGTACATCCGCGGCCACCAGGCGTAGATGGCGGACGCCGCCACGACGGAAACGAAGAGTCGGTCGTGGCGGCCCCTGTTGTGGGGGCTGGCAGCGTTTCTGATTCTCCCTTATCTGCCTCCCCTCGACGCGCTCATCCCGGTCCAGCAGACAATGCTGGTCCTGATCGCCGTCATCGCAAGCTGCGCCATCGTTGACTGGAAGCTCGGCGGACGGGCGGTGATGGTGTTGATCTGGGTCGGACTCGCGGTCTGGATGCTTCTCCAGCCCGCCGGAGCGCCCGGCACCCAGTACGATCAGATGGCACGGGGCTGGGTCGTCCTGTTGGCGGCGAGCTTCGGCCTTGTGAGTCTCTGGAACACCAGCTCGCCGCTTCTTCCCCGGGCGCTCTTCGCTATCGGGCTCGCCGTGGCGGTGGGCTTCAGCCTGGCGTTGTCGTCGCCAAGCGGAATCGCGCGGTTTCAGCACGCTGCGGGCGAGGAATTCTCGCGTCGGGTGAACCTCACGATCCAGAAGATCGAGGAGGGACGCTCCGAGCCGGCGTGGAAAGAGATCACCGACAAGGCGCCCTGGTTCGATGCGTTGAACGACGAGAGCGAATCGATGATGCGCGAGATGCCGGCGCGGTCAGCGGCTCTCCTCCCTGCGTTGCTCGCACTCGAATCGCTCGCGGCGCTGGGACTTGGCTGGGCGGTTTATCAGCGTTTCGCGCCGGAGCGGCTGGGGCCGCCGCTGGGACGGCTGATGGAGTTTCGCTTCAATGACCAGCTTGTGTGGGGGCTCGCTGTGGGAGCCACGCTGTCGCTGTTGCCCGCATTCGGTGAAGCCCGAAACGCCGGCTACAACCTGCTCCTGTTTTTTGGCGCGCTGTACCTGATCAGGGGCACTGGAGTCCTCGTCTGGCTGTCTCGCGGCCGGTACGTCTATCTGGTGATTCTCGGCTTCATCCCATGGCTGCTGGTAGGCGTCACCGTCCTGCTCGGGCTCGGTGATACCTGGCTCGACCTGCGTCGCCGCTCGCGGCCGGCCTGAGACTGCGGCAGTCAAACCAATTGTGCTAGCTTTACTCGTTCTCAACGACCACCGAAGGAATCTCGGCAATGGAAGTCATACTCAGACAGGCAGTTGAAAAGCTCGGACACCCGGGCGACATCGTGAAAGTCTCGGCGGGTTACGCGCGCAATTATCTCCTTCCGCGCGGCTTTGCCTACGAGGCAACGGCCGGAAACCGAAAGCGCATCGAGCAGGAGCGCCAGCGTCTCGAGCAGGCGGAGGAGCAACGCCGCGGCTCGGCCTCGGAGCTCGCCACCAAGCTCGAGCAGGTGTCGCTGACCTTCTCGGCGCGCGTCGGCGACGAAGGCAAGCTCTTCGGGTCGGTCACTTCTTCCGATATCGCGCACCAGCTCGAGGCGCAGGGCTTCCACGTCGAGAAGCGACAGATCGATCTGCACGAGCCGATTCGCGCGCTCGGCGTCTATCGCGTCCCGATCCGCCTCCACGCCGACGTCCACCCGGAAATCAAGGTCTGGGTCATCAAGCAGTAACCGCGTAGGGAAAGTGAAGACCTGGCTGTCCTAAAGATGGACGGCCAGGTCTTTTTTGCTTGGCATACTTGGCGTGCGAAATGCTACTTGAACCCCTCACGGAACTTTCGCCCGACGGATAAGCTACACGTAAATGCGGCATCCACGCCGCGAATGAACCTTCACCGAACCGCATGGCAACATCCCTATCGTCAGTAACCGCTCGCGAGGGCGCGCAGAGAGTTCAGCGCGCCGCCCAGCTGTGTCTGGACATGAAAGCAAACGACGTCGTGATACTGAATCTGGCCGGCGTCACCGACATGACTGACTACTTCGTCATCGCGAGCGGAACCTCCGACACCCACGTGAGATCCATCGGCGAGCACGTGATCGCGGAGATGAAGAAGCAGGGCTTGACGGTGCACCACACTGAGGGGTTACAGCAAGGCCGCTGGGTATTACTCGATTTCTTCGATTTCGTAGTTCACATCTTCCATCCGACGCTTCGCTCGTTCTACCAGATTGAGCGCCTGTGGAGCGACGCGGAGACAGTGGCGCTGGAACCACAGGAGTAAGCAATGAAAGCGGTTCGAATTCTGGCCGGAATGGCCATTCTGCTGTGCGGAGCTCGCCTCGACGCACAGCAGTACTTCGGCATGAACCAGGTGCAGTACAAGCACTTCGACTGGAGAGTGATCGAGACCGAGCACTGGCTCGTTCACTACTATCCCGAGGAGCGCGCCGGAGCGATGGAAGCAGCCCGCATGGCGGAGCGCTCCTATGCTCGGCTCTCGAAGGTGATGGACCACCAGTTCCGCGAGAAGAAGCCGATCATCCTCTACGCTTCCCGCTCCGAGTTCGGGCAGAGCAACGTGAATGGCGATCTCGGAGAAGGCGTCGGCGGAGCCACCGACCCGCTACGGCAGCGCATGATTCTTCCGCTGACCGGCGACCTCGGCAGCTTCGAGCACGTGCTGACCCACGAAATGGTGCACGAGTTCCAGTTCGACATTTTCGCGCGGGGGAAAGCGGGCGCGAACCTCCAGACCCTCAGCCAGGTCGATCCGCCGCTCTGGTTCATGGAAGGTATGGCCGAGTACCTCTCGATCGGGCCTGAGCACATCCTCACCGACACCTGGGTTCGCGATGCGGCGGTGAACGGCACCTTGCCGACCATCGAGCAGATGACCGAGCGCCCCGACAAATATTTCCCGTATCGCTACGGTGAAGCGTTGTGGGAGTACGTCGGTGAGCGTTGGGGCGACGCCGCCATCGGCGAGATCATGCAGAACGCCACCACCCTCGGCATCGCGCGGGCGTTTCAGCGACAGCTCGGTCTTACGCTGCACGAGCTGAGCGACGACTGGCGCGAGTCGGTCAACGCCAAGTATCTGCCGCAGGCAGCGAACCTCGACCGCCCGCAGACCTTCGCCCAGACTCTACTGAGTGAGAAGAAGACCGGCGGCCAGATCTTCCTCGCTCCCGCGCTCTCGACCGATGGCAGCCGCATCGCGTTCCTGTCCAACGGCAGTGTGAAGCGCGGCGAGGTCTTCATCGATCTGTGGCTCGGCGACGCGCGCACCGGCAAGCGCATTAAACGACTTGTCGAGAGCACCACCAATCCGAACTTCGAGGAGCTGCGCCTGCTCTATTCGCAGAGCTCTTTCTCGAACGACGGGCGGACGCTCGCCTTTACCGCGCAGCGCGAGGGCAAGGACGTCCTCTACCTGATGGATGTCGCCACCGCCAACGTGAAGAAGCGTTTAGACCTGCCTGTCGATGCAGTATGGAGTCCCACCTGGTCCCCCGACGACAAGCAGATTGCGTTCAGCGGCACCGTCGGCGGCATCACCGATCTCTACATCGTCAACTCCGACGGCAGCGGCCTTCGACAGCTGACGGACGACAAATACGGCGACCTCCAACCGGCGTGGTCACCTGACGGCCGCCAGATCGCTTTCGCGAGCGATCGCGGTCCCGAGACCAACTTGGCGATCCTGAAATTCGCCAAGTGGCAGATCTCGGTGATGAATCTCGACAACGGAAGCATCACCGTGCTGCCGGGTCAGGACGGACTGAATCTGAATCCGCAGTGGTCGCCGGATGGGCGCGAGCTCGCGTTCGTCTCCGATCGCACCGGCATTCCCAACGTCTTCCTGTACGATTTCAGCACTCAGCAGCACTACCAGATCACCAACGTTCTCGGCGGAGTCTCGGCCATCACCGAGTACAGCCCCGCGATCAGCTGGTCGAGGGGATCCGACAGGCTTGCGTTCACCTACTACGAGCGGGGCGATTACACGGTCTGGACCGTCGACAATCCACGCTCCCTCAAGAAGACGGCGTACCGCCCCGGCACTACCAGTCAGGCGGTGGCGGCTGCGCCCGCGGCGAACGCGCCTCAAACAGCCTTCGATTCCACGTTGAGAGCGCAGCCCGGCGAGCCGACATCCACCTATCGCGCGCCATCCGGCACGCGACAGTCATCCGTCCTCCCGGCGCAGGAAGTAGCAGTAGCCGATTTGCCGGCGAGCATTGGCACGCTGATGTCAGATCCTTTGTTCGGGCTTCCCGACACCGCGCGGTTCAAGGAGCGTCCGTACCATGCGACGTTCCACCCCGACTACATCGCCGATCCGTCGGTCGGGTACACGCCCAGCTACGGCGGAATGTTCGCCGGCGGCACCGCGTTCGTCTTCAGTGATCTGCTCGGCAATCACCAGCTCGCGGTCGCGGGCAACGTTTACGGACGGCTGAGCGACGCCAGCGTCTTCGTCGGCTACGCCAATCTGAGCCGTCGCTGGCAGTACACCACGGGGGTCGCTCAGGACCCGGTGTACGTTCCGGTCAGTGGCGGACCTCGCTCCGATCCGAACAATCCGAACGTAATTCGTTTCCAGACCGACTACTTCCGGTACGTCATCAGGAATGTCTTTCTCACGGCACAGTACCCGTTCAGCAGGTTCACGCGCGTTGAAGCGGGAACACAGTTTAACAGCATCGCCCAGGGAATAGTTCACGTTTTCCAGGACTGCAGCGTCGCGGGTTATTGCACCGACGTTCAGTTCAAGAACGACAGTATCAAGATCAAGACGTTGAACTACATCACCCCGACGACCGCGTTCGTCTCGGACAACACGCTGTTTGGTAACACCGGTCCGATCATGGGGCGGCGCATGCGCTTCCAGGCTTCCCAGAACCTCGGCAACGTCAACTTCGCCGACTTCCTGGTTGACTACCGTCGCTATGATCCGATTATCTTCAATACGCTTACCTTTGCGACGCGATTCCTCTCGTCGATCTCGCTCGGACGCGATGAAGATTTGTTCCCGAAGTACATCGGAAGACCGGACTTCGTCCGTGGTTACGATCGCGCGAACTTCAGCTTCTATGATTGCACATCGATCATCGGCGGCCAGTCGCAGTGCAACAACGCCCAGCTCGCGGGCAGCAGAGTCGCCGTCTTCAACGAGGAGCTGCGCTTCCCGATCATCCGCCGCTTCGACATCGGCAGCTCGTTTGGACTTCCGCCCGTCGACGGCCTCATCTTCTATGACGCGGGTCTGGCGTGGAGCAAGGGACAGACTCCTCACCTCGGTAACGCGCCCGTGGGCAACAACCCGAACATCGATCGCTACCCTCTCGCGAGCTGGGGTGCTGGATTGCGGGTGAACCTGTTCAATCTTGCCGTACTTCGTTGGGATTACGCGCGGCCGATGGTCGGCGGACGGAAGCCCAACTGGACCTTCTCATTGGGAGCGAGCTACTAACCGTTGCGTCGCCTCCTACTGCTGGCGCTGCTCTGTGCAGCCTGTACGAACAACGACAGGGCAGCGCCTGACAGCACGAACTTCCAACCGGCCGAACCAACTGGCCCAGACCCGCTTCTCCTCCGCGTTCCGCGCGGCGGAGGAACGGGTCGCGTTTACGTGTACCCGAAGCTCGACTCCGCCGTCTGGACGGTGGACGAAGCTCCAGCCCTCGAGCGAGTACTCGCTTTCGATCCCGACGCCGGCACGATTGCCTACGTCGATGCGAAAGGCTTCCCCGGTCGTCTCGATTTAAGAGAGACAGACGTCGTAAAGGCATCGAGAGCGAAGCTGACCTCGCTCGCCTCCGCCAACGGCAGCGACATCTACGGCATCAATCCCAAAGGCGAAGTCGTCAGGCTCAACCCGAGCGGCGGTGACTGGCACTTCAAGCCGCCCATCGCGGCGCGGTCGGTTTTCACCCAACCGAACGGAGAGCTGCTCGTCGCGGCGAACAAAGGCACCCAGACCATTCTCTGGAAGGTGCGGCCACCGGACGACGTCGTGCAGGACAGCGCAGTGTTGCCGCTCTCCGGCCGCGCGGTTCGTACCCAGGTCGGAGATCGCGTTTATTTCACCGTCGACAGCGGACTCATTGGCGTAAAGGCCAAGGATCTCTCGCCCGCCGGCACCGTGGAGCTCCCCAGCCGCGTGCGCGCACTCGCCCCCACCCCGAGTGGAGACCGTCTCTACATAGCGACGTTTGGCGATAGCGGACTTTCGGTTGTCGACCGCTACAGCGGCAACGTGAGCCACGCCGTCACGCTTCCCGCCCCTCCAGTCGACCTGCGCATGGACGGGCTTGGCAGATATCTGATTGCGCGTTTCCCCAAAGTTGATTCCGCGTGGGTGATTGCGATTGGCACGAATCGTCTCGTTGGCGCTGTGGGTACACGGTGGGAAGCGGATCTTCCCGCGATCACCCCCGACGGTGAGCTCGCTGTGCTCGGTGCCAAGGACGTGACGCTGATCGATCCAGACAATCTTGCCGTCAAATCCACCATTGCCGGCGGCGCGAAAGACTTCTGGTACTTCTTCGCCTGGAACGGTTTCCGCCCGCGGCCGGCGGGCCTCGATCAGCCGGTGACTTTCCCGACCGACAGCGTGTACACGGATTCCACAGCGAGCTCGACGTCGCCGTACGCGTCGTCGACACCAGCGACGATCGATAGTACGACCCCACCGCCAGTCGCTCAGCCAAGCGCCTCGGGCGGTTTCACTGTCTCCTTCGCCGCGCTCCTCACCGAGGACAAGGCGCAGCTCCTGGCGAATACCATTCGCGTCGGCGCGACACCGGCCCACGTCGTGGTTACGAACAGCGCCGGCTCGCCGATCTACAGAGTCGTGATGGGTCCGTTTGCAACGAAGGAAGAGGCGGAGCGAGTCGGCCGCGCATCTCGACGCGACTACTGGATCTACGAGGGCTCCCCTTGAAGCCGCCCAGCTCCGGTGGACGACCCGTAGCATGGGAAGACGCCGGACGGCAGATCGCACCACTGCTGGGCAGCTACTCAGCCATTGTCGTCACTTCCTCGGATCTCGCTGTCGCCGCGTTCGTAGCGCTGGGGATCGCCCGCGCTGAAGCCAATCACCGCCGCGCCGTAATAGCAGACCTCGTCGGAGATCTTCCCCCTCTTCGGTCCCTGATCAGGGAACAGGATCCCCACGGAATCACCGACAGTTTTCTGTACGGGGTCTCCCTCAACAAGATCGGCTACGAGGTCGAAGGCACGCCGAACCTCTACGTGATGCCGAGCGGAACCGATCCCGTGATCGACGAGCAGATCTTTCACAGCGGACGATGGAAGAAACTGGCGGCGGGATTTACCCAGGTCGGCGCACTCCTGATTCTGGTCGCGTCCAGTCATGCGCCTGGGCTGGCAGACCTCATCGAACAGGTCGATGGCGCCGTGCTCGCGAAGGATCCCGAGATCGCCGCGGCACCGAGCGCGCTCGTGCTCGCTCGAGTTCCGTCGCCGACCCCGACCCTCAGGATTCAGCTTCAGCGTGCCGGTGCGCGCGCCGCGGTCTGGAGGCGACAGCGGTGGTTCAAACCCGCTCTTGGCATAGCTGCGGTTTTGCTCCTGGCTGCGATTGGATTGGCCCTCGTACTCACCGGCGTAATTCCCCGGACGCGCTCGCCTGCGCCACGCGTCGCCGTCAAGCCGGTCCCAGCACCGACGCCCCTGCCCCCCCGTCCCGCCCCTGAAACGCTATACATCGCACCTCCCGCCAACCCGGCAGACTCAGCCGAGGCGTCCGCGTTTGCCGTCGAACTACAGGTCGCAAACACCGCCGAAGGTGCTAACTTGTTCATCAGGAAAAATCGCGCGGCGCTACCGGCGCCCGCTGTGTCGCCTGTCCCAATTGACCCGGAGCGATCGACATGGTACAAGCTGACAGCTGGTGCGTACCCGGCGCGATATCAGGCCGACTCACTCCTTTTTGTCCTGCGTAATGCGCATGTGCTCAGGGATTCTGCCGGCAGCGTTACCCGCGCGCCGCTGGCGCTGCTCGTCGACAGTGTTCCGACCCAGGGCGGCATCAGCGATGCGGTTCGCGCCGCGGTGCAGAAGTACGATGAGCGCGGGCTGCTGGTCTACGCATTGATGCAGGATGACGGGGGCGCGCGGTTGTACGCGGGCGCCTTCACCCGGCCCGAGGAATCGGCCGAACTGACCAGGACACTTCGCGGCGCGGGTTTGAAGCCCGTGCTCGTCTACCGAACCGGGAGAGCGCCTTAGTGCGTCTAACGAAGCTCGAGATTCACGGATTCAAATCCTTCGCCGATCAAACCGACATGCTCTTCGAGCCGGGTGTGACGGCGATTGTGGGTCCAAATGGCTGCGGAAAATCAAACGTGTCGGACGCAGTCAGGTGGGTGCTCGGTGAGCAGCGCGCTCGCGCTTTGCGTGGCGCGAAGATGGAGGAAGTAATCTTCCAGGGCTCCTCCGCACGGCGCGCAGTCAACCTCGCTGAAGTCTCCCTGCACTTCGAGAACGACGACGGCGCGCTCGATATTCCGTTCCGCGAAGTCGTCATCACGCGCCGCCTGAGTCGGTCCGGCGAGAGCGACTACTTCCTGAATGGTGCCGCGTGTCGCCTGCGCGACATTCACGACATGGTGCGGGGCACCGGCCTCGGCGCCGACTCCGGCGTCGTGATCGAAGCGAAGATGGTCGATGCGCTGCTCAGTGACCGCCCCGACGATCGTCGTGAGCTGTTCGAGGAAGCTGCCGGAGTCGGACTCTATCGTGATCGCAAGCGGAGCGCCGAGCGTCGCCTCGAGGAGACGACGGTTGACCTCGCCCGGATCGACGATCTGATCGCGGAAGTTCAAAGCCAGGTGCGCTCACTCGCGCGTCAGCGGAAGCGCGCCGAGCGGCACACCGAGCTCATGTCGCGGCGATTCACTCTCGAGGTCGCTCACGCGTCGCGCGAGATGGCTGCGTGGCGTGACGAGCTCGCGCGCCTCGAGGAACGGGTGACAGCACTCCGCGTCGAGGTTCCGGCCGGCGAGCAGCGGCTGCGCGAGGCCGAGGCTGCGCGCGACGCCGCTCTCAACGAGCGCACTACGGCAGAAGCGCGCCGCACGGAGCTGGCGCGGCTGGTGTCGGATCAGCGCGAGAGCACCCAACAATTGCGTGGCGAGATCGCCGTTGCGGAGGAGAGACTCCGCAACGCGATGTCCCGCCGGGAGCGCGCCGAGGAAGAGCGCCGTGAGGGCGACGCCGTCGCCGGTCGCGTCAGCAACGAGATGGAGCGCGCCGCCGCCGAGCTCGCGTCACTCGAGGAGGCGTTGCGTGCTGCCGATGAAGCGCTGGCAGGCCACGCCCGGCGCGAGGAGGAAGTCCGCTCCAATCTCAGCGTCGCGCGTGCCAGCCTGGAGCAGGGCGAGCGCGCGCTCCGCGAGCTGCGCGAAGAGCTCCATCGAACGTTGCTTGACCGCCAGAGCGGCGAGCGAGAGCGGGAAGAGCTCACCGCCCGCCGGACGACGCTGGAGACCGAGCTCACCCATCTCTTCGACGCGGCTGAGGCCGCTCGGCGTGACCTCGCCGCGGCCGAAGACGCCGCGTCGATCGCAGCGTCACGCCTCGCCGAAACCAGCGCGGCGGCCGACGAGGCGCGGGATGCCCTCGAAGCGGCTCGCGAACGCGAGAGTGCGGCGCGCGCGGATCTCCTGCGCGCGGAGGAGCTGCACACCGCGCTCAGCGCGAAGCTCAACGCCCTCGAAGGCCTCGAGCGCGAGCGCGTCGGCCTCGCCCCCGCAGCGGCGCGCCTCCTCAAGGAGCGCGCGATCTTCGGTGAAGGTGCCGTCCTCGGTCCACTCAGTGATTTCATCAGCGCCGATGCCGCCGCCGCTGGCCTCGTCGAGCGCTTTCTGGGTCCGACGGTCAACGCAGTTCTGGTGCGAGATCGGAACGTCGCCGACGCCATTCGCGCCTGGCATGCGTCCGCCACACCTGGGCCACTCCTGCTGCTTCCGCTCGATTCCGTGAATGGAGATTCCGCGGCGGCAACCGGAAATCCCGATCTCGCCGCGCTCGTCGAGTCAGCGTCGCCCGCCGCCGGTTGGGTAAGGTCGCTGCTCGGCCGCGTCACTTCGATGGAAAGCGGATCGGCATTCGTCGATGCCCGCGGCGCAATCTGGCTGCCGGCCGCCGAGTCTGGCCCGGGACCGCTGCGCCGCCGCGCCGAGATCACGGAGTTGAAACAGGCTGTCGTCAACAGTGCGGCTTCGCGACACACAGCCACCGTGAACGCGGAGACCGAGCGCGCCGGCCTCGCCGCCGCCGAGCGAGCCGCGGTTGTCGCCCAGGAGGCGGCTTCCCAGGCCGCGCGCGCCAATGCTGAATCTGCCGATCGTTCGGCGACCCTTGCCCGACAGCACCAGCGTGCCGCGCGGGAAGCAGCCGAGGCGCGGGCGCTGATCGAAAGACTTACCGAGCGCGAGACGATGACCGCCGAGCGAATCGAAAAGCTCGCTGCCGCAGCCGCCGAGATCGAAGCACGCATTGCTGGCCACGAAACCGCGGTTGGCGCGGCACGCGACGTCCTCGCCAGCGCTGAACACAGCCAGGAAGAAGCGCGTGAGCAGCGCACCGCCAGTCAGATCCGCCGCGCGCAGGCGCAGGCGCAGCTCGAGGTCGCGTCCGATCGTCACCGCCACCTCCGCGACGAGTACGCATCGGCAACGGGCCGGCTCGAGTCCCTTCAGATCGAGCTGACCACTCTTTCGTCCGCCGACGCGCAGCTCACCGAGCAGGTATCTCAGTGGCAGAGCGATCTCGATGCGCGCCAGTCTACCCTCGAGGACACCGAGCAGAAGCTGGCGGACGCGGAGCAAGCGGTGCACGACATCGACGAACGATTCTCGAGCGAAGAGCATCTGCTGAGTGAGCTGCGTCGCAACGTCTCAATGGCCGGCGAAGAGCTACACGCCGCCGAGCTCCGCTACACCGAGCTGTCGGGCAAGCGCGCCGCCATTCGCGAGCGACTCGAGGCAGAATGGAAGAAGCCCGTCGACGAGCTGCTCGCGGGAGCCGAAGCGCTGGAGCTCGATGATGAGAGCCTGCGCAGCGAGGCCGCACTGGTGCGTGAGCAGCTCGACGCTCTTGGTCCGGTCAATCCGCTCGCGATCGAGGAGCACGAGGAGGAGACCCGCCGCCTCGGTTTCCTCACCACCCAGCGCGACGATCTCAACTCGGCGAAGGGATCCTTGCAGCAGGCAATCCGCGAGATCGACACTACCGCGCGCGAGCTTTTCCTGCAGACCTTCGTCCAGGTGCGCGAAAACTTCCGCAACATCTTCATGACACTGTTCGGTGGCGGTGAGTGCGATCTCAGGCTCGAGAATCCGGAGAGCCCGCTCGAGGGCGACATCGAGATCCATGCGTCGCCTCGCGGCAAGCGTACTCAGCGCATCCACCTGCTCTCGAGCGGAGAGAAAGCGCTGGTCGCGCTGTCGCTGCTGTTCGGAATATTTCTCACCAAGCCGAGCCCGTTCTGCCTGCTCGACGAGGTCGACGCGCCGCTCGACGACCAGAACATCGGTCACTTCGTGCGCATGCTCAATCGCTTCAAGAACAGAACCCAGTTCATCGTGATCACCCACAATCCGCGTACCACCACCGAAGCCGCCGACGCCGTTTACGGTGTTACAATGCAGGAGCCCGGCGTCTCCTCGCTGGTGAGCGTACGCATGCGCGGCCGCACCGTCGACGAGACGATCAGTCCCGAGCATCCAGCGCACACACCACAGCTGCACGACGAGCCCACCGAAGCCGCCGAGCCAGCGTCAGTCATCGCATAAATGCTAGTAGTCATGCAACACGACGCGACGGCGCAAGACGTCGAGCGCGTCGTCAGTATCATTCAGGAAATGGGTTACGAGGCGCGCCCGATGCCTGGGGCGCAGCGTACCGCCGTAGGGCTCGTGGGGAACGACGGCCGCGTCGACGCGTCTCGCCTCGAGGCACTCCCTGGCGTCGCGCAGATCATTCACGTCACCCAACCGTACAAGCAGGTGTCGCGTGAATGGCGCGCCGAGAACACCGTCGTCGAGCTCGCTCCCGGGATCACCGTCGGCGGGGACAGCGTCGTCGTGATTGGTGGGCCATGCTCCGTCGAATCGGAGGAGCAGATTCTGTCCGCCGCACGGATGGTGAAGGCGGCGGGCGGGACGGCGCTGCGCGGCGGCGCATTCAAGCCACGCAGCTCGCCGTACTCCTTCCAGGGCCTTGGTGAGAAGGGATTGAAGCTTCTCGCCCGCGCGGGAAAGGAGACCGGGCTGCCTGTCGTCACCGAGGCGATGGATTCGGAGGGCGCCAAGCTCGTCGCTGATCTCGCCGACTGCATCCAGGTCGGTGCGCGCAACATGCAGAACTATTCGCTACTCAAGACCGTGGGCAAGCTCAAAAAGCCGGTCCTGCTCAAGCGCGGAATGGCAGCGACCATCAACGAGCTGTTGCTCAGCGCCGAGTACATCCTGGCGGAAGGCAACGAGAACGTGATCCTCTGCGAGCGCGGAGTGCGCAGCTTCGACCCGGCGGCTCGCAACATGTTCGACCTCACTGCGATTCCGATCGTGCACCGGCTTTCGCATCTGCCGATCATCGCCGACCCGAGCCACGGTACGGGACTGCGCGACAAGGTCATCCCGATGGCGCGGGCAGCGATCGCGGCCGGGGCGGATGGCGTGATGATCGAGATGCACCCCGAGCCGGATCGCGCACTCTCCGATGGTGCACAATCCCTCTACCCCGACCAGTTTACCCAGCTCGTAGGCGAGCTTCGAGCGGTGGCCGCGGCAATTGGGCGTAGCGTACCTTCCGCAAAATCCGGAACGGCATAAGGCCTGCCGGGGTACGCTTCACTATGAAAAACCTCATCTATCCGGTGGCGTTCGCCGTCGCCGCGCTGCCGCTCTCCGCGCGCGCACAGAGCGCCGATGCAATCATCGATCGCGCCGTTGCCGCCTACGCCCGGCTCAACAGCATGCGGGCCGAATTCCGCCAGACCCTGACCAACCCGGTGACGGGAAACAGCCAGACGACGAGCGGCGTCATCATGCGCAAGAAACCGAATCTGCTGAGCATCAACTTCGAGTCAGGCGACCGCGTCGCCGCCGATGGATCGACGCTCTGGGTGTATTTGCCCAGCAGCGTGCCCGGTCAGGTCGTGAAAATGCCCTACACCGGTGCCAACGCCAGCGCTGTGGATCCCGCCGAGCAGTTTTTGAATTCGCCAAGATCGCGATTCACCGTCGCAGCCGGAGGTGCCGCGACAGTCGGTGGCCGCTCTACCCACGTGATCACGCTCACACCGAAGCGCGCTAATCCCAACTTCGCGAGCGCGAGGCTCTGGATCGACGACAGTGATTCGAGCATTCGGCAATTCGACATCGAGACGCCGAGCGGTCTCAAGCGGCACGTCGTCATAACCAGCTTCACGCCGAATCCGAGTCTAGCCCGGTCAGCGTTCCGTTTCTCGGTGCCGAAGGGCGCCAGAATCGTCGATCAGGCGAGCGGGATGGTGTTCTAGTGGTCGCGCGGCAGCTACTTGCCGGACCTGACCAGTCCGGCGACGGCTGCCAGTTTTTTTGGATCCACGCCGCGACGCTGCGCAATCTCCGCCGCCGCCGCTGAGAGAGTGCGATACACCTCGAGGGCGGCGGGATGCCCCTGCAGAGCGCGAAGGTGCCTGGCAACCGTCTCGGCGTCACCCCGCATAACAGGGCCGGTGAGCGCGTCGTCGGGGAGCGTCTGCTTCATGTTGGCGAACGCGCCGCTCATGAGACTCTCCACCGCCTGATAGGCACTCGCGTCGGGGATCCCGACATCGTGGAGCAGATGTCCCGCTACCGAAGCGAGGACCACCGGAAAATTGGAAGAGATCACCGCCGCGGCGTGGTAGGCCCCTTTCTTCCCGGGCGGAATCTCCAGCACCCGCGCGCCGAGCTGCCCCGCAAGGCGCCGCGACGCATTGCGCGCAGCAATGTCACCATCGACACCGATCCAGCCTTTGCGCAGCATCTCGGCTGACACCTCGGGATCGCCGAACGGCACCAGCGGATGAAAGGTACCGGTCGGATAACCGGCGGCACTGAACGTCGCGAGCGCAGCGGGCTCGGCGATCGCCGAGGTGTGAAGAATGACAGTCCCGCGCGCAATTCTTCCGTCCTTGGCCGCGCCCGCCACCTCTTCCAGAGTTTCGTCGATCTGAGGATCCCGAACAGCGACGATTACGACGTTTGCGCTCGAGGCGTCGGGCGGAATGGCGCCCGTCGAAGTGGCGACTCCCGAGGGCCGCTTGCCGTGTAGTCCGACGACCTCGACCCCTGATGCGCGAAAGGCGCGGACCAATCCGCGCCCAACGTGACCGGGGCCGATGACGAAGACGCGCTCGCTCACCTCGGCGGACCGCCAGCGCTCAGCGCGTCGATCGAATCCGGCGGTGGCGCCATCGCCATCGCGCGGCGCAGCAGCTCGTGCTCGGATGTCGCCCCACGCGCCAGGTCGAGCGCTTTCTGAAGGACCTTGTCGGTTGCAGCGCGTCGCCTGAACTCCGCATCGCCTCCAAACACGTAGCGGGCGATGTCGAAAGCGATCAGGCGCGACACCAGCGGCTCGGCATCGTCATAGACGCCACGCGGAATGTCGATCCCGCGCGCCTTCATCCGGGTCCACACCTCGTCTCTCATCGCCGGTGTGACGACGAAGTCGGGACCCGGCACGCCACCGGTCCCCTTCAGGTAGAGTGCGTAATCGGTGATGGCGTCGCGGAAGTGACCCGTGTTGGCGCCCAGAGCGCGCATGAAGTTCGCCTCGTTGGCGGGCACCGCTGAATCGCCTGCGATTACGTCGGGAGTTATGCCGCCGCCACCAAAAACGCTGCGGCCTGCGTCTGTGCGGAACCTCTTGCTCGTGATCGGTGGCAGATCTTCCTCATCCTCGTCGTCGTTGGGCTGCCGCCGAGTGATGGAACGTCCGACCGGGGTGAACCACCGCGCGGTGGTAATTTTGAGTCCACCGTCCGCACCGAACGACACGATAGTCTGAGCGCTGCCCTTGCCATAGGTCGGCGTGCCGACGATCACCGCGCGGTCATGGTCCTGAAGCGCGCCGGCAACTATCTCGGCGGCGCTGGCGCTGCGGCCGTCGACCAGCACCATCAATGGCAGCTGCGGCCACCGCTGGGTGGCGGTGTCGGCGTAATCGCGATTGGCCTCCGGCACGCGTCCACGCATGCTGACGATGCGTTGGCCGGGATTGAGGAACAGATCCGAGACGCGAACTCCCTGAGTCAGCAATCCGCCGGGGTTGGTCCGCATGTCGAGGACGAGCGTCTTCATGCCGCGGCGTAGAAGGGTCGTGATGGCGCCGGAAAGCTCGTTCGCGGTCGAATCGCTGAACGCCTTGAGATCGATGTATCCGACACCATCGCCGAGCAGCGCGGTGCGCCGCACGGCGCTTTGGTGAATCGTCGTACGTTGCAGCCTGAGCTCCATCGGCGCGCTGATCCCGGGGCGTTCGATCTTGAGCGTGACGAAAGTGCCGGCGTTGCCGCGCACGGCTTTCGAGGCTTCCTCGTTGGTCCATCCCTTGGTCGACTTGCCACCGATCTCGATGATGCGATCGCCGGGTTGGAGACCGGCGCGCTCGGCGGGGCCGCCCGGCAGCGGAGCGACGACGATCAGCCAGCCATCGCGAAGGTCGAGCTCGACACCCAGCCCCGCGTAATTGCCCGAAGTCGTTTCGTTGAGCCGGGCAAATCGGTCGGGCGGCAGGAAGGTCGTGTACGGATCGCGCAGCTCGTAGAGCAGTCCATCGACGGATTTGCGGTAGAGCGCTGAGTCTTCGACCGGATCGACATAATCGTTCTCGACGCGACGAAACACGCTCTCGAAAAGCTGAGCGCCCTCGTAGGCGGTGAAGGTTCCGGTGCGGGCGCCACGCTGCAGCAGCCAACCGCCGGTGACCAGAGCGGCGAGCAGCGTTCCGGCGACGATTATGGTGCGCGCACGCGCCGAAGCGCTGGGAAGTCTCAGCTTCATCCTTCTTTAACTCCGGATACTGCTGAAAGGTTGCGGGAACTGTGCAGCCAGGACCGAAACGATGCGCTGGTGCACCGCTGTTTTGTCCCCGCTGCCGTCTATCAACTTGATCGGTCCGCACTCAGGATGGGAGTCCTGCCACTTCCGCTCGGCAAACGCCCGGAACGCGCCGTTCACCCGTAGGTGGAACTCGTCGCTCGCGCTCTCGATGCGGTCGCGGGCCCCGCGCGCGTCGGCGCGCCCCAGTCCCTGATCGGCGCTGACGTCGATGAGAAGGGTCAAATCGGGAATCAGGCCTCCCGTCGCCAGGCGATTTGCCGACCGGATCTGCGCCTCGTCCAATCCGCGACCGGCGATCTGGTACGCGTAGGTCGAAAGAAAAAACCGGTCGACGAGAACGATCACACCATCGTTGAGCGCGGGGATGAGCTCGCGCGAAACGAGCTCAGCGCGCGACGCCATGAACAGTAGCGCTTCCGTCGCTGCCGAGATTTGCTTTTCGGGATGCAGCAGGATCTCCCGAATGTCATCGCCGACCGGGGTTCCACCGGGCTCCCTCACTCCACGCGCCACGATCCCGGCCGCCGCGAGCCGCTCCGCGAGCAGCTTTATTTGCGTGGTCTTGCCCGCGCCTTCGATACCCTCGAAGACGATGAGCTTGCCGCGCGGCATCTTCAGGAGAGAGTGATGATCGGACTCGCCGCGCCCTTCTTCATGCCGTCCATGATCCACTGGTTCACGCGCAGCATCAGCTTGTCGAAGTTCTCCTGCGCCGCGACCGCGCGCTGGTATGCTGGCTGAGCCTGAATCTTTTCGAGCATCGAGTCGAGCTGCTGCTCCATCTCGGGCGTTGGATTCTCACCGCGCTGAATCAGCTGCTGCGCATCGCCACGAAGTTTTTCCATTTGCTGGAGCAGGGTTACGGCTTCCTTGTCGTCGTTCAACGACTCGCTCGAGCGCTTCAGCGCCTGGTATTCGCTGCTTTGACCGATCAGTCGACCCAGCTCCTTCGCCTTGTCCTCTAGCATTCTTTCTCCTTTAGCTTGAGCCGAGCTAGACGCGACGCGCGAACACGAATCGCTCGCGTCCGGTCAGGTCGAGCAGCACTTCGATTCCGTCGTACCGACCATCTACAGCGACCATCTCGGCGACGCTGCCGGCGCGGCGCGCGTCGACCTCGAGCGCGAGGAAGCCGTCACGGCGCAACACATCCGGCGCCTGACGGACCAGCTCGCGGGTGACAGCCAGGCCGTCATCGGCCGACAGGAGCGCGAGGCACGGTTCCCAGTCGCGCACATCGGGTGGCAAATGCTCGAGCTCCCCGAAGCTGATATACGGCGGATTGCAGACTATGCCGTCGAGTCTCTCTCCTCTGAGAGGGGCAAGCAGCGAGCCGCGACGAAACTCGAGCGGCGATTTGAGGGCACTGCCAAGCACATGAGCGTTGGCAGACGCGACATCGAGCGCATCGAGTGACACGTCGGTGGCGAAGACCTTGTCCAGCTCGGCCTCGAACGCCAGCGACAGCGCGATCGCGCCGGATCCGGTGCCGATGTCAGCGAGAGTACGAGTTTCCTCGGTGCATCGCTCCAGAACCCGTTCGACCAGCAGCTCGGTTTCTACGCGCGGAATCAGCACGCGCTCATCGACGTCGAGGGTGAGGTGCCTGAACGCGGCGCGGCCGACGGCGTAGGCGAGCGGAGCGCCGGCGGCGCGCTTCATCGCCGCGCTGATGACGGCACGCGCGACATCGGGTGAAGCATCGCTGACGGCGTTCGCGGCCGCCCAGAATTTCGGGACATCGAGCACCGCGGCGATGATCTCGCGCGCTTCGCGCTGCGCATCGTCGATGCCTTCGGACTCGAGCATCGACGCGCATCCGGTGAGCAGATCGCCGATGGTGCCGATCGGGAGTGAAGGCACATAGAACGGCACCGCGGTCTTATTCGCCAAGCTTCTCCTCCACGTCGGCGACTCTGAGCGCTTCGATGAAGGGCTCGATGTCGCCATCAAGTACCTTGGTGAGCTCGTGCAAGGTGAGGTTGATCCGGTGGTCGGTGACGCGATTCTGCGGATAGTTGTAGGTGCGGATCTTCGCCGAACGATCGCCGGTGCCAACCTGAGTTTTGCGCATGCGCGCGCGCGCCGCTTCCTGTTCGGCAATCCGTGCGTCGAGCAACCTCGCACGCAGAACTTCCATCGCCTTGAGCTTATTCTGCAGCTGGGACTTCTGATCCTGCTGGCTGACGACGATCCCGGTCGGGATGTGAGTTATCCGCACTGCGGAGTCGGTAGTGTTGACGCTCTGTCCACCGGGGCCTGAAGAGCGGAAGACATCGATGCGCAGATCCTTGTCTTCGATCTTGAGATCGATCTCTTCGGCTTCCGGTAGCACGGCGACGGTTGCGGCTGACGTGTGAATGCGGCCCTGGCTCTCGGTGATTGGAACGCGCTGGACGCGGTGCACGCCGGACTCCCAGCGCATCGCGCCATAGGCGCCTTCGCCCTTCACCTTGAATATCGCCTCTTTGACGCCGCCAAGAGTACCGTCCGATTGCGAGATGGTCTCAATCCGCCAGCGGCGGCCCTCGGCGAAGCGGGTGTACATCCTGAGGAGATCGGCGGCAAAGATCGCTGCCTCGTCGCCCCCGGTGCCGCCCCTGATTTCGACGATTGCCGGGCGGTCGTCCAGCGGGTCGTGGGGAATGAGCGCGGGCTTGATGCGCTCGAGGAGTGCCTCGATGGCCGTTTCCAGGCGGAGGGCTTCGGCCTCCGCCTCCTGCGCCATCTCGGGGTCCTCAGAATCGACGAGCTCGCGGGTTTCCGCGAGCTCGTGCTCGAACCTGTCGAGTTTGTTGCCCATCTCGACCAGGGGCTGGAGATGCCTGAGCTCGCGGCCCAGGGCAGCCATCCGCTGCTGGTCCCGTACGGTTTTCGGATCGGAGAGCTCGCGCTCTACCTCAGAGGCACGCTCGATGGCGTCCCTGAGCCGGTCTCTGAGGCTCAGGTTTCCGAGCTGGAGCCAGCGGCCTGCTTGCCGTACTTCTGACGGAAGCGCTCAACGCGTCCCGCGGTATCGACGAGCTTCTGCTTGCCCGTAAAGAAGGGGTGGCAGCTGGCGCAGATGTCGGTGTGAATCTCCGCCTGGGTGGATCTGGTCTGGTATGTATTGCCGCAGGCACACCGCACGGTGGCGGTAGCGTACACTGGATGGATATCGGGCTTCATGGTCTTCTCGTGGTTTTCGTGGACAGCATAACAATTTAGCTAAAGCCGACTGCTGAAACAAGTTACGGAGCACACGGCAGACCCTGAACTGAGCCACTACCAACGCACGCCAGGCAGGTGGCCGTGACGAAGAAGCGTCGCCCGCACTGCAAGTTTGACAAACGCCAGAGCTCAAATTGACAAATGACTTTGTCAAACTGACCAGCCGCATCTGGTATGGTGGTTGCCGCCTACGGGTTCCGTCCAGTTCGACTAAACCCACAACAGGAGACGAAAATGCTCTACAGAATGACGACGAGCTCCCCGATTTTCGGACTCCGGCGCGAGATCGACCGGTTGTTCGACGACACCTTCATGCGAGATGGCTCCAACTGGAGTCCCGCTGTCGACGTCAGGGAAAATGACAACGAGATCAGCCTGGATCTCGAGCTGCCTGGAATCAAGCCCGAAGATGTAGAGATCACCGCGGAGAATGGCGTCCTCACCGTGCGCGGCGAGAAGAAGAGCGAGAAGAAGGAGGGCGAGGAGAACCGCTACCACGTGATCGAGCGCAGCTACGGTTCGTTCCTGCGCACCTTCCAGCTGCCGCAGGGCATCGACGAAGATCAGATCAACGCGCACTTCGAGAACGGCATTCTGGCGATCCACATTCCGAAGGCGGCGCTTCCCCAGCCGAAGAAGATCCAGATCGCTGCCGGGAACCAGCAGAAGTCGCAGGCGTCGGTCGGCAGCGGCAACGTTTCGAGCAGCCAGACCAACGGCGAAAGCCGCGGGTCCGGCCAGAAGTCGACCACCACTTCGCAGCGCGAGCGCGAGAACGAGAAAGTTGCTGCGGCTCGGTGAGTAACCCCGCCTAGCGGCTCAGATCGAGGCTCGCGCAATCGCGGGCCTCTTTCTTTTTGCCCTCGTATCAGGCCGTCAGGCGATGCATCTTTGAATCATGAATGCACGCGCGCTGGCCGCAGCGCTGATCGCGTTTTCGATTCCCGTCGCGGTGGCCGCGCAAGTTGCGAACCCCGCCGCGTCGCCCAACCCGCCCGCGCAAACCCTGCCCGGCGCGCCGCTCCCACCGCAGGCGACCGGCGCAGAGCCCGGTTCGAACCTCACGGTCTATCTGCTCACCTTCGGGTGGGGCGATGTGGTGTGGGAGCGGTTCGGCCACAACGCGATCTGGATCAAGGACGCTTCTAGCGGCACAAACCTCACCTACAACTGGGGCATGTTCGACTTCAATCAGCCCCACTTCATCTGGCGCTTCGTGACGGGCGACACCAAGTACTGGATGGAGCCGATTCCGCTGGCGCCAATGGTCGAGTACTACAAGCAGAACAACCGGTCGATTCTCGCTCAGGAGTTGAATCTCAGCCCGGCACAGCGCCTCGAGCTCCAGCGTTTCGTAACCAACAACGCGCTTCCCGAGAACAAGTTCTACCGTTACGACTACTATCGCGACAACTGCTCGACTCGCCTCCGCGACGCAATCGACCACGCGCTCGGCGGTCAGCTGCAAACTGCGACAGTGACAAGAATGACGTCCGGGACTTATCGCTGGCACACCCAGCGACTGCTCTCCGGAGACCTGCCGCTCTACACCGGCGTCACCCTGGCACTCGGTCAGCCCGCCGACAAACCGCTCTCGATGTGGCAGGAAATGTTTCTGCCCGTCCGAATGGCCAACGATCTGCGGTCGGTCAGGATTACCGATAGCACGGGCACCCAGATCCCATTGGTGCGCTCGGAGACGACGCTGTTCACCTCGGGGCGTGCCCCGGAGCCGTCGGCTCCTTGGAACTATTTGCCGCTGTTCGTCGCCGTCGGAATCGTCTACGCGGCGTTGCTCGTAATCCTGGTCCGGAGCGCCGAAGGCGGACACCGCGGATCCCTGTTCGGTGCGACGGCACTCGCTACTCTCTGGAGTCTCATCGCCGGCGCCGGCGGCCTCGCGCTGGTCTTCGCGTGGCTGTTCACGAAACACTACTTCATGGGGCACAACGAGAACCTGCTTCACTTCGATCCGCTCTCGATTGCACTGGTGGTTCTGATTCCGCTCGCGATCTATGGTCTGCGCGGCGTCACGCGAGCGCGAAAGCTGGCTGGAATTATCGCGCTGGTCTCCCTGCTGGGCTGCGTTCTTCAGAGCCTGCCGCTCTTTGACCAGCGCAACGGTGAGATCATCGGGCTGGCCCTGCCGATCAACCTCGCCGTGTGGTGGACCGTGTACCGTCTCACCGCCTACAGGCGGACTTCCTTGCCCTCTTCTGCCGCCTTGTAGATCGCTTCCATCAGCCTGATTACCGCCAGCTGATCCTCCGGTGGCTCGTACGGAATCGTCTCATTTACGACGGCGATGAAGTGCGCCAGCTCGGCGCGATAAGATTGCAGGAATACGCTCTCCCGCGCGGCCGCCCCGCTCGGTGACACGTCCGTCGGCTTGCCGTTCAACATCTTCACCACCCGGAGCGGCGCGAGGCGCGCGCTTCCCCGCCCCGACAGAACCTCAAACCACCACCGCTCCTCCTGACCAACGTACGACCACGACACGTCGAAGCTGAAGCTGACTCCGGCGGCGCACTCGACGTGGACGATCATCGAATCCTCTACGGTGCTGGCCCCACGCGCCCGGTCCATGTGCGCCGTCACGCGCACGGGCTCGGGGAAGTCGGCGACCCAGAGCGCGAGATCCACGAGCGGATATCCGTGCTCGAAGAACGCGCCCCCTCCCGCCTCGGGGCGGCGGAATCTCCAGCCCGTGCGACTGCTGGAGAATTGATACTGGCCGGCGCGAACACCGATCAGCCGGCCCAGCTCTCCTCCCTGCAGGAAGCGATAGAGCTGCTGCACGTCGCTCCGAAAACGGTGGTTATTTCCGACGACCACTTTGCGGCCAGCCTGCTTCGCCGCGGCGAGAATCCGCTCGACCCCACGTGAGGTGAGCGACAGCGGCCGCTCGCAAAGGACATCGACCTTTGACTTGAGCGCGCGCAGAACGTGCGGCTCGTGCAGATGGTTCGGCGTCGCAATGACGACGGCATCGACCTCGTCGAGCTCCAGCAGATCCTCGATATCCGTGAACACATCCGGAATCTTGAGCCGCTCGGCGATGGCGCTTGCCTTGGGGCCGTCGTTGTCGCAGAGCGCGACAAGCTGCGCACCTTTGATTTTCGAGAGCACCGGCAAGTGTGCGAGCTGCGCAATTGCGCCCGCGCCGACAAGGCCGAGCCGCAGGTCGCGCGCTGGTTTTGTCTCCTTGGTGCTAGCTGGCGATTCGGCCAAGCGTGGTTCCCGGGTAGTAGGTCTCTAGAATCGTACGGAAATTCTGCCCAGCGCGCGCCCGTCCGATAGCCCCCCACTGGCACATCCCGATGCCGTGGCCGTATCCGCGTCCCGTCACCGTCAGCCCTGAAACCTCGCCTCCGCTCTTTTCCTCGGACACCGATATCAACGTGCTGTTGAGGATTGCCCCCTTTGCATCGCGGAGCACGAAGCGAATGTCATTGCCGCGGAGTGTGTAAGTCCCCGCCTCGGTCTGCACTGCGAGCGCAGCCATTCTACCTGACGGAGTTCGGCCGGCTTCGCGAACGTCGGTGATCTTGCCGAGTCCCGACTTTGGCGCGTTGGTGTAGCTGGCGAGGTATTTCTCGAGCACGGCGCGCAGCCCTGCGGCATCGTAGTTCTGCGTCCACGCAAAGCGCGGCGACGGATCGCAGTAGTAGTGATCGCTGCCCGGTACCTTGTCGCTGACGGGGCGGAGATAGGGTTCGTCGGGCTGATCGTACCACACTTCGGAGACACCCGCTGTCGACCCTCCGCAAGTCGAGTGATAGGGTGTGGTGATCGGCTGACCGTTGTACAGCACGATGACATCCGCAGTCGTCGTGATCGCCGAGTCCGAGAGTGGCTTCTCAGCGTCGACTCCACCATAGACCTGGTCCTGCACCGTCGCGTACATGTCGAAGGCCCGTGCGGGGTTGAGGTGCTTGTAGGCATACGTGCGAGCTGCCACGGCCTGAGCTTCGACCGCCGCCACTTCAGCGGCCGTGCGATTGCCGATCTCGAGCGGCACCACCCCTCGCAGATAGTCATCCATCGGCAGCTTGTTGATCACCAGAAATCCCGAGTCGGTCTGGCTGATCTCGAGCGTGCCGCGGTAGCGCTTGCCGTTCCAGACTACGAAACCGTCTGACCCCGGCTGCACTACTCTTGTATTTCCGATCTCGGGTGGCAGCTGCTTAACGGCGGTCTCCAGGGCGATCCGGACGAGCTGCTGACTGCCGGGTTTGTAAACACCGCGCACGACGGGAACGTTGCCAGCGCCCCGCGGCGGCGGTGAGAGCGAGACGCACGCTGCTGCGATAACCACAGCTGCGATCGCAAGCTGACCTCGCCGCTTGGCAGTGGCCTTACGCAATTGCGTGCTCCAGCGCGCCGCGCATTCTCTCCAGCGCAAGGTCGACCTCCTCATCCCCGTGGGCAGCCGACATGAAGCACGACTCGAATGCCGAAGGCGCAAGATAGACTCCTCGATCCAGAGCAGCGTGAAAGAAGCGGCGAAACAGCTCGACGTCCGACGCCTTTGCGTCGCTGAAATTTCGCACCGGACGCTCGCTGAAGAAAAATCCCCACATCGAGCCGGCGCAGGCGGCAGGTAGCGGAACGCCGAGCTCGCTGGCGATCATTTGCAAACCTCCGACCAGCGCAGTTGTGCGCTGCTCGATGCGGGCGTGAAGCGCAGGAGTCAACGCTGTGAGAGTCGCGAGGCCAGCCGCCATCGCCAATGGATTGCCCGAGAGCGTTCCCGCCTGATAGACGGGGCCGGCCGGCGCCACTTGCTCCATGATATCCCGTCGCCCACCATACGCTGCGACAGGCAGACCACCGCCGATCACCTTCCCAAGCGTGGTAAGATCGGCAGTCACTCCGAACCTTTCGCGCGCCCCACCGGGCGCGATACGAAAGCCGGTCATGACCTCGTCGAAGATCAAAAGGGCGCCGGAATCATCGGCCAACGCCCGCAGACCCTCCAGAAACCCCGGCTCGGGCGGAATGAAACCCGAATTGCCGACCACGGGCTCGACGATTATAGCGGCGATCCCGCGAGAATTCTCGCGTACGAGCTCTCTGGCTGCAGCAAGATCGTTGTACGGCGCGGTGACGGTCAGCGCCGCAAGCTCCGCCGGAACGCCGGGAGAATCAGGCAAGCCGAGCGTCGCTACACCGGACCCCGCGCGCACGAGAAAGGAATCGGCGTGTCCGTGATAACAACCCTCGAACTTGAGGATCGCGTCACGCCGCGTGAAGGCGCGCGCGAGGCGCACCGCGCTCATCGTCGCTTCGGTGCCGCTCGAGACGAACCGCAGCATTTCGATATGCGGCATCCGCTGCCGAATCAATTCGCCGAGTTGCACCTCGAGCTCCGTGGGCATCCCGAAGCTCGTACCATTCCGCATCGTTGCCTCGAGCGCGTCGAGCACCATCGGCGGGGCGTGGCCGAGCACCAGCGGACCCCACGACAGGACGAAGTCGATGTACTCTTTGCCATCCACATCCCAGATGCGCGCGCCTTCGCCGCGGGCCGCCACGATCGGCTCGCCGCCGACACCGCGAAACGCTCTCACCGGCGAGTTCACGCCTCCGGGAAAGAGCTCGCGCGCGCGCGCCATCACGTCTGCGGAGCGCATTAGCGACCGTAGCTGCCGATCGTCACCTGACTGATGGGAAGCTCTCGGGTCCGTCGCCTGCGTTCCGGCGCACTGGGCGGCAGCATGACGCGAATCAGCGATGCCTGAAAATCGTAATCATCGACAACTTCCTCGACTGCGACCTCGGCGATTGTGCCGGGCACCAGCGGCTCATCGATGTGAGTGACACCGTCGACGTCGTCGGCCTGCCAGGGCAGCCTTGCCTGCGAGGTCCCACGCTCGGCGTCGACACTGTCCACGAGCGCCGTCGAGCGGCGGGCGGTCCGCGCTTCATAGCGTTCCGCGGTGATCCGGCGCTGAACCTCGGTGAGCCTCTCAAGTCGCTCGCGCTTCACAGCCTCGTGAACGTCGTCGGGGTACTTCGCGGCGCGAGTGCCTTCCTGCGGTGAATACGTAAACGCTCCAACCCGCTCGAAGCGCATCTCCTCGAGAAACTCGATCAGCTCCTCGAACTGTTCTTCCGTCTCACCCGGAAATCCAACGATGCAAGTGGTGCGAATTGCGACGTCGGGAACTGCGTCACGAAATTTTCTGACGCGATCGCGGATGGTGCGTTTTCTCTCCGGCCTGCGCATCCTCGCCAGAACCGGATCGGAGCCGTGCTGGATCGGCATGTCGAGGTAAGGCAGCACCCGGCTCTCGCGGGCGACCACTTCGAGCAGTCGATCGGTGATTCCCGCCGAGTACAGGTAGAGCATCCTGATCCACGGGATCGTCGTCTCGGACACGAGCGCCTCGAGCACCTCCGGCAGCCTGTTGCCGTCACGCAAGTCGCGGCCGTAGTGCGCCAGATCCTGCGCGACGAGATTTACTTCGCGCGCGCCCTGTAGCTCCAGTAGCTGCGCTTCGTGGACGATTTCGTCGAGCGAAAAGGATCGGTGCTTGCCCCGCATCAGCGGGATCGCGCAAAAGGCGCAGCCGTGATCACATCCCTCGCTGATCTTGAGATACCGCACGTGCGGCAGGTCTCCGGTGTAAACGCGGACGCCGGGGTGCAGCGCTTCGCTGGCTTCGCCGAGCAGACCGCGGTCGGAGAGCTCTCCGACCAGCTTTTGCATCTCGGATGAGCCGAGGAAGACATCGACTTCAGGAAGCGCTTCGACGAGCTCGGCCTTGTGCCGCTCGATCATGCAACCAACGGCAACTACAGCACGGCAATTCCCCTCTGACTTGAAGCGGGCCGCCTCCAGCATTGCATCGATCGACTCTTTCTTGGCGGCATCGATGAAGCCACAGGTGTTGACTATGATGACGTCGGCTTCGCTCAGCTCCGAGGTGTGTTCGGCAGAATGGTCGGACAGCTGGGCGAGATATCGCTCGCTATCGACGGTGTTCTTGTCGCAGCCGAGAGTGATGATTCCGACTTTCATGTCGGTTGCCCGCAATGCAAGGCGGCGTCGGTCACCGATAGTTGCCGAACTTGAGCTCGACGCCGAAATCCTTGGTGCGGAGGAGCGCGATCGCCTGCTGAAGGTCGTCACGCGACGGAGACGTTACACGCACCTGGTCGCCCTGGATCGCCGCCTGAACTTTCTTGAGCTTCGCTTCCTTGATCGCGGCCGCGACCTTCTTCGCGGTGTCGCCGTCGAGCGCCATCTTGAGTGCAACGTCGCGGCGCACGGTGTCGCCGCCCGCGGGTTTGATCTCGCCAGGATCGAGATTCTTCACCGGAACTCCGCGCTTGATCAACTTGGACTGAAGAACGTCCCAGAGCGCATTCATCTTGAAGTCGTTCTCGGCGGTGAGCGCGATCTTGCCCTCGGTTCGATTCAACTCGATGCTGGCGGGAGATCCCTTGAAGTCGTAGCGCTGGGAAATTTCCTTCTGCGCCTGATTGACGGCGTTGTCGACTTCCTGGAGGTCGACGCCGGTGGTGACGTCGAAGGATGCTTGCTGTGCCATGGGGTTGAAATGTAACCGTGAGACGTCGCGATCAACGCGGCGATCGGACGTCAGTGCCTCAACCTGAAAGACCGTGGCCGATAAAAAATTTCTCTTGACTGATTCCGGGTCGATACACATGTTTCCGCCTCGCTCAGGTGGCCCCCTTGCGCCCGGCCGACTACTGCAGAGCTTCTACCACTTGCTACCCGTCGTCACCCTTTTGAGGATTGGCCAATGCATCGCAGGGTTTCCGCTGCACTCGTTTTAACCGCGGCAGTTGTCGCGGCATGTTCGACCGACGTTGTTGCCCCCACCAAAGCACCCTTGGCGCCGTCGCTCTCCATCTCGACTGCACCGACCGCGGGTCGCTACATCGTTTCGCTGAAGGGCGCGCAGACACCGGAAAGTTTTGCCTCGAAGGTTGAAGCAGTCGGGGGCACGGTCTCCTCGTTTCACGGGGGCGCGCGAATCGCCGTGGTGTCGGGCCTCACCGATGCAGCGGCTGCTCAACTGTCTGCGGCCGGTGTCGGCGACACCTTCGCGGACTTCAGCTTTTCACCGAACGACAATTTCGGAACGGCCCAGGCCGATGCGTCCGACGTCGCCAGCGACGCGATCGACAGCCAGCTGAATCCCGCCGGAGCAGGTCGTTTCAACTGGCAGTGGAACATGCGGCTGATCAACGCGGACGCCGCATGGGCTGCCGGGAAGTTGGGAAGCTCTGGAGTTACGGTGGCGATCCTGGACACCGGCCTCGATTACGATGCGCCGGACCTCAATGGACTTGTCGACCTGTCGCGTTCAAAGTCGTTCATGAACCACTTCGTCGGCGTGCAGGATGATCCCACCACCCCCGAGGATGAGTACACTCCAATCGTCCCCGCCGACGATCAGATCGTCGGATTTTTCCCAGGCCGCAACCTGATCACCGATCTGAATGGCCACGGCACCAACGTCGCCACTCAGGTGAGCAGCAAGGCTGCCGCGCTCGCCGGCGTGACATCCAAAACGACGCTGATCGGAGTCAAGGTGCTAGGGGCGAATGGATACGGCTCATTCGGCGACATCCTGAACGGCGTTCTTTGGGCCGCCGATCACGGCGCCGATGTAGCGAACATGAGCCTCGGCGGTGGTTTCTCGAAGGCCGGCAATGGCAGAAGCGTCGGCTTGATCAATCAGGTCTTCAACTACGCCAATTCCAAGGGAATGGTCGTGGTCGTGGCGGCTGGCAATTCGGGTCTCAACCTCCAGCATATCGGCAACGGCTTCTCGACGTACTGCGACGCGCCCAACGTGATCTGCGTTTCGTCAGTTGGTCCTGCTTTCGCGACTGATGATCCAAACACGCCGGCATTTTACACGAACTTCGGCAAGAATAGCGTCGACGTCGCGGGCCCGGGCGGAAACGCCGACGCCGCGCACAACTTCGCACCGTCTCGCTGGCCATGGAGCGCGCCGGCTCCGGCCCCATTCACCGGCAACGACATCGCTTCATGGGTTTGGTCGTATTGCGCCAAGCAGACGCTCATCATCCAGAAGAATGTCGATGGAGTTCACGGCGATCTCTTCCTGACAAGCTGCACCGCTGGCAACCGGCTCACCGGTGACATCGGCACCAGCCAGGCTTCTCCACACGTGGCTGGTCTCGCAGCGCTGCTCATTGCCGAGAAGGGCAAGATGGCGCCGCAGCGCATCAAGCAAATCATGCAGCAATCGGCTTTTGCTACCGACAAGGCGTTCGGCCGTGGCAGGATCGACGTGAAGGCCGCGCTCGGTCTGTAATAAACGATTCGAAAAAACAAAAGCCGGGTCCTCCAAGGACCCGGCTTTTTTTCGCGCCTACTTTCCGGCCGCTGCCTTCTGATACGTTCCCATCAATTCCGCCGACGCTGCGATGTGGCCCTTCATCGCCCGTTCGACTTCCGCTTTACCCGCCAATGATCCGGGCAGCTCCGTATCCAGAGCGTAGAGCTTGAAGAAGTACCGGTGCCGTCCGATAGGCGGACACGGGCCACCGTACTGGGGTTTACCCCAGTCGTTCTTCCCCTGCTCCGCGCCCTTCGGCAAACCCTTCTTCGATGCGTTCTCGGGCAGCGCGTTGGTCGTCGATGGAATGTTGTAGATAACCCAGTGCACGTACACCCGCTGCGGCTTCGCAGGATCGGGTGCATCAGGATCGTCTACAATCAGCGCGTAGCTCTTCGTGCTTGGCGGCGCGCCCGCCCACGCCAACGGCGGTGAAATGTCCTCTCCCTCGCAGGTGTACTTGCTCGGAATCGATCCACCCTGCGAGAAGGCGGGTGACGTGATCTGCAATGCCATTGCTCTGCTCCCTCATCCGGTTCGCATGGAGGAGCAGCACGATGGGTGCCTTCACCATACGGTTAGCCCGGCTGTCGCGCGGGGCTTCGGGCTTTCGCTGCCCAGACAATTCCGACAGCAATGAGCGCACTCATCGCGCTCGCGAGGACCGCGCTACGGAGCGTCGCCTCCTTACCGCCGTAAGCCATTACCGCTACGCCCGGGACATAGATCACGGCCACTCCCCACGCGACCCCAGTGCCAACGGCCCACGGCCGGCGGCGAATCATCCCGTACCCGGTGGCGAGCCCAAGTACGCCGTACAGAACCTCACCAACCGTCACCGAGTGTTGCCAAGCAGTGCTGCCGCCGCGCCATTCGTTAAGTGCGTTGTAGATGCCGAGCAGGCCGGTGACGATCAGCACGAGGAGCGACAGAGCGAACGCGATCTTCCGTCCCATCATCACTCCGCGTTTGGGACGCTAGCCGAGGAAAGACTCCAGCGAGCGGCGGCGGGAATTGTGGCGCAGCTTGAGCAGCGCCTTCTCCTTGATCTGACGCACTCTCTCGCGCGTGATCTGGAGCAGGGTGCCGATGTCCTCGAGAGTCATTGGATCGGCTCCGTCGAGCCCGAAATACAATCTCAGAATCTTGGACTCGCGCTCCTTGAGCGACGACAACGATTCCTCGATCGCCTCCGACAACGCCTTCTCGAAGGTGATTTCATCGGGCGTCGGATTCATGTTGTCGGGCAGATAATCGAGCAGCCGGTTGTCCTCGCCCGGCGTCATCGGCGCATCGAGTGACAGATGCACCTGCGAGATCATCATCGTCTTGGCGACTTCGTCCTCGCTGATGTCGAGGCCTTCGGCGATCTCGGTGTTGCTCGGCTGGCGTCCGAGCTCCTGGAGCAGCGTGCTGGCGCGCTTGCCGATCCGATGCAGCGTACCGGCGCGATTCAACGGCACGCGCACGATGCGCGACTGCTCGGCGAGCGCCTGCAGAATGGATTGACGAATCCACCACACCGCGTACGAGATGAACTTGATGCCCTTCGTCTCGTCGAACTTGTGGGCGGCGCGAATGAGGCCGAGGTTGCCCTCGTTGATCAGATCCGAGAGCGAGACACCCTGGTTCTGATATTTCTTCGCCACCGAGACGACGAATCTGAGATTCGACCGTACGAGCGTGTCGAGAGCGTCCTGGTCGTTCTGTCGGATACGCTTCGCGAGCTCCACTTCCTTCTCGCGAGTGATGAGGGGAAAGACGCTGATGTCCCGCAGGTACTGATCGAGCGATCCTTCGTCGACGGTCGATTTCCGATTCGTCGATGCCTTCATAGCGATAGCGTCATCCTCTCAAAGACCGAGAGTCGTTTTAGTGAACGAGCTCCCCGAAGCGCTTCCACCGTAAATGAGTCAACCAATCCAGCCGATCTCCGGTGTCGGGCGCATAGCTGTAATAGACCACTATCGGCTGGCCCCGCACAAGGGAGTCAGCGACGAAGCCCCAGTACCTCGAATCCGACGAGTTGTCGCGATTATCTCCGAGGACGAAGTAGTCATGAGGAGGGACGACCAGAGGCCCCCAGTTGTTACGGGATGGATGGTAGTTTTCGACCGACGCTCCGCCCGCCAGATACGCTTTTTGCCAGCGGAAATCTTCATCCGACTGGTCCGCTTCTTCCGGGCTTCGCTGAATGTACGGCTCCGGAATTCGCTCGCCGTTTCTGATCAGCGCTCCATCGGTCATTGAGAGGGTATCACCCGGGATACCGACTATGCGCTTGATGTAGTTAAGGCGTGGATCGACGGGGTAAGTGAAGACGATCACGTCACCCCGGCGCGGTGCGTGGAGGGCGGGAAGCTTGCGGCCACTTCCCGGAATTCCCGCCCCGTAAACGAGCTTGTTGATCAGCAGGAAATCGCCCTCGAACAGGGTGTGCTCCATGCTGCCGCTCGCGATCTTGAACGCTTCGACACCAAACGCGCGGATCACCACGAACAGCGCCAGCGACACGACGATGATCTTGGCCCAGTGCAGCAGGAAGGAGAGCTTGCTTGCCTTCCGGCGCCGATTAGCCAGCTGAAGCGCGTGCGCTCGTTTTTGTTCGTATCCGTCCATGGTCCGTCTATAACCGCCTGATTAGTCCGGCGTTCCCAGATAAGTGTCGATCTGCGCGCGCTGAAGAGTGCCCGAGAAGTCGGCGTAGCCCACCTTCGTCTCAGAGTAAAACTCGTACACTTCCCAGCCCCCTTCGCGATGACCGTTCCCGGTCTGTTTTACACCGCCGAACGGGAGATGCGCCTCGGCGCCAATGGTCGGCGCGTTGACGTACGTGATCCCGTTGTCCAGCTCGTTCAGGGCCCGGAACGCAGTGTTCACGTCCCGGGTGTAGATCGACGACGAGAGCCCGTACTTGACGTCGTTGTTCACCGCGAATGCTTCGTCGGCGTCCTTAACCCGAATCACCGACAGTACCGGGCCAAAGATCTCTTCCTGCTCGAGCCGACTGCCCGCCTTCACGTTCGTGAAGATTGTCGGAGCAAAGAAATTTCCTTTCGACAGCTTCCCCGGTCGTTCACCCCCCGTCACCAGCTTCGCGCCTTCAGACTCGCCGATATCGACGTAGGTCTCGACCTTCCTCACCGCATCTTCATTTATGAGCGGCCCGACATCGGTGCCCTTCTTCCTGCCATCGCCGAGCTTCAGCGCGTTGGCCCGATCCTCGAGCATTCCTACGAACTTGTCGTGAATCTTCTTCTGTAAAATAAGACGACTGGTGGCGGTACAACGTTGCCCGGTGGTACCGAACGCGCCCCACAACGCTCCTTCGAGCGCGAGATCCAGATCGGCGTCGTCCATTACGATCTGAGCGTTCTTGCCACCCATCTCGAGCGACAATCGCTTGTGCAGCCGGCCGCAGGTCTCGCCGACGATGCGTCCAGTCTCGGTCGAGCCGGTAAAGGAGATGAGCGGGATCGCCGGATGTTCGACGATCGCCGATCCAACCTGTTCACCGAAGCCATGGACCAGTTGAATGACTTCCTCTGGGAGCCCCGCCTCGAGGAGAATTTCAACCAGCAGCGTTCCGGTATGGGGGACGTCTTCCGCGGGCTTGAAAATGACCGCGTTCCCACACACGAGGGCGGGAAACATCTTCCAGGTTGGAATCGCCATTGGGAAATTGAACGGGCAGATCAGCCCGGCGATGCCGATCGGCCTGCGATAGCTCATCGCCCATTTGTTGCGCAGCTCGCTCGGAACGGTCTTGCCGAACAACCGACGACCTTCGCTCGCGGCATAATACGCGGTGTCGATTCCCTCCTGAACGTCGCCCCGCGTTTCCGTGAGCGGCTTGCCCATCTCGCGGGTCATCGCGTCGGCGATTTCTTCTTTCCGCTTCGTCATAATGTCGCCGACCGCGCGCAGCACGTCACCGCGTGCCGGCGCCGGGGTGCGGCGCCACCTGGCGAAACCGTGCTTCGCGCTCTCGACGGCCTTGTCCACGTCTCGGCGATCAGAGAGCGGAAACTTGCCGATGACGTCACCACGGTCCGCCGGGTTCCGATTGTCGAAGTATTCGCCCGACTCCGGCGCGACCCACTTCCCGCCGATGTAATTACTGAACTTTTTCATTTCGTATTTGCTGGTTCGTAGTTGAACAGTCCCCGCTTCCCGCTTCCCGCCTCCCGCTTCCTGCCTTCAGCTATGCTCCCGCGATAGCGAGTAGCGCTCGATTTTTTTGTACAGGTTCGAACGCGGCATCTCCACGGCGCGCGCCGTCTCCGACACGTTCCAGTCGTTCTCGCGCAATTTATTGAGCAGGAACGCGCGCTCCGCGGCGTCCTTGAACTCCTCGAAAGTGCGACACTGGGTGAGCGTCGCGAGCCCCGCATCGTCGAGGGCGCGCTGGCCGGCCAGCCGGTCGATGTCACGCGCGGAGATCTGCTGCTCGGGAGCAAGAATCAACAGCCGCTCGACGGTGTTTCGAAGCTCCCTGACATTGCCCGGCCAGTCGAGCGATTGCAGCCGCTCCAGCGCGTCCGCCGTCAGGGTCCGGGGCGGAATCCCTTCCCGGGCGGAGAGAGTTGCCGCGAAATACTGCGCCAGCAGCGGGATGTCCTCACGCCGCTCGCGAATCGGCGGCACGTGGATCGGTACGACGTTGAGCCGGTAATAAAGGTCCTCGCGGAATTTTCCCGCCGCGATTTCGCTCTCGAGATTCTTGTTGGTCGCCGCAATCACCCGCACGTCGACCGAGATCGGCTTGGAGCTGCCGATGCGCGTGATGACGTTGTCCTGCAGGACTCGCAACACCTTGGCCTGGGCAGCGAGGCTCATGTCGCCGATCTCGTCGAGAAAAAGCGTTCCCTTGTTCGCGCTCTCGAACTTGCCGGCGCGGTCGGAGATCGCTCCGGTGAATGATCCTTTCATGTGCCCGAACAGCTCGCTCTCGATCAGCTCGCCGGGGATTGCGGCGCAGTTCACCTCGACGAATGGCTTGCTGGCGCGCGGCGACATCCGGTGAAGTGCCCGCGCTACGAGCTCCTTGCCGGTGCCATTCTCGCCTGTAATCAGAACGCGCGCGGGAGTCGAAGCGACCTTCTCGATCTTCTCCATCAGCGCGCGCATCACCGGCGTCTTGCCGACGATCTCGAAAGGCGCGTCGATGGACTGCTTGAGCCGCGCGTTCTCCTCCTGGAGATCCATGTGCGACAGGGCGTTGCGCAGCATGACCAGAATTCGATCGGTGTCGAGCGGCTTCTCCAGGATCTCGTAGGCCCCTGCCTGAGTCGCTTCCACGGCGGTGCGAATCGTCGCGTGACCGCTGATCATTACCACCGTGGCGTTGGGATCGAGCTCGCGGATCTTCTTCAGCGCCTCCATCCCGTCCATGCCCGCCATCTTCACGTCGAGGAAAACGAGGTGGGGACGCCACTTCTGGTATTCGGCGATGCCCTCGCTGGCGTTGGCGACGGCGTGAACTTCGTAGCCTTCGTACTCGAGAAGCTGTCCCAGCGCGGCGCGGATTCCCTGCTCATCATCGATGACGAGAATCCGCCGGCTCATCGCACGCTCTTGTAGAGGGTGATTTTTCCGTTGGAGATGCGCACATCCGAAATGTAAGTGGGCATCACCATCGGCAGGCCGTTCTGGGAAATCCCTTCTACCTTCTTGCCGCGATTCATCTGGGTAAGGAGCCGCGGGATCAGCGCGTCCGGGACTTCAACGCGCCCGAGCTTGATCTCCTGCACCAGAAACTCCCCCAGCCCGGGATGCAGCATGTTGATTGTCCCGCCAAACCGCACGCTGTCGCGATCGCCGAGCAGCAAACCGATTGGTCCGAGCGCCTTTGAACCGCCGAAATCCTTGAGATCGACGTCGGAGCGAACGTACAAACGGTCGCCAATGACAGCGGCCTGCGCATTCTGCGCCGACGGCGGCATCTGCTTGGCCACCACGGTGAAGATGTAGGAGGCCGCTTCGGCGGGCGTCAGGTTCGCGAACACCGGACCGGATTGCCGGCCCAGCGACTGTACCGCGACGCGACCCCGCTCAGCGTCAGCGGCCGTGAGCGGCTGCCATCCCGAGGTGTTTGATGTCGCGGTGCCGGCGGTGATAGCGGTGCCGGAGCGGTGATCGACGCGAGCGTACCAATACCAGACGCACGCGAGGACGATCAGGATCAGAAGCAGACAGCCGAGCCGCCGGAAAAATCCTTTCATTGTCTAAGCGTAAGGGTGGGTGACGGAGGAGAATACCCCCGCACAACCCGTGCACGCTAGTTGCCCGGACCACCCCTTCCGCGCGGGCCTTCGCCGTCGCCGCGGCGGAGGCCTGGGGTCTTTATGCTGTCGGGCACCTTTGCCCATTGCTCCGGCGTCAGAATCGCCTTTGCGTCGTTGATCGCCTGGGTGGCGAGCTTCCGTCCCTCGGTCATCGAAGGCTGGAGCTTGGCGAAGACCGTCATCGGATCCGGACTCTTTACCGTCGTATCGCCAAGGATGTTGGCGACTTTGTCGACCAGCGAATCTGCCTTGACCTTGAACGCATCGCCTCCGGTCTGCAGGCGCGTAATCTGGTCCGGAGTCAGCTCGAGCTTCGCGGAATCGTTGATGGCGATGATGTCGAGGAACGCATTCGGAACGAGGCGCGTCATGCGTGCCTTGAGGGCTTCCGGATTCATTCTGCCGCCCGCGCCCCGTCCGATCACGTTGTTGAACTGCTGCCGCGCGGGATCGGTGCCGAGCGTCAGGCGCGCCTGAATTGCGAGCTGAAATGGGACCCGGAACGCGTTGCGCGTTCCGTTGGCCACGCCGAAGTGCTCGTTGACCTGGTACTTGTAGGTATCGGTCGCGGGATCGAAACCGCGGACGTATAGAAGCGTGCGATCCGGGAACGACGGCTGCCCCCATCCGTGCAGCTTGTCGTTGCCATGCAGGAGCTGGTCGAGGCCCGTCAGCGCGTTCATGGTGACAACCGAGATCGTGAGCCGGCGGTCGAGCCCGAACGCTGTGGGCCTGATGTTCGCCTGCATGTCCAGCGACAGAGACCACGGACTCGAGCAGCTGCTCCGCGACGCCACCCTGCCCATTTGCGAGAGCAGGCAATCCCGCGCGCGCGGCGAGGTTGCCGCGAGCAACCGGGTCATGCCGTTGGCGACCGCGGTATCGCCATTCGCCGCTGCATCTTCAGGCCGGAACACGAACGCGCGATCATTGCTGCGGCCGTCAGCGTTGATGTCGCCGCCGACGAGTGGCGAGAAGTAGCTGCCCGACACGGCGCGGCCGATTGCGGTGAGCTCGAACGCAGGCTTGATCGGATACGTAACAGTCGCGAGCAGCGAGTGACGCCGGCCATTGTCGCTCCGGCCCCACTCCGCGATGTTCGGGTTGCCGGCAGTGGATCCCGCCGTTCCGCCGAAGCCCGCGGCGGTGCCGGTCGAGAAGCCCTGCGATTGATCGAAGGAGCTGGTCAGAGTGTAGGAGGCGTTGAGCAGAATTCCTTTGCTCGTGATTCCGCTGAGGCCGAAAGTGATCTGCTTCGTGTTGGATTTCAGATTCGACTCGATCTGATTGACGACGCCGAACTGCTGAAAGCGCCTCGAGCCGAGGAGTGAAACAGCGCCGGTTGTTGGCACGATCGCGCTTGCCGGCGCGTAAACCGGACGATCGCCTTCGTTCGGAATGGTGAATTCGGGAATCGTGTCGAGATTGAGGTCATTGGCGCTCGTCTGAGCGACGCCACGAGCGTAACCCGCGTCGATGGAGAACGAGTAGCGATCCCAGAAGCGCCGGTTCAATCCGAGTGAAGCGCGCCACGCCCGCGGCGCCTCGAAGTCGGGATCGAACACCGTGACATTGCGGCGTTGGTTCGCGAACACCGGAGTCCCACCATTGCAGGTCGATGGGATTGACGACGGATCGGCGAGATACGCTCCCCAATCCGGCGTCGGCGCCGCAGGTCCCACGCAGGTGAGAATCGACTGCCCGTTGTTGAGGCCCGTGGCATTCAACGCCGACGCGAACAGCTGCGCGGGCGCAGTGCCGCGGAATTCACCGAATCCGCCACGCAGCGTGAGTGGTGGCGGACCAAACTGCGATTCCCCGAGGAAGACCGTGAATCCAGCGCGGGGACTGACGTGAACCTCCGCCGGGAGCCGATCGGTGCGGCGCCCGAACACCGACTCGACTTCGGGATTGTAGTCCGGCTTGTTCGGATATCGGGAGCCCTCGGCGCGCAAACCGTAAATCACCTGCACTTTCGGGCTGACCCGCCACGAGTCGCCGAGGTAGGCGCCGAAATTGTTGGTCGCCGATTGCTGATCGCGAGCGAACAGAGTTCGGGTGAACTGGGTTGGCTGACCGGCCTCGAAATCGGCGAGCGAGTTGAACGAGAAAGTTCCGAATCGGTTCGGAACGAACCCGACGGAGCTGCGCTGCTCATTGACGAGCCCACCAAGCTTGAACCGGTGACCTCCGGCGGTGGTAAGCCGCGAGATCTCGTCGCTCACCTCGAGCAGACTGGAGTTGGTTTCCTGCGGCAGCGATG
>CAMLDY010000010.1 GCA_946478895.1 uncultured Gemmatimonadota bacterium
AGTTGCACTTCCGCAGCCCCACGCCTCCGTCGAGTCCTAAAGCTCCCGCCTCTTCATCTGGCCAACCGCGTAATTCACCGCCCTCGCCGTCATCGCCATGTAGGTGATGCTCGGATTCTGGTTCGCGTTCGACGCCATGCACGCGCCATCGGTCATGAACACGTTGGGCGCATCCCAGACCTGATTGTGCGAGTTGACCACCGAGGTCTTCGGATCACGACCCATCCGCGCCGTCCCTGTCTCGTGAATCACCAGACCCGGAGCGTTGTTCTCCTTGAATGTCCTGATGTTCTTCGCGCCCATCGCCTCCAGCATCTCGGTGGCGGTCACCACCATATCGTCCTGCATCTTCAGCTCGTTCTCGCTGTACTTGCAGTTGATGTGGAGCGCCGGAATTCCCCACGCATCCACGAGGTGCGGATCGATCGAGATGTAGTTCTCGTGACGCGGCAACATCTCGCCGAAACCGTCAAAGGTCATCTCCCACGGGCCGAGATCACCAATCAATGATTTCTTGAACGACGCGCCAAAGCCCGGCATCGACGAGCCGCGTTCCCATCCCGCACGCTCGGCGCGACCCTCGAACCCGTAGCCACGCTGAAAGTCGGGGTGCTTCGACTTCACGTTCCTGAACCGCGGGACATAAATCGCATCGGGACGACGCCCGACTTCCATGCGATCCTTCGCCCACGGCAGCTCGCCGGTCGCGCCACCGCCCATGATGTGATCCATCAGGTTGTGGCCGAGCTCGCCACTCGAGTTGCCCAGGCCCGTCGGGAACTCCGGCGAAAGTGAATTCAAAAGGATGCGCGTCGATTCGAGCGCCGCGGCGCAAAGGAAGATCACCTTGGCCTTGACCTCGAACATCTCCTTGGTGTTCCCATCGACCACCCGAACGCCGGACGCTTTCTTCGTCTTCGGATCGTAGATGACGCTGTGCACGACGCTGAACGGACGGAGCGTGAGGTTGCCGGTCTTCCTCGCCGCGGGCAGCGTCGAGTTGAGGCTGCTGAAATACGACAGCGTCACGCAGCCGCGATAGCAATTCCCGCACAGGTGGCACTTCTGCCTGCCCAGATGATTCTCGGTGATCACCGCGAGCCGCATGTTGGTAACCAGGCGCTCACCGTTGAACTTGGTCAGAAGGACATCGCGTGCCTTCTGCTCCGCCGCGTTGAGCGGCCACGGCTGCATGAACTCTCCGTCGGGCAAATGCGCCAGGCCTTCGCGCCGACCCTGCACTCCGACGAACTTCTCGACGTAGCTCCACCATGGCGCCATGTCCTTGTACCGGATCGGCCAGTCGACACCCACGCCTTCGCGCGCGTTCGCCTCGTAATCGAGATCGCTCCAGCGAAATACACAGCGGCCCCACATGATCGACTTGCCACCGACCTGCCGTCCGCGAATCCACGAGAACGGTTTGCCCTCGGGCGTCGAATACGGATTGTCGAGATCGTTGACGAAAAACTTGCCGGCGTATTCGTCGCACGCGCCGCATTGGGTCTGAATCGGCTGATACCGTTCCAGTCGATTGCGGTCACCCATCCCGCGATACCGCTTCTGGTAAGGCATCACGTGCTCGACGTAATCGACTGCCGGGTCGATCGGCCGCCCGGCCTCGAGGACGATGGTTTTCAGACCGTGCTCGGTCAGCTCTTTTGCCGCCCAGCCGCCCGAAATTCCCGAGCCGACGACGATCGCATCATACGTATCAGCCATCGTCAGACCCTCGGCGTGAATGGGACGTTGCCGTCGTAACCGTTGAAGAACATCTGGGTCTTGAGGACGTTCGCCTGCACGGGTTCAGATGTGAAATACCCGTAAATCGTCAGAGTTTTGATTCGCTCGAAGGCCAGCGCTGCCCCTTCCTTCTGCGGGCGCTTCGCATCGAGCCCGGTCAGGAATTCTCCGCGCTTGAGCTCCGCCAGATCGAGAAATCGCGGGGATCCCATCGCCACCGACTGCACGTCGATGTCCTTGAGACCCGCGAGAAATGCGTTTCGCTCGTCGTCGCTCGCCCACTCGGTGAGAATGAGATCGATGAACTGAGGCACCTTCACGCTCGTCGCGCCGGGCGTATCCGTTTCGGGAATGATCATCTCGGCTATCGCCGTCACCAACTTCTGCTGATCGGGATTCAGAGTGCGGAACGGGACATCGCCGAGTCGGCGATGTATCTCTTCCGCCAGCTTGATCGCTTTTTCGGCGTTGCGGGGGATGAACGGCAGCGCCAGGGCGGCGCCGAGGAACTGGACGGCTTCTCGTCTTCGCATCTCGTTCTCGGTTGAAGAGCGACGCCTTTCAGGCGGTCGGCTGACCGAACGTAGGAGCCGGTACTGAACGCGTCAAGAAGTTTTCCGTTTTGCAGCTTTGCTCGGGTCATCGAGATCTTCCGTGCTCTGCAATCGCACATTCCTGACGGTGCTCCCACTCCCACGCAAAACCTTTTTTGGACCTGGGCATCCTGGCCTCCGTGAACGCCGGTTATCGATTGGCCTCGGGCAAATACTCCAGCGCGGCATCGACGTGGCTCCTGAACGCCGCCAGTTGGTAAGTAGTCGTCCAGTCGACCCACTCGATCAGCTCGGCATTCTCCGGCGCTCGGCCCAGGCAATCGAGACCAAACTGATAAACGTCGCGGCGCGCGGTCACCACGATTCCATACTCGAACTCACGCTCGTCGGAGAACATCTCCACCAGCACCGACGTGTCCGGATCTATCCCTCGTTGCGAGAGCAGCTGGCGCAACCGCGGAAACAGTTTCTCCTCACTGCGGCGCAGCGATCCGGTGAGGTCGGCGATCCGGTCGCGCATGAGCGGGACGGCCCTCAGATCTCCCAGTTCGAGAGGACGATGCCCCCGTTCTTCGGACGCGACTCTGCGTACTCGTGCACCGCCATTCTGAGATCGGTCCAGCGCACCCGAGCGCCACGGGTCATGAGCCGCCGATAGACGTCGCTGTACTGGCCCTGCACCCGAATCGCGACCCGCCTCGCCCCTTTGACCCGCGCGTAGGCGCAGAGCTGGGTGACCAGCGCATCGAAATCCGCTTCGCTGCGGGCGACCATCTTGAGCACGCGCATCTCCTCGGTGGCGCGACCTTCGACCAGCGGTACCGAGTGGCAGATCGCGAACGATTGCACTTCGCCTCCCTGCCGCATGAACAGAGCGTCGCCGAGCTGGTGCTGCGCGGTGAGTACGATCTCGCGGGTGTAGTCGTAGCCGGGCGCCAGCTGGTCGAGCAGCAATCGACACTGTCTGAGCGCGAGCTCCCGCTCGTGTGGGTTTAGCGATGCCATCGGCGTCGCCTGCATTCCAGCCCGCGCCGACTCGAGAGTCACCGTCACAGTAAGATGTCCTGGGATGAAGCCGAGGGTGGAGTAGAACCCGACGTTGTCCATGGTGCGGGGCATCGTCTCGAGGCCGATCACCTTCGCGCCTTTCTTCTTCAGCCACTCGACGCCGGAAGACACGATCATCTTCCCGACGCCCTGGCCCTGAAAGTCCGGGTGTACCGCGAGCGGACCCATCCACCCCTCCACTCCCGAGCGGTGCACCATGTTGAACGCCGCAATCCCGTCGCGTGCGTTGCGCCAGATCATCGCGCCTTCCTCGGCGTCGGTGATGGCGAACTTCCACACCGCCGGGTTCAGGTGCGGTACGCGCACGCCGACCATCCCGTCCTTGCGATATCGCTCGGTGAATGCCTCGCTGAAAACGGCGTTGAGCGATGGAATCTCGCGGACGCTCACGCGTTCGGGGGTCTCGGAGACCCAGGCGTGCCGCCAGTTGCGCGCAAACGCCATCAGACCGCGGCTCCAGCGTCGGCGGGTCCCACGGTCTCCGCGCCGCGCGAGCGCTCGCGTGGAGCGCGGTCCGACTCGAACAGCGGCAAATCATCCTCGACTGTGAGAGTCTCTCCCGACTCGCTCACCACCGAGTGGCCAAGCTCCGCATCGTAGGTGACCGAGATCACGCGGTCGAGGCCTTCGCGCACCGGCTCGATGTGGGTGATGAGAATGACCTGCTCGAACCGATCCTGGAGTCCACGCAGCAGCTCGACGACGTTGAACCTGCGCGCTTCGTCGAGCGACCCGAAGACTTCGTCGAGAATGAGCAGCGAGAAGCTCTGCCCCGCGCGCTCGGCGATCATCTGAGATATCGCCAGACGCAGCACCAGGTTGGCGAGGTCTTCTTCGCCACCCGACAACACGGGCTTGGGAATGCCGTCCTCGAGGATGACGATGTTGTACTGGTCGTCGAGCTCCATTTCGGTATAGCGCGCGTCGGTGAGCTCGCTGAGAAAGGCGCTCGCCAGCTCCGACAGCTCGGGCCGCAGCTGGTAGTTGAGATCGGTACGAAGGTCGGAGAACGCGCGGTCCAGCTCGTCGTGCAGCCGTCGATCGGTTTGCAGCACGTCGAGCTCGGCGACCTTGCGCTTCAAATCTTCGGCGACGCCCTGCGCGGCGGCTAAAGCCGCCGTTGCGCTGGTGACCTGCTCCTGCGCGCGCGCCGTCGCGACCTTAGACTCCTGGAGCTCGGTGCGCACGCGCTCGAAGTCCGCCCTCAGATCGTTGAACTCCTTTTCGGTGAACGAGATCTGTTGCCGCCGCGTGCGCAGAGTGCCGAGCGTCGATTGCACCCGCATGACTTCCTGAGCGATCCGGGTGCGCTCCAGCCTGAGCTGCGGCTCGCGCTCCAGCATCGCCTGCAACCGTGTCGCCTCGGCCTCCATCGGCGTCAGCTTATCGACGGTCTCGATCACTTCGGCGTGGCGCGCGGGATCGTAGCCGCCCGGAATCTTCGAGATGTCGCGCTGCATTTGCACCAGGCGCTGCTGCTTGGCGGCGATGTCGCGCACGATGGTGGTGAGCTCCTGGACGGCGAGCTGGACCTTCGCGAGTCGGCGCTCGAGAGTTCCGACTTCCTGGACGAGCCCGCGCCTTTTCTCGTCGAGCTGTTGGACATCTTCCGGCATCTGCTCGAGCTGCTCGACGCGCGCTTTGTAGTAGCTGCCATCGACGTTGACGGTCTCGATCATCTCATCGAGATGGTCGACGACAGTGTGGAGGCTCCCGCCCAGCGGTCGACTGCACGTCGGACACTCGCCATCCTCGCCGAGCGCGACGACCCGGTCGCGCTGGTGCTTGAGCTCGGCGTACTGTTGTCGCAGGGATTCCCGCTTGGTCTGCGCTTCCTGCCGGTCGCGCACCCACTCGGTGCGACGCGCCTCGAGCAGGCCCTGTGCATCTTCCAGCTCGGAGCGTTTTTTCTCCAGCTCGAGGGTGGCCTCTTCCTCGAGCGCGGGTGCGCGCTCGATGCGCGAGTGCCGCTCCTCCAGGCGTGTGATCTCCTCGCGGAGCGCCGCTTCGGCCTCGAGGAGCGTCTTTCGTCTGCCCTCCTCGCGATAAAGAGTGTTGAGCGCCTGGAGCTCCACGTTCAACGCGAACAGCGGCTCGATCGCTTCGCGCAGCGTGTCGAGCTTGGACCGTGCGCTGCCGACGCTCTCGAGCTCCCGCTCGACGCGCTCGGCGTCGCGGTGCAGCGCGCCTTCTTTCTCCTCCGCAACCGTGATCTGGGTCAGCAGCTGCGCCGACTGCTCGCGCTGGCGCTGGAGCATCTCCCATCGCGGCTCGATCGCCATCATCTCGCGATGCCGCACCGCGGCCCGGTGCGCGGCCTGCTGCGCCCGCGCCTCCGCTTCCTCCTTGCGCGATGCCGCCTCAGCGAGAGAGCGCAGCACCGCCTCGGGATCGGGCATCCCGCGCTGCATTCCTTCGACAGCCGCGCGAACCCGATTCCGCTTCTCGCGCGTCAGATCCTGCGCGATGCGCAGCTTCTCGTAGCCGAGCACGCGCGACAGGAACTGGCCGCGACGGGCGGGCGTCATCGCCGCCATGACGCTCAGCTCTTTCTGACCCGTGAAATACGTGTGAAAGAATTCCGACAGCGACATTCCAAGCCGTCGCTGGAGCAGGTCGGTTACGGCGGTGATGGAATTGGCGATCGGGGTATCGGCACCGTCGAGATACACTTCGGCGCTGGTAAGTCCGCGGACGACGCGGTAGCGGTGCGAGCCGAGGTCGAAGTCGAGCTCTACCTCGACAGGCGCGCGCGCACCGGCGCCCATGAAGCGAATGGAATCGCGGTTGCCGCGAATCGCCGGGTTGCCGTACAGCGCCCACGCGATCGCCTCGAGAATCGTCGTCTTGCCGGCGCCGTTCGGACCGATGATGCCCGTCAGGCCATTGCCGAAAGTGAGCTCGGTCTTCGCGTGCTGCCTGAAGTTTGTGAGGCGGAGGCTGTTGATCCTCACGCCGACGCATCCTCGACGGCTGGCCCCGCTACCGTGTCCGCTTCGCGGAGGTAATGCAGTCCGAGCTCGACGAGAGCGTCGCGATCGATGTTCTCCGTGAGCGGGCGCGACTGGAGCTTTTCGCGAACCGTGTCGGCGAGTGAAGCGCGACGGCCCGGCGCCGCCTGACCCTTCTCCGGGCGTACGATCTCCGGACGCCGGGTGTCGAGATGAAAATGCAGCGCGCGCCGCTTGTACTCGCGCAAAGCCTTGTGATCGAGCTCGCGCAGGATGTGGCGCGGCACATCGCGCACCACCAGGCGGACGATCTTCTCCTCGATGCCGCCCTCGCAGTTGTCGAGCGCCTGCCGAATCGCCTCGTCGAGAGACGCGGGCGAAAGGCCGGATCCGGAAAGCGGAGCGAGATCGATCCAGCGCCGCTGCGGCGGCAGTGGATGGAATTTATGGGTGCCGTTGGTGAGATCGTGCTCGATTATGCCTTTGCCTTCGATTCCTGCCTCGCGCTCTTCCGCCAGCTCACCCCACGGATTGGTGCTGGTGTAGTCGAGGGAACCCGAGTAGAACGCGTTGGGCGCGACCGGCCGATAGACGTGGTAGTGGCCGAGTGCGACGTAGTCCCAGCGCTGCGGGCCGAGCTCGTCGAGGGTGATCTCCATCGGCGAGCGCTCCAGCTCGCGTCCGTACTTCGGCAGAACTCCTTCGATCTCACCGTGGAGCAGCAGGATATTGTACTTGGCGGCGGGATCGGGCTCGAGACGCGGACGACCCTGCGCCATGTCGGGCACCGCGAGAATCGCCAGGTCGTGCTCCGGCACCGACACCCACTGCGGCGCACTGTCGACCACCGAAATCCCGAGCGGCCTGAACAGACCGAGGATGCAGCCCGTTTCGCTGGTGCGCGGCGTGTCGTGGTTGCCCGCCACCATCACGACTTTCGTTTCCGGAAGCTCCTGAGTGAGCCGCGCGAACTGGATGAAGGCGTGCAGAATCGCCGGATTGGTCGGCCGAACCGTGTGAAACACATCGCCCGCGATGAGCACCACCTCGGGCCGAAGCTGGATCACCAGATCGATGACGCGCTTGAGCGACAGGGCGACGTCCTGTTCCCGCTGGTTGATGCCACCGGGCGTCTGCCGCTGATATTGTCTGAAGCCGAGGTGTATGTCGGCGAGGTGTACGAGTCTCATTGATTGCGCATCGCCCGGATCCACTGCGTGATCTTGGTCCGCACCTCCATCGGCACTCTCCGCGGCGCTCCCTTTCGAGCCGGCGGCGCGGCGATGATGGATCTTACGATGATGGTGCTCCTGGAGTCAGTAATCCAGCCTAGACGTCGATCGATCTGGATGCTACCGCTGAGCGTCCCCGAGGTGGTGTAGCCGCCGCTCGTCGGGACGGATGTCGGCGGATTCGCGCGCGACATCGTGCCGTGCATAGAGATGTACGCGACGTCCCCGTTTCTTCCGAGCGAATCGAGCCGGAAGGTAGCGCGCACCGTACCGAGATTGTGGGGATCACCCGTGAGCGGAAGCTGCATCTCGCGGGTCCACTTGCCGCCGACGGCAACCGGTTCGCGAGCGAGCATCGCCGGCATCTCACCGAAGATGTGCCTCAGCTCGCTGTTGGCGTCGTCGGCATCGACGATCTCCATTGCGCCGTCGGTGGACACCCGCACCCAGACGCGTTGCGCCTGAAGCGCGCGCCGTCTCAGATCCGCGAGCGACCCTGCCGAGCCGGGCGTCATCGCGACGGAGTCGGTGATCGACTGCATCAGCGTTCCGCCCGAGGTCCACTGGTGCGCGATGGCGCGCGTGAACACCTCGATCGAGGTCGTCATCGATCCCGCCGACGAATCCTTACCGTCACGATGAGTCGTCCCGCTCATCTCGACCGATTGAGACAAGTGCATCCGCAAGGTATCGCCGATGTGGGGGCGGATCTGCAGCAGGACGGGCTGGCTCGATGCGGAGGCTGAGATCAAACCAAGTGCGAGAAGAGTAAGGTGGAGGGTGCGAGGGAATAGGGAGGAGGAGTGAGGTTTGCGGACATTCCAGAATCTCCGCCACCTAAGCCTGGTCTGTGGATTCCCCGCTTGCAGGTGCGGTAGATGGTCGTCAGGCGAACCGCACTCAAACGCCCGCACCCCTCCTCCCCCCCTGACTATCACCTCGCGTCTTCCACCTGACTCTACCCGAAGTGGGTTGTTAAAACCCATAGGGATCATTCTCAGGCGCCGACTTGATCGTCGTCGCCATCGGCCTCGCCGCCGGTTGGGCCGGAATCACCTTGCGGAACTGCGCGGTGAAGTACGCCTTCACATTGTCGGGCCTCGCCAACAGAGTGGCGTTGCGGGCACGGATGATCTCATCTTCGGTGTATAGCGCGATCAGGTCCTGCACCCACGGCAGCGTGATGCCCGGGTCGAGCGGCCGCAGCGAACGCAAGACTGCGACGTCCAACCCGATCTCACCCGCTTGCGGGTAGCGCTCCGCGCCTTCGCGCCCCTGCATCACTGACGGACGCGGGAAGCGCACGAAAATCGGCTGCGTGAAATGTGGATGGCGAATCATCAACTGCCCTTTCTCCAACGTGGCGAGCTTGGTCCTGGTCGCCGGACTCAGCACCGTGTACCCCGGCGTGGACAGCTCGTCGGCGTCCATCCGGCCGAACAGAGCGGTGCCGGAATTTCCGACCACCCGCCGGTGCACCTGCGACCGGAACTGCTGCGCGCTGAACAGAACGAGGCCCAGATAGCGGCCCCGCTCCGCGATGTCGAGCAGCATTTTTCTGACGTAAGTGTCGGCCCCATCACCCGGCGCATACTTGTTGAGCTCGTCGACGAAGACGACGAGGTGCTTGACGCCGAGGTCCCGACGTTCCAGGTGCTCCCGGAGCTTGGAAACGATGCGAGCGAAGATGAGGTCCTGCGCATCTTCCTCGAGGTTCGCGACGTCGACTACATACACCGTGCGGTCGGCAAAGCTCCCAAACGGAAGATCGCTCACCGCTCCCGAATCGGTGACCAGCCCGGCGCAGCGGGTCGAGATGTTCGAGAGCCGGTTCCTGACCTTGCGGATCGTCGCCACATGGTGGGTGCGCCAGCTCTCGCCGTCCTTCTTCTCCATGCCCTGCAGCACATCCCTGAACCACGCCTCGAGGTCCGCGAATGATTGAACCCGATGCTTCCTGGACAGCAGCGGATCGCTGAACTCCTTGTCGATCACGTTCTGGGTGATGAAATCGATCAGCGCGTCGGCTTTCGCGTCCACGTCATCCTTGTTGAGCAGCACTTCGGCGAACTGCAGCACCTCGCGCAATCCCCAGGTGAGCGGCACGACGTTGTCGAGCAGCGCCTCATTGTTGCGGAAGGTGTTGAGCGAGAGCCCCTTCGCCGTGTATGGCGCGAAGTACTGCACATTCTCGAAAGGCTTCGGATCGACCCGGAGCTTCTCGTACAGAGTCTTGTCGTTGTCTTCAATGCGACCCGGCTTGTCCAGATAACAGAGGTCGGGGCCCTTCACATTGAAGCAGACCGCCGCGATCGAGCCCTTCTCTTCGGGGAAGTGGGTGAACAGCGAAGACAGCAGCCACTCGACCGCACTTGTCTTCGTAGCGAGTCCGGATACGCCGGTGATGTTGAGGTGCGCCGCCTCGGGCCCAAGCAGAAAATCGGCATCCAGATAGATCACGGCGTCGGTGCCGCCGGCGCGATACACGCCAACCGGAATCCCGGTCGCCGCTCCTTCCTTGAGGTAGCTGTCCATCCTGAGGGCGACCTGCACGTCCTGCTCTTCGGCGAGAAAGACCTGCCCCATGGGCACCGGCTGCAGCGGCTCCTCAGGGATCTGGCGCAGCACCGCGGCCGTGTACAACCTGATTTCCGCGCGCTCGGTCGCCGCGTAGCCCGCCGTAGTCGGCAACCCATCGTGGCCGAGTACGTCGTGCATCGGCGATTGGAGATCGGTGTAGCTGAATCCCTCGACGATAATGCCATAGATGTGCGGAATCTGGCCGTCGATCGGCCGCGCCCCGTCGACCCGAACGATGGTTCCAATTCCGACCGGCGAGTCGATCGCGGTCCAGAAATGGAATTCGTGCGGAGTGTTGGGCTTTCGCTCCGTAGCGACGACCCGCCCCAGTGCCTCGCTCATGAAATCGCCCTCAGAAATTCCTCACAGTCGCGAATGCCGTACGACATCTTGTCCCACCGTCCGTCGGGCAACGCCAGCGGCGACGTCTCGGCAAGTACCCACCGCGAGATCTCGTCGGCGCGCTCGGCGGGACGATCGCACTCGGCGATTTCGACCCGCACCAATCCCCACAACGCGTCGTGGCCTTCGGCGCTTCGCTGCCGCAGGTACCAGCTGAGAACCGAGCTGCGCGAGCGGGGCGACACGCGAAACACCGACGACCGCTCGCCCTTCTTCAGGCCCATCACCAGCCGCAACGAATCCCCTTCGACGTAAAGCGTGCGGTGACTCTTGATGACACCAACCGCGCAGGTCGATGCCGCCACAGTCGGAGTCCTGCTGATCCCGCCGTCGATGAAGAGCGGCGACTCGCCAATCGCGCACCACGCCTCGGCGAGGCGATCCTCGAGCTCTTCACGCTGCTGATCGACGGCTCGCACGGCACGTTCGAGAAGCACCGCCGGATGTTGGCTCGGGTACTCGCCGTTTCGATCGGCGGTCGAAGTGTCGATGACCCGCCACTGCGCCGCTGCAATGGCCGCGATCCCTTCCGCCGAAAGAGTCAGATATCGCAGCGGCAGATAGATCGCGCGCTCGACACGCGGCGGTTGGTGACCCCACGTCACCAGCCTCTTGTTCACCCGCACCCGCACCGCCGAGGAGATCGTGCCCAGCGCGATCGGCAAGCCGTCGAAGTGACCGATCACCTGAACCTTCTGGGTGCCATCCAGGAATGCGCCGAAGCCGGAAGACATGTCGCGGCCGACGCCGGGCACCTTGATGGCGCGGACAGCGCTTCCTTCAACTATCTGCGCCGAGCGAAGGATGGGTGGATCGCTCGAGATCGGCGGCTCGGAGCCGGGGCCGCCTTCGATCGGGCTGAGACCGGGCAGCTTATCGACCAGCAGTCGAAGCGCGGCCCGGCTCGCCGCATCCGGACCAGAGTTGCTCACCAGCATCGCACTACTCGAGGCCGATGTCCCAGGCCTGCTCGAGATCTTTTTTCGAGTACGCTCTGAATGCAGTGAGAGTATGGGTCGACTTGATTCCCGGAACCACGGTCACTTCCTCGGTCACGATTCGGGCGATTGCCTCGTGCTCGGAGACCTCGATCATGGCCACCAGATCCCACTCGCCCGAAACGGAAAAGACCTGCGAGACTCCATCGATCCCCGCCAGCTTCGTCGCGCACTCCGCGATTCGCTGCGGCTCGGCCTTGATCAGTACGATGGCGGTAATCATGGGTGCCCCAAGGCTGCTATCTTTGGTGAGCGGCGGTGCCGCGTGGCGGCGAGACATATAACGATACCGGCGTGGCGCACCATACGCCACGTTGCAAAATAGAGGTCGAGGATGCCGGAATTGGAGGAAGCAGGAGAGCGCGCCACCGGGCAGGTCACGCGCAGTCAGAACGTCGTCTACACCCTGCCGCACGCCACCGAATCGATCAGGGAATTTCTGACGCCGGCGCTGGGGCGCATCGATCCGAGCGCCGGTGGCACCCAGGTCCTCGTCGTCACCCGTGACGCCGAAACGGCTCTCACCATCTCCGAGACGGTGCTACGCTTTTCCGGACCGGCCGCAATCGAGGTCGTTCCCGTCACCAGCGCGAGCCGCGCCGGCCGGATCTTCAGGAGCAGGCCCGTTCTCGCCGTGGCCGGAACCCCGACCGAGCTCCAGGCACTAGTAGCTGCGTCGCTGCTAAAGGTCGACACCGTGCGCTCGATCGTGATCGCGTGGGCCGATGATGTCCTCGGCGAGGACGCGGCGAGCGTTCGCGCCCTCGAGGGTTTGCTCGGCGAGCTTCCCGACGCCAGCCGGGTCATCGTCGCGCGAAAGATGACGCCCGCTGTCGAAGATTTCGTCGAGCGCTACGCCCGGCGCGCCCGCCGCGCTGGGGTCGCCGAAACCGAGCTCCCCCAACTCCCCGTTGATTACGAGCTGCCGATCATTCGTTACGTGACCGTGGGAAGCGCGGCACGCGGCAGCGCGCTGCGAAAGCTTCTCGATGAGCTCGATCCACCGTCGGCGCTCATCATCGCGCGAGATGCAGCGGCCGCCGATCAGGCGACCGGGGTGCTGCGTACACTCGGCTATCACGAGGACGACAAGTCCATAAACGTCACCCGGGGCGACGTCGGGACAGCGCCAGCGCACACAGTGATTTTCTACCAACCGCCGGTACTTCCCGCCGAGCTGCTGAACGTCGCGCAGGTGAAGCCGGTGCAGATCGTCGCGCTGGCGGCGCCAGGCGAGGTCGCGTGGCTTCGCGAGCTGGCGAGCGGCAGGCTGACACCGCTTAATCTCCACGGGCCGGAGCGGCGCGCGCACGATCGCGAAGAGGCGGTGCGCGAAGAGCTTCGCGCCGTGCTCGCGCGTGGAGTTCCAGCCCGCGAGGTGATCTCGCTGGAGCCGTTGCTCCAGGAATTCGATGGCGCGGAGCTCGCCGCGGCGGCGCTCAATCTCCTCGAGCGCGAGCGCGCCCAGCGGCGCGCGGCGGAGATCAATCAGCCGGCTGTGGCGCGTGCCCGGCCCGACGGTGATCGACCGCGAGCCGCGAGCGGCGCGATGACCAGGTTGTTCATGACCGTCGGCACACGCGACGGAGTAAAGGTCGGCGACATCATGGGCAGCATCGCGGGCGAAGGCGGAATACCGGGCGACAAAGTCGGCAAGATCGATTTGCGCGAGAGCCACACGCTCGTTGAGATCGCCGCCGAGGAAGCCCCGGGGGTGATCTCGCGACTCAACGGCGCGAACATCAAGGGGAGACGCGTGGTTGTCCGCGCCGAGCGGGATCGGGACGAGCGCGAGCGCGCTGCCGGTCCGCGCGGCAGACCCGGCCGAGACGCCGAGGCCGACCGTGCGCGCTCACCCCGCAAAGGCGGGCGCCCCGGGTTCTTGGAAAGGCCGCGCGGGGGCGACCGCCCACCACGTAAGAATCGCGATCGGTCGTGAGTGGGCCGAGCGGACCCTTCCACCAGACGGGTGGATGGATCGAGGTCATTGCGGGCGTCATGTTCAGCGGCAAAAGCGAGGAGCTCATACGCCGCGTTCGCCGCGCGATCATCGCACGCAAGCGGGTTCAGGTCTTCAAGTCTCACCTGGACGCCCGCTACGCCGGCATTTACGCTATCTCGAGCCACGACGGCCGCACCGTCCAGGCGATTCCCGCCGATTCCGCGGCGCAAATCGGCCAGCAGATCGACCCGACCGCCCACGTAATCGCGATAGACGAGGCCCAGTTCATGGATGAGGGCATCGTGCCCCTGGTGACATCCCTGGCCGCCCGCGGCAGACGCGTAATTCTGGCGGGTACCGACACCGATTTCCGCGGAGAGCCGTTCGGGCCGATGCCCGAACTAATGGCTATAGCCGAAGTTGTCGACAAGCTGCACGCGATTTGCGTTCTGTGCGGGGGCCCCGCCAGCCGCAATCAACGGCTGATTGGAGGCCGGCCCGCGCCGTACAACTCGCCCCAGATCATGGTTGGCGGCACGGAGTCGTACGAGGCGCGCTGCAGGATGTGTCACACGGTTCCGGCGGGCGACGCGGCCCAGGTTCCGCTGCTCTAGTAGCTAAGGGTTTTTGCTGCTGAGTTAGTCCACGCTCAACAAACCAGCTGTTTATGCGTGACAGAGATGGGATTCGTTCCTATTATGCCGCGCACGGCGGCTGACCTCACCTCAATCCAGTGACAGATGCTCCTCATCGGACTGACAGGAAATATCGCCAGCGGGAAATCAGAGGTCGCCAGGATGCTTGGCGAGCGCGGCGCGACAGTGATTGACGCCGACGTGCTTTCGCGTGAGGCGGTCGAGCCCGATACCCAGGCCCTCAAGGACATCGTCAAGCGTTGGGGCAAGGACATTCTCAAGCCCGACGGCAGTCTCGATCGAAAGGCGTTGCGTCGGATCGTCTTCGCCGATCAGAACGAGCTCGATGCCCTGAACAGGATCGTCCACCCCGGGGTCATGCGCCTGCGTGATCGCGAGATTGCGCGCGCGAGAGAGCGCGGCGATGCGATCGTCGTCTGCGTCATCCCGCTGCTCTTCGAGCGCAACCTGGTCGAGGAGTACGACGCCATCGTCCTGGTGGATGCGCCCCGTCCGTTGCGACTCGAGCGACTGGTCGCCACGCGAGGTCTCGACGAGACCGAAGCGATGAACATGATCGCCGCCCAGATGCCCGCCGAGCTGAAGAGAGCGCGCGCGGATTACTGCATTGACAACGACGGATCGATCGAGGATCTGGAGCGCGAGGTCGACGCGCTCTGGAGCTCCCTTCAGCGCGATGAGGCGGGCTTAGAGACTGCAGTTCGCGTTTCTTGACTCCGTTTTGAGTCGACCATAGACTACGCGCCCTTGGTCGGGCCCACCTCAGCGGAGCATCAGTGGCAAACGTCCCAGGCGATCTGCAGTACACCGAAGAGCACGAGTACGTCCGCAAGACAAAGGACGGCAACGTCGAAATCGGCATCACCGACTACGCGCAGGGTGAGCTCGGCGACGTCGTATATATCGAGCTCCCCAAAGTCGGCACCACCTTCGGCAAGCACGATGTGTTCGGGACCATCGAAGCGGTGAAGGCGGTGTCCGAGCTATTCGCGCCTGTGGCGGGCGAAGTCGTCGCAATCAATGACCGGCTGGACAAGGAGCCGGCGCTCGTGAACACCGATCCGTACGGGGCGGGGTGGATGATCCGGGTGAAGCCGTCGAATCCTTCTGAGATCGACGGGCTGCTTAAATCGGACGCCTACTCGAGGCATATAGGCGGATAGAACCGGTTAGGGCTTGTTTAACTGGTTGTGGGTTGAGGGTGGCACGGTTCCGGGTTACCGGTTAACGGCGCGTGGACCGGTCGTTTTGTTGCTCCGCTTGCTGGCCACACTGCGGTGTAGGCCGTGGAGCATCTTCCTCACCTGAATCGTTTGGCTCAGTAGCGACGCGAACTCGTTGGGTTCGAGAACATCTACGTCGCGGGCCAACACCAGGTGATACTCCAGCTCGTTGGCAGAATTGAGAGCGATCCGGATGAATCGCCCGAATTCGGCTCCGCTTCTTTGGCCCACGCCTTCCACGATGTTTGCGGGGACTGACATCGCCGCTCTTATCAGCTGACTACGTAGGGAGACGTGGTCGGAGCCGCGAATCTTTTTTGCGGCGCTGTGAACGTTGAGTACGAGGGCATGGCTCTTTCGCCAAACTTCGAGTTTCCGAAAATTGCTCACACGCCACTGTACTTCCGGGCATCAGCGATTTCATCATCCTTCTGCTTCTGACCGGTGCACAGTCTTCCGCTTCGATATAACGAACGGTAGATCCCGCCACTAACCGGCAACCAGGAACCGTGCCACCCTCAACCCACAACCAGTTAAACCAGATCGCCAGTAGGAACTAAGTCCTCTCTGCCTCCGCATCGCCATTGAGCCAAACGATTCAGGTGAGGAAAATGCTCCACGGCCTACACCGCAGTGTGGCCAGCAAGCGGAGCAACAAAACGACCGGTCAACCCGGCCGTTAACCGGCAACCCGGAACCGTGCCGCCCTCAACCCACAACCAGTTAATCCAGATCGCCAGTCGGAACTAAGTCCTCCCTGCCTCCGACTCAACGTATGAGTCAGTCGGCGGACAAGAACAAACCAGGTTCCTGTCGCCGTACGCGCTCTCCACCCTCGCCACCGCGGGCCAGAATTTGTAATCGCGCGTCCACTCCGCCGGGAACGCCGCCTTCTCCCGGGCGTACGGGTGCGGCCACGCCGTCGCGGTAACCCGACTCACCGGGTGCGGGGAGTTCTTGAGAACGTTGTCCTGCCGGTCGGCTTCGCCCGACTCGATCTCCCCGATCTCCTCGCGAATCGAGATCATCGCCTCGCAGAACCGATCCAGCTCCTCCTTCGGCTCGCTCTCCGTCGGCTCGATCATCAGAGTGCCCGGAACGGGGAACGACACCGTCGGCGCGTGGAATCCATAGTCCATCAAGCGCTTCGCGATGTCCTCGACATCGACTCCGCTCGCCTGCTTCACAGCCCGCGTATCGACAATGCATTCGTGGGCGATCGTTCCGTGCGCGCCCTTGTACAAAACGGGAAAGTGCGGCTCCAATCGCCGGGCGATGTAGTTGGCGTTGAGGATCGCGATCTTCGTCGCGTATTCCAGCCCTTCCCCACCCATCAGCTTGATGTAAGCGTGCGAGATCGGGAGAATGCTCGCACTCCCCCACGGCGCCGCCGACACGGCGCCGACTTCTTCGCGCCCATCCAGTCGCACCACCGGATGACCGGGCAGAAACGGCACGAGATGCTTCGCCACTCCGATCGGGCCCATCCCCGGCCCGCCGCCGCCGTGCGGGATGCAGAAGGTCTTGTGAAGATTCAGATGACACACGTCGGCGCCGATGTCGGCCGGCCGGCACAGCCCGACCATCGCGTTCATGTTCGCCCCGTCCATGTACACCTGGCCGCCGTACTTGTGCACGATCTGGCAGATCTCGACGATGGACTCCTCGAAGACACCGTGGGTCGACGGGTACGTCACCATCAGCGCCGCGAGGTTGAGAGCGTGCTCCTCCGCCTTGGCTTTCAGATCTGCGACATCGATGTTGCCGCGATCGTCGGTCTTTACCACCACCACCCTCATCCCCGCCATCACCGCGCTCGCCGGATTGGTGCCGTGCGCCGACTGGGGAATGAGGCAGATGTTGCGGTGCGCTTCCTTCCGCGCCGAATGGTACGCATCGATCACCAGCAGGCCCGCGAACTCGCCCTGCGATCCCGCGTTGGGCTGCAATGACACCGCCGCAAATCCCGTGATCTCGGCGAGCGCGCTCTCCAGCTCGTCGAACAGCTGGCGATAACCGTCGGTCTGATCGAGCGGCGCGAATGGATGGATCTTCGCGAAGCCCGGCCAGGTGATCGGCATCATCTCGGCCGTCGCATTCAGCTTCATCGTGCACGAGCCGAGCGGAATCATCGAATGCACCAGCGAGAGATCGCGCGATTCCAGCTTATGCATGTAGCGCAGCATCTCGGTCTCGGCATGGTGCTTGTTGAACACCGGATGCGTAAGGAACGGAGTGGTGCGGTTGAACCGCTCGTCGTACCGCGGATCCGCTCCCGAGGCGAGCTCGTCGATTCCGAAATCCGTCTCCTTTGCACCGTTGAACGCGGCCAGGAGATTGGAGATGTCATCGTTGCCCACCGTCTCGTCGAGCGCGATGACGATGCTGCGATCGTCCATCACCCGCAGATTGATGCGGCGATTGCGCGCCTCATCGAGGATCGCCTGGCTGTTCCGCTTGCCCGGCGCAACGCGGATGGTGTCGAAGAAATCGTCGTGGACGATGCTGTAGCCGAGCCGTCTCAGTCCCTCCGAAAGCGCGGCGGCGAAGCCGTGGATGCGGCGCGCAATCCTCGTCAGCCCCTGGGGCCCGTGATACACCGCGTACATGCTCGCCACCACGGCAAGCAGAACCTGCGCCGTGCAGACGTTGCTCGTCGCCTTTTCGCGGCGGATGTGCTGCTCCCGGGTTTGGAGCGCCATCCGGAGTGCCGGTTTCCCATCCGCGTCGCGTGACACACCGATGATGCGTCCGGGGATCTGCCGCTTGAACTCGTCCTTCGTCGCGAAATACGCGGCGTGCGGCCCGCCGTAACCGAGTGGAACTCCGAAGCGCTGGGTGTTGCCGACAACCACGTCGGCGCCCCACTCGCCGGGCGGCGTCAGCAGCACCAGGCTCATGATGTCCGCTGCCACGGTCAGCATCGCATCGACGGCGTGCAGCTTCTCTGCGGTCTTGGTGTAGTCGATCACCGCGCCGTCGGTCGCCGGATACTGCACCAGTGCGCCGAACACCTCGGGACCGAGCTTGAAATCTGCGTAGCTCGAGACGCGAACCTCGATGCCGCGCACTCCGGCGCGGGTTTTCACCACGTCGATGGTCTGCGGGTGGCACTCCGACGCGACGAGAAAAACCTCCTTGCCCGGCTTCCCTTTGACGGCGTAGCTCATTGTCATCGCTTCCGCCGCCGCGGTGGCCTCGTCGAGCAGAGATGCGTTCGCGATCTCCATCGCCGTCAGGTCCATCACCATCGTCTGGAAGTTGAGCAGCGCCTCGAGCCTGCCTTGGGCGATCTCCGCCTGGTACGGCGTGTACGCCGTGTACCAGCCGGGATTCTCGATGATGTTCCGCTGGATCACGGGCGGCGTCACGCAATCGGAGTAGCCCATGCCGATGAAGGAACGGAAGACCTGGTTCTTGGCGGCGAGCGCACGGAAGTACGTCAGCACCTCGGGCTCGGTCATGCCCTTAGGCAGCGTCAGACCTCCGCGCAGCCTGATCTTCGCGGGCACCGTTGCATCTATCAGCGCATCGAGGGACGAAAAGCCGAGTGTCTTGACCATCTCGGCGACGTCGCGCTCATCGGGACCTACATGTCGGGGAACGAACGATTCAGCGGGAGGAATCGCTGCTTCAACGTGCTTGATTGTGGTGCTCATAGGAGTGACAATTTAACACTCTATGCACCCCCGGCGAAGTTTCAGCCGCTGGCGTCTGCTCGTCGCCGCGCCACGTACCGGCGCGGAGAACATGGCGCGGGATGTCGCGCTTCACGCGCGCGCCGCGCGCACCGGCGAGACCGTGTTCAGCGTGTACTCCTGGAGTGCGCCGACGCTGTCGCTCGGGCGCAATCAGCCGGCGCGCGGCAGCTACGACCTCGGGAAGCTGCGCGCGTCCGGCGTGGATGTCGTGCGGCGTCCGACCGGCGGCCGCGCCATCCTCCATGATCGGGAGGTCACCTACAGCGTGACCGCGCCCATCGACCAGGACGTCTCGCTCCGTGAAACCTACGAGCGGATCAATCGCATCCTCCGCTCGGGACTGAGCCGCCTCGGGGTATTCGTCGAGGCCGCCGGCCCCACCGAGCGCGCGGGCGTGCCGAGCACCCGGCCGTGTTTCGAGACACCGTTCGAGGGAGAGCTCGTTTCCGAAGGCGCGAAGCTGGTAGGCAGTGCCCAGTGGCGCGACGGAGGAGCTTTGTTGCAGCACGGCTCCATCCTCGTCGATGATGATCAGTCGTCGCTGTCAACCTTCGGGAGCGGACCGGGGTCCTTTGACGGAGCGATTCCGGCGCCGGCAACGCTCCAATCGCTGCTCGGGCGAGCGCCGGATGTCCGCGAAGTCGCGACCGCGATGTTCGACGCCGTCCGCGCCCTCGAGGACGCCGACGCGACGAAGCTGATGGAAGATGAGATCAGAGGCGAAGCGATGGAGCACGTACCGCACTTTCTCGACGAGGGCTGGACATGGCGGCGATGAGACGCTCCGCGCTCCTTTGCATGGCGCTCGCGTTGGGGTGCACTGGAGCCGAATCGTCATCGGCGCGTAACACCGGGGGCACGCTCGTGATCTCCACCGGCGGTGACCCGGGCCCGCTGATTCCGGCGCTGACCCAGACGGTTCAGACGTCCCAGATCGTCGACATGATCTACGATCGCCTCGCCGACATCGGGGATTCGCTCAACATCCTGAACGACAACGGCTTCACGCCGCGTCTCGCAGATCGCTGGGCCTGGAGCGCCGACTCTCTAAGCATCGCCTTCCACCTGAATCCGAACGCGAGGTGGCACGACGGCGTGCCGGTGCGCTCGAACGACGTCCGATTCACCGTCACGAGCACCAAGGATTCGACGCTCGGCTCGCCCGCGGCATCGGTGATCTCCAACATCGATTCCGTATCGACACCCGATTCGGCGACAGCGGTGGTCTGGTTTCACGCCAGAAGCCCGCAGCAATTTTTCGACGCGACTTATCAGCTGCCAATCGTTCCCGAGCACATATGGAAGCCCATTCCGCCCTCGGCGTGGCGCGCGTCCGATGCCGGCCGGCATCCGATCGGATCGGGACAGTACCGTTTTTCCCGCTGGGTGCCCCGCGCGGTCGTTGAGATAGTTGCCGACACCGCCAACTATCGCGGCCGGCCCAGGCTGAATCGGGTGATCTGGGCAATCAGCTCCGATTTCCAGACCGCGGTGACGAGATTTCTGAGCGGGGAAGCCGACTTCTTCGAGCAGCTGCGACCCGAGAACCTTCCCGAAGTCGCAAAACACCCCGAGCTCGCGACGCAGCCGTACCGGGCGCTGACGTACAGCTTCGCGCAATTCAATCTTCGCGATCCCGTAAACCACAATCGGCCGCATCGACTTTTCGGCAACCGCGATCTGCGACGCGCGCTGACCATGGCGACCGACAGGGCGACTCTGGTTCGAAGCCTTTACGATACTCTTGCACTTCCGGCGCTTGGTCCGACCCTCCGTGTCTATCCGACCACCGATCCAAACCTCCCGCAGATTCCCTACGATCCTGCGCGAGCGCGACAGATCCTGGATTCCCTCGGCTGGCGGATGGGGCCAGACAGCGTGCGCGTGCGCAACGGCACGCCGCTCCGCTTCACGCTCTCGATCCCGGGTACGAGCCAGGTGCGCGTCCGAACGGCGGTATTTCTCCAGGAACAGTGGCGAAAAATCGGCGCGAAGGTCGACATCGAAAACCTCGAATTCCCGGCGTTGGCTGAGAAGGACCGAAGGCGCACCTTCGACATGGTGCTCGGCCAGTGGAATACCCAGCCGAGTCCGGGCGCGGCGCTCGGATCGTGGGGCATTCAAGCCTCGCGCTCCAGCAGCGGTAACAATTTCGGTTCGTACGAAAACCCGGCCTTCGACGCCAACATCGACAGCGCGCTCGCGTCCTTCGATCCCGCGCGGAGGAAGGCCTACTTCACCGCCGCGTACGAGACCATCATCCAGGACGCGCCGGCAATCTGGATCGCGGAGCCGCTCAGCATCGCCGGCTATCATTCCCGCCTGCAGCTCGCGACGCTTCGCCCCGACGCGTGGTGGTCCCACATCCCCGACTGGTGGATTCCGGCCGACAAGCGCATTCCCCGTGACAACGCTCCGGTCGTGCTGTCCGGCAGCGCCGCTTCCGGAACCGCTTCATCAACGGCCCAACAACCGGGTCAAAAGAGCCCGTAGCGGGTGATCCGCTACCTCGCGCGACGGCTGGGACAGGCCGTGATGATCGTCGCGATCGTCGCGGTCATCACCTTCATCCTGATCCATCTCGCGCCGGGCGATCCGTTCAGCGCGGTCGTCGACAACCCGAACGTCAGTGAGAGCGTGCGCGCGACGCTGCGCGCTCAGTACGGCCTGGACCGTCCGCTGCCCGAGCAGTTCTTGAGATACGCCGGTGCGCTCGCCCGCGGTGAGCTGGGCTGGTCGTTCTCCTACGAACGACCCGTGCGCGATGTGCTCGCGATGGCGCTGCCCAACACCGTGCTCCTCATGGGAGTCGCGCTGGTCGGCAGCTTCGCTCTCGGAATTCTCGTCGCCCTCATTCAGGTGGCGCGCCGCGGCTCGTTCACCGACCACGCGTTGAGTGGCATCTCGCTTTTGTTCTTTTCGATGCCGGATTTCTGGCTGGCGATTCTGACGCTGCTCGCGTTCACCTACTGGCTGCCGATTTTTCCGGTCGGTGGCGCGGTCGACCCCGTCATGCACGAGTATCTGAGCTGGGGCGGTCGCGTCGTGGATCGGCTGCGACACCTCGCATTGCCCGCACTCACGCTCACCGTTCTGGCCTCGGCGAGTGTCGCGCGATTCCAGCGCGCTGCATTGCTTGACGTCCTCCCTTCCGACTACATCCGGACCGCGCGGCTCAAGGGACTCACCGAGCGCCAGATCCTGCGCCGCCACGCACTGCGCAATGCGCTGCTCCCCATCATCACACTGATTGGATTGTCATTTCCGGCGCTGCTCACCGGAGCGTTCTTCATCGAGAAGATCTTCGCGTGGCCGGGAATGGGGTTCGCGGTCGTGAGCGCGATCGGAACCCGTGACTACCCCCTCGTCGTCGGCGGCGTGATCATCGGCAGCATCATGGTTGCCCTGGGAAGCCTGCTTGCCGACCTCCTCTACGCGTGGGCCGACCCGAGGCTCCGTGGCCACTAGCATCGAGCAGCCCCGCGAGTCACCGCTCGGGCTCGCTCTGCGTGGAGTCCTGCGCAAGCCGTCGTCGCGTTTCGCCGCTGCTACCCTTGGGGTGATCATCATGATCGGCTTGCTCGCGCCCTTGATCGCGCCCTACGATCCCGCGGCCCAGCCAGACATCGTTTTGCTGAAAAGCCTGCCGCCGTCGCTGGCGCATCCTTTTGGGACCGATCCCTACAGCCGCGACGTGCTCAGCCGCGTGATCTACGGCGCCCGGCTGTCTCTTTCGATTGGAATTCTGGCGACGGTGGTGAGTCTCACCCTCGGCGTCGCGTACGGCGCGATTGCGGGCTACGCCGGCGGATTCGTCGATGCAGTGATGATGCGCGTGCTCGATGCGCTTCTTTCGATCCCGCGGCTGCTGCTCCTGCTCGGCGTACTGGTTGCGTGGCCGCATCTTTCGGTGCCGGCACTCGTGGTATTCCTCGGACTCACCGGCTGGTTCGGCCTCAGTCGCATCGTCAGGGGTCAGGTTCTTGCGTTGAAACACGCCGAATTCGTCACCGCGGCGCTGGCGCTTGGCGCGAGCCGGCGACGAGTTCTGGTGAGGCACTTGCTCCCGAATCTCGTCTCGCCGATCGTCGTTGCGGCAACCCTTGGGGTAGCGCACGTCATCGTGCTCGAGGCGGGGCTGTCGTATCTTGGCATCGGCGTACCGCAGCCGCTGGCGAGCTGGGGTAACATCATTCAGGATGGGGCGGATCAGGTTGCAACGCTGTGGTGGATGTCACTCTTTCCCGGACTCTTCATGGTCCTGACGGTGATGACGCTGAATGTCCTGGGCGAGGCGCTTCGCGATGTGTATGAGCGGCGATGATCGATGAGTGATCCGCTCCTCTCCGTTCGCGACCTCCGCACCTGGTTCTACACCGAGGCGGGAATTGCCCGCTCGGTGGACGGCGTCACCTTCGACGTTGGCGCCGGCGAGACAGTCGGCATCGTCGGCGAGTCGGGCTGCGGAAAGTCGGTCACCGCGCTTTCGATTCTGCGCCTGATCCAGCCGCCGGGCCGCATCGAGCCGGGGAGCGTCATCGATTTCGAGGGCCGCGACATCGTTACCCTCGACGACGATGCAATGCGCGACATTCGCGGCAACCGCATCTCGATGATCTTTCAGGAGCCGATGTCGGCGCTCAATCCGGTGTTCACCGTCGGCGACCAGGTCGCCGAAGTCGCGCGCGTGCACGGCGACATGAGCCGCAGCGATGCCTGGAAGCGCGCCGTCGAGATGCTGGCGATGACGGGCATTCCGGATGCGGAGGTGCGAGCGCGCCAGTATCCGCACCAGCTGTCAGGAGGAATGCGGCAGCGTGTGCTGATCGCGATGGCGCTCATGATGAAGCCCGCGCTCGTCATCGCCGACGAGCCGACCACCGCTCTCGACGTCACGATCCAGGCGCAGATCCTCGAGCTCCTTGTCGACCTCCAGAAGAAAATCGGCACCTCGATCCTGATGATCACCCACGATCTCGGCGTCATCGCCGAGACCACAAAACGGGTGATCGTGATGTACGCCGGGGAGATCGTGGAGGAGACCAGCGTCGATGAGCTGTTTGCGCGGCCCCATCATCCGTACACCGAAGGCCTGATCGGATCGATGCCCCACATCGGACACGACAAGGACCGTCTGAACGTCATTCCCGGCACGGTGCCCGCGCCGACGGACTGGCCCCACGGCTGTCGCTTCCGCGACCGCTGTCCATACTCGTGGGATCTCTGCGCGCGCGAGCACCCGCCGCTCTACGAGATTGGATCGAGCGCTCACGTTTCGCGGTGCCATCTCGCCATCGAGCCCGAGCGTCGCAATCATCCGCATCCGCCAATCGTGGTTCAGGAAGGAGCTGCGGCGGCATGAACGGCGTGCAGCCGCTCGTCTCCGTGCGCAACCTGCGCAAGGAATTCCCGATCAAGAAGGGCGTCTTCGCGCGTCAGGTCGGGTCCGTGAAAGCAGTGAATGATGTTTCGCTCGACGTCTCCCGCGGCGAGACCCTCGGCGTCGTCGGGGAGTCGGGCTGCGGCAAGACCACCACCGGCCGCACGATACTGCGATTGCTAGAGCCGACCTCCGGCGAGATCATGTTCGAGGGGCGCGACGTTCGCGCGATGAACACATCGGAGCTGCGCGCGCTCAGACGCGAGATGCAGATCATCTTCCAGGATCCCGTCTCGTCGCTCAACCCGCGCATGACCGTGGGCGCCATCATCCGCGAAGGGCTCACAATCCACAAGCTCGCTGAAGGCTCGGCTGCCGACGCGCGAGTGCGCCAGTTACTCCAGGAAGTCGGGCTCCGCGCCGAGTACTCCAATCGCTATCCACACGAATTCTCGGGAGGTCAGCGCCAGCGCATCGGCATCGCGCGCGCTCTCTCCGTCGAGCCCAAGTTCATCGTCTGCGACGAGCCGGTTTCGGCGCTCGACGTATCGGTCCAGGCGCAGGTGATCAACCTCCTCGAGGATCTGCAGCGCGAGCACAACCTCACCTACATGTTCATCGCGCACGACTTGTCGGTGGTCGAGCACATCGCTGATCGTGTCGCGGTCATGTATCTGGGCAAGGTCGTGGAGCTCGCGACCTCGGAAGACCTGTACGGAACTCCGTTGATGCCGTACACCCAGGCGCTTCTGTCGGCGGTGCCGGTCGCCGATCCGAAGGCGCGCAAGGAGCGCATTATCCTCCAGGGCGATGTTCCTTCGCCGGCCAATCCGCCGTCCGGCTGCGTGTTTCATCCGCGCTGCCATCACCCGGCCAAGGACGCAGCTTGCGCCGCGATCGTGCCGCCGCTCGAGGAAAAATCACCCGGACATTTCGTCGCGTGCATCAAGCAGCCGCCCACGACGATAACCTGGGAGCAACAAAAGCAGGCCGGTGGCGTACATCCACCTGAGAGGTATCTTCCGCTCGCCGCGGTTCACGCCTGACGGACTCAAACCCCCGGAAAAATGGCCAGAGACTCGAAAGATGTTTTTGATCAGCCGCAGGCGGGCACTGTAACGCACGACGAGCCGCCGCCCGGATTAACCCGCGGCGCCAGCACGCGCACCTTTTTCGGCCAGCCGATCGGGCTCTCGACTCTCTTCCTGACCGAGATGTGGGAGCGGTTCTCGTTCTACGGAATCCGGCCGCTCCTGATTCTGTTCATGACCGCCGCGCTCGCGACCGGCGGGTTCGCATTCTCCCGCGAGACCGCGGGCGCCATCGTCGGCATCTACTCCGCCTGCGTCTATCTCTCCGCGCTGCCCGGCGGCTGGATCGCCGACCGGCTACTCGGCCTGCGGCGCGCAATCTGGTACGGCGCAATTCTGATCGCGCTCGGACACATCTCGATCGCGCTGTCGATCGTATTCGCGCACTCGGCGTTCTTCATCGGCCTGATTCTGATCGTGCTCGGAACCGGACTGCTCAAGCCGAACATCTCCGCCATAGTCGGAGACCTCTATCCCGAAGGCGGCTCGAGACGCGACGCCGGCTTCTCGATTTTTTACATGGGCATCAATCTCGGCGCGCTGATCGCTCCGCTCGTCACCGGTTACCTGGGCGAGAAGATCGCCTGGCATCTCGGCTTCGGCGCCGCGGGCGTCGGGATGCTGATCGGCGTCTTCACCTACTGGGCGCGCGCGGACAAGACCCTCGGCGATGTGGGCGTCGCGCCGGCATCTACCGATCCCGCCGAGCACAGACGCATCAAGCTCGTCATCTGGATCAGCGTCGCGATCATCGTCCTGCTCGTGCTGCTCACGATGACCGGTGTGATGGCGATCAACCCGGTCAACATCGCGCGCCGGATGACGGTCGTGATCGTCGGACTAGCGCTTCTATACTTTCTCTACGTCTTCGCCCTCGGCGGGCTCGACGGCGCCGAGAAGCGGCGCGTGCTGGTGATCTTCCTGCTCTTCGTTTTCGCATCGATATTCTGGTCGGCCTTCGAGCAGGCGCCGACGTCGCTGAATCTTTTCGCGCACGATTTCACCGACCGCGTGGTCTTCGGCTGGCAGATGCCCACCCTGTGGCTGCAGTCGGCGAACTCGGTATTCGTCATCGCGCTGGCGCCGGTGTTCGGGATGCTCTGGATCGCGCTCGGCAAGCGCGGCAAGGATCCGTCGAGCGTGGCGAAGTTCGCGTGGGGACTTTTCTTCGCGGGCCTCGGATTTCTGGTAATGCTTTTCGCCGCCAACATCGTGATCAACGGTGGCGGGCACGTTCTGGTCTCGCCGTGGTGGCTGGTGCTCAGCTACCTGTTCCAGACCTTTGGCGAGCTGTCGCTCAGTCCGGTCGGGCTCAGCTCGATGACCAAGCTGGCGCCGCCCAAGTTCAAGGGACAGATGATGGGTGTGTGGTTCATGGCATCGGCGCTCGGCAACCTGATTGCGGGCCTCGTTGGCGGACACATCGATCCCGAGAAGCTCGAGCAGATGCCGGCGCTGTTCAAGCAGACGTCATTGTCGCTATTTGCGGCGGCCGTTGTTTGCGCGCTGCTGGTGTTTCCGGTGCGACGGATGATGCGCGGAGTGCCGGCCGGGGACAGGTAGAACAAGGACGACGGTTTCTCGCAGCTACGGATAACGCGTTGCGGGTTGTCGGTGGCACAGTTGCCGGATGCCGGATGCCCGAAACTGAAATCGCCGACGCATCATGTAGGCATCGGGCCACTGCGCACGTAAATCCAGAAGCTACGGCCAGTTGAAGACCGACGACGGGATCGACCGCTCGCGATTGTTGAAGATGTCGCGCGGCTCGACCCGGAACGTTCTCGTCCAGTCGATGACGGTGAGCCGCGCCTCCCAGCCGTGACCGCGCGGTCCGCGCACCGGGAACGCGAGGTCTGCTCTGAACGTGCGCCGGGATTGAGGTGGTGATGCCGCCAGGAGACTGATACCGGTCGAAGCATAGATCGGTGTGTTCACACCGAACGGAGAATCGCCCGCCCACAGCTTTCCCGCCTCGAAGAAGGGCGCCACCGCAAACGTCGCGAAGTCCTTGTAGCGACCGACGAGATAGCGATCCTCGAAGTGACCGACCACCCGGCGCGCGCCACCGACATCCGCGGAACGGAAACCCCGCATACCGCCGTCCCGATCGCCGAAGGTCAGCTGGAATGGAATGCGTTGCTTCCAGCCGCCACTCCACTTGATGTCGGTGATCAAAGTCTGCCGGTTGAAGGGCTTGAGGTAGAGCGCGGCGCGGCCGTGCGTGAGAATTCCGTCCCACTCCCCTTCCGGACTGCGCCTGCCCTCGGCCGCTGCGTCGATCGCGGCGTAGGCGATCGGTGTCGCCATTCCATAATAGAGATCGCTCGAGACGAACCAGTCGCGCTCCTTGCCGCGCAGAATCTTCATGCCCTTGCCGACCAGCGTTGCGAGCTGAAATCCGGTGCGAAGATCCTGAGTTCCCTCGATGGCGTCGAAGCCGCTCGCGCGCACGAATCGGACGTCCCGCAGTCCCCACAGCGCATTGATCCGCGCCGTCTGATGAATCCTGTAACGGTTGATCAGCGCCGTGCTGGTATCGGGGATCAGACCGGCATCGGTGACGAGGATCGGGGATTGCGCGGGCCGCTCGTCCTCGAAGGAGATCGAGCCGCCGAGCATCGCCAGCTTGCCCAGCGGCGGGCCGATGCGCGCGACACCGCCAATGTCGCTGTACGACCGCGCGATACGGATTGCCGCCGGCTCCGCGCCCGGCCGCCGAAAATAGAAGTAGGTGTTGAGATTCCCCGCCGTGGTGCGCCAGGAGAGCCGCTGCAGATCGGTGAGAAAGGGATGGCTGAGCTCGGTCGCCCAGTCACTCCCCAGCTCGCGCCGACCGCCCTCGACCATCATCTGGTACGGGCGTCCGAGAAACTGGTAATCGACGATGCGTCCAGCGTAGATATCCCTGAAGCGTGCGCCCTTCTTCCACTCCGCATCCACGTGAAAGGCGCTGCCGAGCAGGTTGTCTTCGCCGAGCAGCAGGGAGTGGATGGCGGGCGATCCACCCCCGATCCCCATCCCGACCAGTATCGAGACTTCGTCGACGGTCGTGACATCGAGCGCGACGCCGCCGTTGCCGTCGGCGTACGCCAGGACGCTGGCGTCGGCGATGAACGGCTGCGCGCGCAGGATGCGCTCCGACTCCGATCGCCGCAGCTCCGTGCAGCGATCACCCAGCTGCAGTGCGAGGTACCTGCGGATCACCGCATCGCGGGTCGTAACGTGCTGCTTGGCCGCGTACCTGCCCAGGCGCTGCCAGACGTTGTTGCCGGTGATACGAAACGGGGGATTCGCATTGATGTCGATGCGACTGATGCGCTCCCCCTTGCAGGCGACGGGCAGCCCGCTCAACCTTTGGGGCTGTGCATCTGTCGCCGACGCGGCGGCGAGCAGCAGAATCAAACCACCCTGTCGAAGAGAGATCACTCGTGTCGTCCGCGCGCAAGCCGGTTCCAGCCTGCACAGTTGCTGTTACCGCTAGCATCCGCCCCGATGGCGATACCAGTCGTGTCCGGCTAACCGCCGCTTACGTTACAGCCCTCGAAAACGCAGGGCTCATACCACTCATCGTTCCGCCACTCTCGAGTGAAAAAGCGGCGGTTTCCGTGCTCGATTCAGTTTCCGGTCTGGTGCTGACCGGTGGGGAAGACGTCGATCCCGCCCTCTACGGCGAAAACCGGCATGAAAAAGTACGCTCCGTGAACCCCGCGCGCGATGCGACAGAGGCGGCGCTGATCCGCGCCGCCCGGGACCGGGGGACGCCCGTCCTCGCCATCTGCCGCGGCGTCCAGATCCTGAACGTCGCGCTCGGCGGCACTCTCGTCCAGGACATTCCTTCGCAGGTCGACACGACGATCGATCACGACGAGAATGGACCGCGCGACGCCAGCACCCACGATATCACGATTGAGCCCGGATCATTGATCGCCCGCGCGATTGGCACCGAGCAGCGGTCCGTCAATTCCTTTCACCATCAGTCGGTGAAGGATGTCGCGGCCGGCATGCGGATCACCGCGCGCGCGTCCGACGGCGTCATCGAAGGAATCGAGTCCACCGACCGGAACTGGTGGGCGATGGGAGTCCAATGGCACCCGGAGGAGATGACGGCTTCATCGGAGCCATGGGACCGGGGGCTGTTCCGGGCGTTCGCGCGGAAGCTCGAAGCATAGTGGACCTGCCCCGGATACTTCACGTCGACTCCGGGCGCAGCTGGCGTGGCGGCCAGCGGCAGGTCTTCCTGCTCGCGACCGGTTTGCGCGACCTCGGCTATCGAACCCTCGTCGTCGCGCCGACCGGCTCGCCCCTCATCCGCCGCGCCGAGCACGCCGGCTTGCCCACTTATCGACTCACGCTGCGCGGCGAGTGGGACATTCGGTCCGCGCGAGAGCTGCGCGCCGTCGCCAGAGAATGGAACGCGGGAATAGTTCACGCCCACGACGCCCGCTCACACTCCATCGCCAGGCTCGCACTGCTCGGCAAGCGGAAAACGAAGCTCGTAGTGACGAGGCGCGTCGTCTTTCCACCCAAGCAGGTCCGTCTCAAGTACCGCCACGGAGTGGATGCGTTCATCGCCATCTCTGAGGCGGTCAGAAGCGTCATGGTGAAGGCGGGCATTCCGTCGCGGCTCATCGAGGTCGTTCATTCCGGCGTGCCCGCGCCGCAGGTGCGACGGCCGCGCAACTGGAGAAAGGAGCGAGGCTGGCCGATGAGCGCGGTTATCTGTGGCGTCGTCGGCGCGATGACCCAGGAGAAAGGCCTCGACATGGTCGGTGGCATCGCGCGCAAGCTGCCCGGAGAAGTCTTTCGTCGCACGCGACTTGTACTGCTCGGCGGCAAGGGCAAAGGCGGCACGACTGTGTCGGGTGTCGAAGGATTCGACGCCGGGTTTGTCGAAGAGATCCACGACGCCATGGCCGGTCTCGATGTGCTCTGGCATCCGTCGCGATCAGAAGGATTGGGGACAGCAGTGATCGACGCGATGGCACTGGGGGTTGCCCCCATCGCGTTCGCGGTCGGGGGATTGCCTGAAGTGATCGAGGACGGAAAGAGCGGCCTACTCGTTCCCCCTGGCGACATCGCGGGGTTCGTTCGCGCCGCGGCGGCGCTGATAAGCGACGACGGGTTGCGGGCAATGCTCGCGGAGGGCGCGCGGCTCAGAGCCCGCGAATTCGACGCTAACCGGATGATCCAACGTACGGCTGAGGTGTACAATAGACTGATGGCGGGGTAGCGACTTCTCGTTTGGCCCTCCTATCTTGCGTCAGCACCACCAACGCAGCCCCTCAGCACCGGACTCAAGCTTGATCTACATCTGCATCCCGACCTACAACGAAGGCCCCACAGTAGGTGTGCTCCTTTGGCGCATCCGACGGGTGTTTCAGGACTACTCGCGCGAGTACGAGATCGTCGTTTACGACGACGGCAGTACCGACGGCAGTCTCGAGACCCTCGAGCCCTACGCTGAGGTTATTCCACTTACCGTAATCCGGGGCGAAAAGCGCGGCGGCTACGGCTACGCGCTCGATCGCCTGGTGCGGGAAGTTTCGCGTCGCACCCGCTACGCGCGGCGTGATGCGCTGATCGTGATGCAGGCCGATTTCACGGACCAGCCCGAGCACATTCCGGAGCTCGTCAAGCGATTCGAGGGTGGCGCCGACATCGTCGCTGCCCGGCAGGAGATGGCCGAAGCGCCGGCACCGGTGCGCAGGCTGCACGCTTTTGCGAACTGGATGCAGCGTGCCGGACTGCCCCGCACCGACGCGGCGGATCCATTCACCACCTTCCGTCTTTACCGCATCTCGGTTCTTCGCGAGCTGCTCAAATCGTTGGCGGACAAGCCGATAGTCACCGGCAACGGTTGGGCGGCGAATGCGGAGCTGCTGCTCAAGACGCGGCCATTCGCGCGTCGTGTCGAGAACGTGGACCTCGCGCCGCGGTACGATGTTCGCACTCGGGAGACGCGAGTCAGACCATTCGCAGACGCCATGAATCTTTTTCGTTTTTCCCGCAAAGCCAGAACATTCGCTCCGTCAGCCGGAGGTGCAGCGTGACATCGCGCACCCTGCTGTCGCGTGCCGTACTTGTGCTTGCCGCAACCGCCACCTCGGCGTGGGCTCAGACGCCGTCGACGGGAAACGCCCAGAACGTCGCCGCGTCGTCAGTCAAACGCGCCGAGGTGCCGTTCGGGCCGGGTGAGCGCATGGAGTACGACGTCAAGTTTGGGGCGCTCAAAGTCGGCAGTGCCCACATGGAAGTCGTCGCCCTCGACAATATTCGCGGTCGCGCCGCATGGCATACCGCGTTCTGGGTGCGCGGCGGCAACTTCCTCTATCGGGTGAACGACGTTTACGAGAGCTGGATGGACGCCGAGACGCTGTCGTCTCTGCGCTTCGTCCAGGATCTCGAGGAAGGTGGGAAGGACACCGAGCGCCGCTTCGAGATTTATCCGGAGCGCGCCATCTTCATTCAGACGTCGAAGAAGCCTGCCAAGGAAGAGAAATCGGTCAGCCAGCCGCTCGACGATGGGTCGTTCCTGTACTTCCTGCGCACCATTCCTCTCGAGGTCGGAAAGACCTACGACTTCGATCGGTACTTCCGGCCAGACCGCAATCCGGTGCGGATCAGAGTCGTGCGCAGGGAGCGCATCAGAGTCCCAGCCGGCACCTTCAATGCGATCGTCGTTCAGCCGGTAATCAAAACGAAGGGCATTTTCTCGGAGAACGGGCACGCCGAGGTCTGGCTGTCGGATGATGACCGGCACATAATGCTGCAGCTGAAATCGCAGCTGAAATTCGGGTCGCTCAATCTCTATCTCAAGTCCTTCCAGCCATCGCCGAGCGCGTAAGCGGTAACCAGGGCCGAAATCCTCGCGGGAAAAAGGGCGCGGCGAAGAACGCGAGCGCGCCCGCCGCATCCCCTGTTTCGCCGCCGGCGGAAGCCGATCTATCCAGAGTTCGCACCGTTCCAATCGAGCGGCGGCCCAACAAGGTTGCCGCTTCGGAGTTCGCGTCGCCGCCCGGGAGCGATCGGAGCTTCTCCGCATTTCTCAAATCCCTGCCCGATGTTCTGGTCGCGCGAGACTTCCGCGCCGTAGTCGCCGCGATCGCGGACGCAGCGAGAAAAAAACGGGCGGTGGTGGTGATGCTCGGCGGACACATCGTGAAGACCGGACTCGCGCCGCTCATCATCGACTTGATGGAGCGCAAGGTCATCACCCACCTCGCCATGAACGGCTCGGCAGCCATCCACGATTACGAGATCGCCCGATTCGGTGCGACATCTGAAGATGTCGCGCGCGGACTTGTCGATGGGACCTTCGGAATGGCGGAAGAAACCGGACGGGGGATGAACGAGGCGTTCACCGCCGGCATGAAGAATGGCTGGGGGATGGGCGAGTCGCTCGCTCGCGCGCTCGGGAATCTTTCCCTCTCGAATCCCGAGCTATCGGTGCTGCTCGCTGCTGCCCGCCTCGGCGTTCCCTGCACCGTTCACGCTGCGCTCGGCGCCGAGATCATCCACCAGCATCCCGCTGCGAATGGCGCGGCAATCGGCGACACGAGTCATCGCGATTTCCGCCGTCTCGCTGCCTCGCTGCCGGCGCTGGACAAGGGCGGCGTGGCTCTCAACCTGGGGAGCGCCGTGATAATGCCGGAGGTTTTTCTCAAGGCGCTCACGATCGCGCGCAATCTGAACGGCGGCAAACCGACCGGCTTCACTACCTGCGACCTCGACATGCAGCGCCACTACCGCCCGCGCGTGAATGTCGTCCAGCGTCCCACCCAGGGAAGCGGCAAAGGCTACGAGATCACCGGGCACCACGAGATCATGGTGCCGATGCTGGCTTGGGGCGTTATAGAATCTCTGGACACGGATTCTGAGACCTGATCACCGACGACTGGCACCCCTAGTCAAAAAGGTGGCAGGTGGGAGAGGTGCACAGAGATGCTCTGGAGACAGTTTTTCTACTCGCCTTCTCGCTGCGTCACGCCACGCAGGAACGCGCCGGATAAGCTGATACCTGTGCCTCCGACCACGTCTCCCGCCTGCCACCTGGTGGACTACAGTGGCCAGTCATGAGCAATCAGGTCCCCAGACTTCGAGGCCTTAGTAACGAGTGAGCCTCGTCCCCGAGAACCTCTCCCTGAGCCGCGCCGCGGTACCGGGGCTGAGAATCCGGATTCCGAAGTACAGCAGTCCGCCCACGATGAGTACCTTGAGCGCGAGGCCAACGATGAAGAAGGTGAGGCCGATGATGCCGCCGAATAGCTTGAACACCATGCCTACGGCGAAGAGGCCCAGCATGGCGAATAGGCCAATCATGAAGATGGCGCGTAACATGGTATTCTCCGATACAGTGTCTGGAATCACTACGATAGCCTGGCCGGCGTTGTTTCACGAGAGCAAAGAACCGGGTCTTCGAAGCTGAGCGCTGAAGTCATCGTTGTCGGCGGCGGGCTCGTAGGGCTCGCCGCCGCGGCAGCCATCGCCGAGCGTGGAATCGGGGTCGCCCTGGTGGGAGAGCCTCGTCGAGGTGAGGCGTCTCCCGCTGCCGCGGGGATGCTGGCGCCGTCTGTCGAGCGCGCAACCGGTGCCGCGCATGATTTTGCGATCGCGGCCCGCGACCGCTACCCATCCTACGTCGAGTTGCTTGCCGAGCGAACGGGAGTAAGGGTTCCGCTCAATCGCCTCGGCATTCTCCAGGTTGCACTCAGCGAGAACGGCATCAAAGGGCTCAAGAAAACGGCGCTCCCATCAACGCGCTGGCTCGACGCAAAGGAGCTCCGCGAGCTCGAGCCGTCGCTCGCGCACGCACGCGGAGCGGTGCTCAATCCCGATGACGGCTGCGTCGACAACACCATTCTGCTCACCGCGCTCAACCGCCTCTGCGACGCGAGCGATCGGATCGAGAGAGTTACAGCCGCCGTCACAGGCGTTGCACCAGGAAACGACTCGTGCACCGTGGTCACCGCCACTGGCGAAGAACGCACGGCGCGGTGCGTCGTTCTTGCCGCCGGCGCATGGTCGGCTCAGATCGCAGGTGCACGCTTCGCGCAATACGTGCAGCCCGCGCGCGGCCAGCTCGTGTCGTACGGATCGGCGCCGATGCGTCACGTCGCCTACGGACCGCGCGGATACATTGTACCGCGCCGCGACACCACGATCGGCGGCAGCACCATGGAAAACGCCGGTTTTGTCTCGGAGACCACCGACGCCGGAATCGCGAAAGTCAGAACAGCGGCGGAAGAAATCTGTCCGGCGCTCGGCGCGGCGCCGCCGGTGTCCGCGTGGGCGGGTCTCCGGCCCATCACGCCCGACATGTTGCCGCTCATCGGTGCCGATCCCGAGCACCCATCGCTGCTTTACGCCTGCGGCCATTCACGCAACGGCGTGCTGATGGCCCCCCTTACGGGGGATTTAATCGCCGATCTCGTGACAGAATCACCACTTAGCCACGACCTGTCACAATTTCGCCCCGACCGCTTTTAATGTAGATTCAACATGTCGACGGACTCTCTCCTCCCCGTCGGCCCCAAACGATGCCAGACACTCTCTATCAGATCATGGGGCGTCACCGCACGGAGCCCCTTCCCGAGCGGAAACCGTCGTGGCTCAAAGTGAAGGCGCCCGGCGGCCCCAACTACATGCGGCTCAAGCACTTGATGCGCGAGCTCGACCTCCACTCGGTGTGCGAGGAAGCGCATTGCCCCAACGTCGGCGAATGTTGGGAGCACGGCACCGCGACCTTCATGATCCTGGGCGACGTCTGCACCCGCAATTGCGCCTACTGCGCCGTCGCCCACGGACGTCCGCCGAAGTACGACATCGCCGAACCCAGCCGCGTCGCCGAAGCAATCGCCGGGATGAACCTGCAGCACGCGGTCATAACGTCGGTCGATCGGGATGACTTGCCCGATTTTGGCGCCTGGGTGTTCGCGGAAACGATTCGCCAGATCCACGATCGCGTCCCAGGCTGCTCCGTCGAGGTGCTGGTGCCCGATTTCCAGGGCAACCAGGACAGCATCCGCACCGTTCTCGAAGCGAGACCCGAGATCTACAACCACAACACCGAGACAGTCCCGCGACTTTACAAGAAGGCGCGTCCAGGCGGACGCTACCCACGCGTCATGGATATCTTCCGCTACGTCAAGCGAACGGCTCCGGATATACCGACTAAGACCGGGTTGATCCTCGGGATGGGCGAGACCATCGAGGAAGTTGTGGCCGTCATGCGCGACCTCCGCGCCGTGGACGTCGACATTCTGACGTTGGGACAATACTTGCGGCCTTCGGACGCCCACATCGCGCTCGACCGCTACTACACGCCACAGGAATTCAGACAATTGTACGAGACAGGAATGGAGATGGGTTTCCGTCACGTTGAATCAGGTCCGCTTGTTCGATCCAGCTACCACGCCTGGGAGCAGGTACAGGCGGCTGGCGTATGAGCACCGAAGCCAAGCGCGCCCCAGCGCAGAAGCAGAAGGAAACGAAACCGCAGCCGAAGGGGGCCAAGCCGGCGTCGAGGAACAACGGCTCCGACGGCACCGCACCCATCGACCGCGGAATGACCAGCACCACCAAGGAGCTGCGCCGCGAGCTGCTCCATTCCATGATGGTGCAGCGGCGCTTCGAGGAGCGCTGCGCGGAAGCCTACGCGCTCGGAAAAATCGGCGGATTCTGTCACCTGTACATCGGACAGGAAGCAATTTCCACCGGCGTGATGTCGATGATTCGCCCCGATGACTACGTCATCACAGCCTATCGCGATCACGGCCAGGCACTCGCGCGCGGCATGAGCCCGCGCGCAATCATGGCCGAGTTGTTTGGCCGTGACACCGGGTGCTCGGGCGGAAAGGGTGGGTCGATGCACCTTTTCGACGCCGAGACGAATTTCCTCGGCGGGCATGGCATCGTCGGCGGCCACGTTCCCATCGCGGCCGGCGTCGGCTTCGCGATCAAGTATCGTCGCGGCAACCAGGTCTGCGTCTGCTTCTTCGGTGAAGCGGCGGTCAACATCGGCGCCTTCCACGAAGCCCTGAACATGGCCTCCCTGTGGGACCTGCCCGTGATCTTCATCATCGAGAACAACCGTTACGGCATGGGCACCGCGATCTCCCGCTCTACAGCGAACGAGGATGTCGTCGTCCGCGCCAAGGGCTACCGGATGGAAGGCGAATCGGTAGACGGTCAGGATGTCTTCGCCGTGCGCGACGTGATGGCGCGCGCGATCGAGCGCGCACGCAAGGAGAAGCGTCCGACTCTGATCGAGATGAAGACGTATCGCTTTATGGGCCACTCGATGTCCGACGCGGTGAGCGGAACCTACCGCACCAAGGACGAGCTCGAGGAGAACATGAAGCGCGATCCGATCCTTCTACTGCACAACAAGATGTTCGAGGCGGGCGAGCTCACCGAAGGCGAGATGCACAAGCTCGATGACGAGGCCAAGGCGATCGCCCAGGACGCCTGGGATTTCGCCGACTCGAGCCCGGAGCCGCCACTCGAGAAGCTGTACACCGACGTCTACTCGGACACGACATCCTGATGCCCGTAATGACCTACCGCGACGCGCTGACCCAGGCGCTCCGCGAAGAGCTGCAGCGCGACGACAGCGTCTTCCTGATGGGCGAGGAGGTCGCGCAGTACAACGGCGCCTACAAAGTCTCGAAGGGATTACTCGACGAGTTTGGCCCGATGCGCATCGTCGATACTCCGATCACTGAGCTCGGCTTCGCCGGCGTCGGCGTCGGTGCCGCGATGGTCGGCCTCCGACCAATCGTCGAGTTCATGACCTGGAACTTTGCCCTGCTCGCGCTCGACGAGGTCGTCAATGCGGCGGCGAAGATGCTTTACATGTCGGGTGGCCAGTTCAAGATGCCGATGGTCTTTCGCGGGCCGAACGGCGCTGCGCTGCAGCTGTCCGCACAACACTCGCAGGCATGGGAGAGCTGGCTTGCCCATATCCCCGGACTCAAGGTTCTGACGCCCGGTACGCCTGCGGACGCCAAAGGATTGCTCAAGTCTGCAATCCGCGACGACAACCCTGTCGTGTTTCTCGAGGGCGAGATGCTCTACAACACCAAAGGCGAAGTGCCAGACGGAGAGCACATCGTTCCGATCGGTGTCGCCGAGCTCAAGCGCGAAGGAGACCACTGCTCGGTAATAACGCACGGCAAGATGGTTCTCGTCGCGATGAAGGTCGCCGACGATCTCGCCAAGGAAGGCATCAACATCGACGTCGTCGATCTGCGCACCGTGCGTCCGATGGACGTCGAAGCGATCTCGCGCTCGGTGCAGAAGACCAACCGCGCCGTCGTCCTCGAGGAAGGGTGGGAGATCTGCGGGCTGGGCTCGCAGGTCGTCGACTTCATCCAGCGCGAGTGCTTCGACGATCTCGACGCGCCGGTTCTGCGAGTGCACCAGGAAGAAGTGCCGATGCCCTACGCCAAGAACCTGGAGCGCGCCGCCAAGCCGGACGCCGCCAAGACGGTCAAGGCGATCAGAAAAGTCATGTACCTCGACTGAGCGACTATGGCAACGAAAGTGGTGATGGAGGCGCTCTCGCCGACCATGGAGGAAGGCCGCCTCGTCAAGTGGAACAAGAACGAAGGCGATCAGATCAAGGCGGGCGATGTGCTCGCCGAAGTCGAGACCGACAAAGCGGTGATGGAGCTCGTCGCCCGCGGCGATGGAGTTCTCCGCAAGCGGCTGGCGAATGAGGGCGATGCATCACCCGTGGGAACTCTGCTGGCGGTGATCGCCGCACCCGACGAGAACATCGACTCGATCGTCGGTAGCGCCGGTGCCGGTGCCCAGTCTGGTGGCGCGCAGGCCGCGCAAGCCGGCGGTGCGCCGAGCGCGACCGTTGCGACGCCGAATCAGGCTGTCGCGGAAACCAGGGAGGCGCCGGCAAAGAGTCCGGTGCCGCAAGCGCCGAGACAATCGCAGGGCGAAGCTTCGACTCCACCGCAGCAAAAAGCCGGTGGACCACCGGCAGCGCCGCCACCGCGTCCGGCGGCGCTGCGCCCACCTGCCGCTCCGTCAGCTCCAAGAGGCAATGGGGCCTCGCACCCTGCAGCCACCGATGGTCGCCGTCGTTCGTCCCCGCTCGCGCGACGCCTCGCCAACGATCGCGGCATCCAGCTCGGATCGATTCAGGGCACCGGCCCCGGTGGGCGCATCGTCAAGCGCGACATCGAGAACGCCAAAGCCGCCGGCACCGCCGCGGGAAGATCCGCCGCCGCGGAGCGCCTCGCGACCGAGGGCGATTTCAAGGATGTGCCACTCACGCAAATCAGGAAGACAATCGCCAAGCGGCTCAGCGAATCCAACGGTCCGATCCCGACTTTTTTCCTGACCGCCGAGTTCGATGTCACGCGCGCCGCCGAGATGCGCACCCAACTCGCTGAGATGGGCGATCAGTACAAGGCCTCGTTCAACGACATCATCATCAAGGCGGTTGCCCTGGCACTCGCCGAGCATCCCGAAGTCAACGCCCACTGGCTCGGCGACAAGATCCGGAAATTCAATCGCATTCACGTTGCCATGGCGGTCGCGGTCGAGGACGGCCTGATCACGCCGGTGCTGTTCGACACCGATCGAATGACTCTCTGGGAAATCTCCGCCAAGGCTCGTGAGCTCGCCGGGAAAGCCCGCGAGCGCAGGCTCACCCCCGAGGAGTACACTGGCTCGACCTTCTCAGTATCCAACCTCGGCATGTTTGGGATAGACCAGTTCACGGCGATCATCAACCCGCCCGAGACGGGCATCCTCGCCATCGGCGGTGTGGAAGAAAAGCCGGTGGTTGTCGACGGCCAACTCGAGGTTCGTCAGCGGATGCGGGTCACCATGAGCTGCGACCACCGCGCCATCGACGGCGCTACGGGCGCGAAATTCTTGCAGACCGTCAGGCGGTACATTGAGAATCCGCTCTCGCTCTTGATCTGAGCGCGGCAGTGCCTCGGCTTCTCGCACCTGACCGCTGACGACTGGGACCCCTAGTCCCAAAGGTGGCAGGTGGGAGAGGTGCGCGGAGATGCTCTGGCAGCAGTTTTTCTACTCGCCTTCTCGCTGCGTCACGCCACTCTGGAACGCGCCGGATAAACTGACTAACTGCGCCTCCGACCATGTCTCCCACCTGCCACCTTTTGGACTACAGTGGCAGGTCTTGAATATTTCGATCAGAAGCCGAGCCAAGTCCGAACTTTCCACTAAATCCTCAGTTTCCGCCTTCCGCTAGATTTATCCCCGACCTCAATCCCGCAAGAAATGGCAAGCTATGATGTGATTTTCGTCGGCGGCGGCCCCGCCGGTTATGTTGGCGCAATCCGTTCTGCTCAGCTTGGAATGTCCGTCGCCGTCGTCGAGCGCGAAGGACTGGGCGGCACCTGCGTCCTCTGGGGATGCATCCCCGCCAAGGCGCTCCTCGAGTCAGCGTCCCTCGCGACCCGTATCTCTCACGGCGCCGACTTCGGCGTCACCGCCGGCAATCTCAAGCTCGACTACGGCGTAGCCATGAAGCGCTCCCGCGCGGTGAGCAACCAGAACTCGAAGGGTGTCGAGTTTCTGTTCAAGAAGCACAAGATCACCTGGATCAAGGGCACCGGGAAAATCACAGGCAAGAACACCGTCGCCGTTAAAGTCGACGGAAAAGAAGAGAAGCACGACGCCAAAAAGGCGATCGTCATCTCCACCGGGTCCCGCGTCAAAGGACTGCCGCAGATCGGACTCGAGCTCAACAAATCCACCGTAATCTCGTCTGACGAGGCGCTCACCCTCGAGAAGGCGCCGAAGACCATGGCGATCGTCGGCGCCGGCGCGGTCGGCTGCGAGTTCGCCGACGTCTTCACCGCCTTCGGCACTCAAGTCACCCTGATCGAAGCGCTGCCGGGGATCCTCCCGCTCGAGGACGCCGACTGCAGCGCCGAGCTCACCAGAAGCTTCAGGAAGCGGAAAATCGATGTCCTCGCCGCCGCGAAAATCGGCGATGTCAAGGTCGGCAAGAATTCCGTCAGCATGAGCGTCGAGGTCGGCGGCAAGAAGCAGAACCTCGAGGTCGAGAAAGTTCTCGTCGCCGCCGGACGCGCGCCCAACATCGATGACATCGGCATCAGGGAGATGGGAATCCAGCTCACCGAGCGCGGCTTCATCAGGATCAATGAGCGGATGGAGACTTCCGTCAAAGGCATCTACGCCATCGGCGACGTCGCTGGACCACCGATGCTCGCCCACAAGGGCGAGCGCGAAGGAATCGTCTTCGCCGAATTTCTCACTGGTCAGAAGCACGTCCACCCGGTGAACTACGGCAACATCCCCAACGCAACGTACTGCCACCCCGAAGTCGCGTCGATCGGCATGACTGAAGCCCAGGTCAAGGAAAAGAAGATCGACTACAAGGTCGGGAAGTTTCCCTTCTCCGCGAACGGCCGGGCGCGCACGTCCGGCGAGACCGAAGGATTCGTCAAGATCATTCGCGACACCAGGTACGGCGAGATTTTGGGCGCCCACATCATCGGCGCGCACGCAACCGAGATCATCCACGAGCTCGCCGTCGCGCGAGAGAACGAATTCACCGTCGAGGAAGTCGATCTCGCGATCCACGCCCACCCGACGTTGTCCGAAGCGATTGCCGAGGCGACCCTCGATTCGATGGGCAAGGTCATTCACATCTAATGCGGATGGCGCGGGGTGGCTGATCGGGAGCTATGGGCGGTCGCGCTCGGCAGGATGGGCTACGCCGAGGCCCTCGAGCTGCAGCGCAACATCGCCCGCGACAGAATCTCCGGCGCCATCCCGCAGGACGTGCTGCTGCTCGTCGAGCACCCCAGCGTCGTCACCCTTGGCCGCGCGGCCAAGGAGAAGCACCTGGTCGCGTCGCCGGAATTTCTGCGGAGCAAGGGAGTCGAAGTTTTCGAGGTCGAGCGCGGCGGGGACGTCACCTATCACGGCCCCGGCCAATTGGTCGGATATCCGATCATCGACCTCAAGCGGCACCGCCTCGACCTGCACTGGTATCTGCGCAAGATCGAAGAAGCGTTGATCAATGCGCTGGCGGAATACGGAATCCCCGCCGAGCGAAATACTGCCTACACGGGAGTGTGGACGCGCGGGAGGAAAATTGCTTCGATCGGCGTGCACGCCCGCGATTGGGTTACGTGGCACGGCTTCGCGCTCAACGTCACGACGGATCTGAGCTTCTTCGATCTCATCGTGCCGTGCGGAATCGATGGAGTGGTGATGACCTCGATCGCCAGGGAGATCGGCGTCGCCGAAGTGCCGATTCAGGACGTTCGCGACCGCGTCACGGCCGAGTTCGCCACCGCCTTCGATCTCACCGCCGTCGTCACTCCGCGCTCGGCGCTGCTCGAAACCGTGGCGTGACCGATACGCTCAAGGTCTATCCCCCGCGCCCGCGGGTGGAAACGCCGGGAACGCCGCGCGATTTCTCGTCTGAGCTCAATCCGGAGCAAGCGGCAGCGGCGACGCATGGTGATGGTCCGCTCCTCATCATCGCCGGCGCGGGAACGGGTAAGACTCGAACGCTCGTCTATAGGGTCGCGCACCTCATCGAGCGCGGTGTCGCCGCCGAGCGCATTCTGCTTCTGACTTTCACGCGGCGCGCCGCGCAGGAGATGCTGTCGCGCGCCGAGCGGCTGGTCGGCAGCAACAGCAAGCGGGTGCACGGCGGGACTTTTCACGCCACCGCCCATAGGCTGCTTCGGCGCTACGGTCAGGCGGCGGGGTTGCCGAAAGATTTCACGATCATGGATCAGGGCGATGCCGCCGATCTGATGCAGCTCTCCCGCGCGCAGCTCGGTTACGCCGCGAAGTCAAAGCGGTTCCCGAAGAAGGAAACGCTCCAGTATGTGTACTCGCGGCACATCAACACCGGCATCTCGATCGAAGACATCATCCGCGACGACTATCCCCAGTTCATCGACTACATCGAGGATTTCGGGAAGATTTACGCGGACTACACCCGCCGGAAACAGGAGAGAAACCTCGTCGACTACGACGATCTGCTGCTGTTCTGGGCGCTCCTGCTCGAGGCATCACCCGAGCTGGGCAAGAAGATCTCCGGACTCTACGACCACATCCTGGTCGATGAGTATCAGGATACCAACGTGCTGCAGGCGCGGATTCTGGCGGGGATGTGCAAGGCGCACCGCAATCTCACCGTCGTCGGCGACGACGCGCAGAGCATTTACTCTTTCCGCGGTGCCAACTTCCGCAACATCCTCGACTTCCCGAAGCAGTTTCCGGGCGCGACCGTCGTCGCGCTCGAACAGAACTATCGCTCGACCCAACCGATTCTTTCGGTCACCAATTCCGTGATCTCGCGGGCGGCGGAGCGTTTCACCAAGAACCTCTGGACCCAGCGCATCGGGGGCGAACAGCCGTGGCTCGTCGCCGCGCGCGACGAGCAGCAACAGACCCAGTTCGTCGTCGATCGAATTCTCGAGCTCCACGAAGAGGGCACCCGGCTCAGTGAGATCGCGGTGTTGTTCCGCGCCGGCTACATGTCGGCCGATCTCGAGATCGAGCTGACCAACCGGAAGATCCCGTTCGAGAAATGGGGCGGCCTCAAGTTCCTCGAGGCGGCGCACGTGAAGGATGTCCTCGCATTCCTCCGCATCCTCGAGAACCCGCGCGACGAGGTGAGCTGGTACAGGTTGCTGTTGTTGCTGCCCGGAATCGGCGATGCGACGGCTCGTGCCGCGATCGACGCGATGGCGGCCGCGGCGTGGGAATCCACCGCGTTCGGCCGGTACAATCCGCCTCCGCGAGCGAAAGCGGCCCACGCTGCGCTCGTCAACCTCCTCGACGGACTGCGCTCGGGCCCGCCGCAGGATCAGGCCCAGGTCGCGGCAGATATCGCGCGGGTACGACTTCTATACGATAACATCCTGCGCGAGCGCTACGACCGGGTCGAGCCGCGGCTGGCGGATCTCGACCAGCTGCAGATCATCGCCGCCGGTTACCCCGATCGCGCGACCTTTCTTTCCGCTCTGGCGCTGGAGCCGCCACAGGCGACGCAGGATCTCGCCGGTGGCAGCAAGGAAGAAGACGATTGCCTCGTCCTCAGCACCGCGCACTCGGCCAAGGGCAAGGAGTGGGATGCGGTGTTCGTGATCTGGGCGGTGGATGGCTGGTTCCCTTCGGCGCGCTGCCTCAATAACGACGAGGAGACCGAGGAGGAGCGGCGATTGATGTATGTCGCATTGACTCGCGCGCGGAACCACCTCAGCGTGACCTATCCGCTCAATGCCTACTCGACGCGGCGCAGCGCAAACTATTCCCTCGACCAGCTATGTCGCTTCATCGACCGCGGCGTGCGCGATCAGATGCAGCGGGTAGCCCTCTCCACCGATCGCGGTCCCGCCGCCGTCGAAGAAGTGAGGAAGGAGCCGCTCCTCGACCTGCGCGCACTCCTGCGCGGCCGATTCAGCTAAGAAAAAACGGGGGCGCCATCGCTGACGCCCCCGCTGACTTTCGGAATCAACTTCAGCCGATTGCTAGGCCGAGGTCGTGTTGCAGGCCGAACGGTCGAAGTTCGGGTTGTTCCCTTCGTTGAACGGGACCGGATAGGCTACGTCCGTCCCGAAATTCGAGCCCGCCGCGCGGAAGTACGGACCGCTCGGAAAGACACTGGTCTGCGGCAGACCGTAGTTCCGAATCAGCCGCCGCAGGTCGCCCTGACGGTGTCCGGTCGCGTAGAGCCAGAACGCGCGCTCCCGGAACAGCAGATCGCGTCTGGCATCAGGGGTCACCGGATCGACGAGCGGCGCGAGAGAGGCAGCGCCGGAGGTCGGCGGCGGGAATACCTGGATCTGCTCTGGGTAAAGAAGTGGCAACAGCGACGCAACCTGAGATCTCAGCGAGTTGAGCTTCGCGATCATGGTCGCGCCATCACCACGCTGCATCGCGGCCTCGGCTTCGATCAGCCGCGCCTCGACGCCCGACGCCAGCGGCACGTCAGAAGTGAACGCCGGGTAATTGAGCAGCCTGTAGCAAACGATGGACCTGGTGAAGCACGCGCCTTTCAGCTCGTAAGGAATCCGGGGATCCTGCGCCGTGCGGTAGTTGAGACCTTCGGCGGTCGCGTTGGTCGTCGCGGTGTTGTTATCCGGACGAAGCGCTGCGCCGGTGGACGTCGTCCCACCTTCCAGATTGGAGATCGTGTAACGACCGTTATCCATCAGTGCAGAGATGGAATTGTTCTGCGCCGATGTGTTGGTCGAGTGCTCGATGAGATAGACGAAGCTCGTGCCGACGCCCGATACCGCGGCCTCTGCCTGGTCGTACTGACCGAGGTTGAGCAGCGCCCTCGCCTTTCCAACCATCGCCAGCTCGTTCGACGGATCAGAGGCGAGCGCTGCATCAAACGCGACGATCGCGGAATCGTTCATCTGCGCCGTCGTTTGCGCGCTGCCGTACTGAATTGCGCTGGGATCGATGTCGCCCTCGGCAGGCACGTTGCTGAATGGGACGCCACCGCACCAGCCTTCGCTGAGCGTTACGTAGGTGTAGCCAAGCGCGCTCTGGAGATCCGCCCTGAAAGTGTCCGGGTCGTCCAGATCCGTCTCGAACTTGTCCACCGCCGCCAGCGCTCTTAGCGCGAGCATTCGTGCCTGCTCGAGCCGCGAGAACGCGGCGTCTGAGATGTTGCCGAGCTGTGGCGGCTGCAAAGTTCTGCGATCCGCCGCAAAACGCGTCGTGAACGAGTCACCCCAGGCGAATTCGTCCGTTATGACGCCCGACGCCGACAGGAACGCGTCGTCGCCGAGGCCGCTGTAGCCGGCCTCGAACTGACGAACCGCGCCGTTTACCAGCGCCGGCACCGCGGCGGCTGTCGCCGTTGCCTGCGGCGAGAGCTGCGCCGGGTCTTCGACCTTTACCAGCTTATCCGTGTCGCACGCCACGAGCGAGCTCGCGCATACTCCAGCGAATAGCAGTCGGGAAAGAGCCCGTGAGCTCGTCCCGCGTAGTATATGATTCATTAGTGTCCCTTCAGCGGTTTAGAGTTTGAGATCGAAACGGAGCGTGAACGTTCTGGTCGGCGGCTGAGTGTTGAACTCCGCCTGATTGAAGGCGTTCCCTCCCCCTTCGTTGATCTCGGGATCGAGACCCGTGTAGTTAGTCCAGGTGTGCAGGTTGCGTCCCGACAGCGTGACCGACGCCCCCTTCAGCGATGCGAAACGCGTCGCGAACGATTCGGGCAATCCAAGACGGATCGAGAGCTCGCGCCACTTGGTGAAGCCCGCATCCTCGATGTAACCGTACGGAGTCGCATTGAACTGCGCGAACTGCGATCCGATGAACGCCGCCTGTGACGCCAGCGATGCATTCGGGTTCGCAATCGCTCCGCAGAATCCGTAGAACGGATTCGAGTGCTGGGTGCGACAGCGGAAGTACTCCGTCTCATTCAGCTGACGGTTGCCGGCGCGACGCTCGAACAGCGTGCTGATCGAGATGTTCTTGAACAGCGTAACGTCGAACGACAGGCCCTGGCTGCTGGTCGGCAGCTGGGGTCCGACGTAGGCGACATTCAGCGTGTCGAAGCCGCCCTGACCGTCGGGGACGACCAGGAACTTCGAGGTATCGACCGAGACCTCGGCAACCGAAAGCTTGCCGTCGCCGTTGGCGTCGTTGTACTTAATTGGCGTCGCGAAATAGCCGCCGGCCGAGAAGCCTTCACGGTGCTGTTGCTCGCCGCGGTTCAGGGTGATCGGAGCGATCCCTTCACCGAGCTTCTCGATGCGGTTGTGCAAGGTCGCAGCGGTGACGTGCATGCCGAGCGCGAAGTTTTCCTTCTCCAGCACGTTCAGGTTCAGGCCGGTCTCAGTACCCCAGTTCTTGACGCTGCCGAGGTTCTGGAAGACGGTTGCGGTAAGCCCAGACGACGGCGCGAGGCTGCGAGCCACGAGCGCATCCTTGGACTTGCGGGTGAAAGCGGTGAATTCCGCGGACAGGCGATTCTCGAGCAATCCGAGGTCGAATCCGCCCTCGAACTCCGTCGTCCGCTCCACCTTCAGGTTCGGGTTCCCGGTCGCCGTAAGAATGAGCGCCGGAAGCTCCGAGCCGACGCGCTGGATGGCCCGCGAGCCGAAAAAGCTCTCGGCCTGGCCGAATCCGGGACGCTGTCCCGCCTGGCCCCAGCCGGCGCGGAGACGCAGCTGGTTCAGAAAGTTGAGCCGCGGGAAGAACGACTCGTCAGAGACGAGCCACGAAGCGTTGACCGACGGATAGAAGCTGAGGCCCGTCACGTCTCTCACCAGGCCGCTGTTGTTGTCCGCTCTGATGCTTCCCGAGAGGAACAGCCGGTCGCGGAAGCCGAACTCCTGGCGCAGGAAACCTCCGACCGACTTGAGCTCGGTGTGGGTCTCGTCCACGCTGAACTGCGTGGTCGCAGCTGCGCAGGAACGTGTTCCGGCCGGAATCGACTGGCCGAAGCACTCGACCTGCTCGAACAGCTCTCTCTGGTAGCTGCCACCGAAGGTGGTCGTGGAAACGAGCGACGACAGCGGATTGAACGTCGCGGCTGCCGAGACGTTGGAGGTCCACTCGTAGTTGTTTCCGCGGAACGCATCACGGAACCCAACGTCGAACTCGCCGCCGATCGGCAGCACGTTCGGATCCAGGCTCTCGGCATCCTGACGGCCGTAGTAGTCGAGGCCGGCGTTGCCGTTGATACGCAGCCACGACAGTGGCGTGTAGTTGGTGTTCGCGCCGATGATGAAACGGTCGATGATCTGATCGGCGAAGTTGTGCTTCTGGTCGGCGTAGTTGGGACCGAACAGCGATCCGATTCTGCCGACGGGAACACCAGCGGTGTCGCTCTCCATGCCCGGGAGATACTGCGCCGGGCCGGTCAGACCGATGATGATGGGGCTGAAGATGCTGTTGGACTCACCAAGCCGGCGGTGATTGCTGGTGATGTACGCGCCGGTGATCTGCGCCGTCGCGTTACTGCCGATGCGGGCGTTGAAGTTCCCGCGCAGGCTCGTACGCGCGATGTTGTTCGGACGCAGCACGCCGTTCTCGGCTTCGCGGTCCGCCGACAGATAGTAGGTCAGGGACTCGCTGCCGCCCGAAACGTTGCCACCGATCTTGTTGTGGGTTCCGTTTACGAAGGGCGTGGTTCTCGGATCACGGAACTGGTCGAACGACAGAAGGACATCCTGGGTGCAGGTTCCCGCCGCCACCTGATAGTTGTGGCAGGTGGAGAACGGAGCGTTGCCGGCACCGAAGAGGCCAGTCGTGAACAGAACCTGATTGTCGGTCTCGTAGTACTCGGTGCTGGTTGGATCGATACGAGTGAGCGCGGCGTAGTTGAGAGGATAGTTGTTCTTGTCCTCCATCTTGCCGGTCTCTACGTAGCCATTCCAAACCGGCTTGCCCGTCACACCCTTCTTGGTGGTGATGAGAAGCACGCCGTTCGCCGCAGCGCTGCCGTAGATTGCCGACGCCGCCGGCCCCTTCAGAATCTCGATGTTCTCGATTTCTTCAGGGTTGAGATCGTTCAGACGCGAGTAGTCGCCGCCACCCGTGCTGATTCCGCCCTTGCCGTTGGAGATGAGCACTCCGTCGACGTAGAGAAGCGGCTCGTTCGAGAGCGAAAGACTGTTCGCACCGCGAATGCGGATGCGCTGCCCGGCCCCCGATGCGCCGCCGGTGCTCTGCAGCGTTACACCCGCGACGCGGGCCTGCAGAACGTCGGCCATCTTGGTGATCGGACCCTTGTCGAGCTCGGCTACTCCGATGTTGCCGGTGTTGGTACCGGTTTCCAGCCGCCGCTGCGCCTCGCCAGTGACGGCGTTGACGACAACTTCCTCGAGCCGCGTTGCCGCGGTCGCGAGCGTGAAGTCCGTGCTGGCTGTGCCACCATCGGCGACAGTCACGCGTTGAGTCAGCGCGCCATAACCAACCCGCCGGGCGCTCACCTCATACGAACCGGCCGGAACGCCGGTAATTGTAAATCGACCTTCCTGGTCGGTGAGAGCGCCACGCTGGGTTCCATTGACCCTGACCTGGACGCCCTGCACGGGTAGCTGCGAAGCCTTGTCGACCACGCGCCCCGTGATTGTCCCGCTGCCCTGCGCTATCAAGCTGCCGGGAAGCAGCGCGAGCGCAACGAGTGCCACAACGAATCCTACGATTCTTCGCATTGTGTTCTCCCTCTTGTTTCGAAGTCGCCGGACTCCGTCCGGCGTCGGGTGCATTTCACCCCACAACCTCACAACGAAAACCACAACGTGCTTCAATAACCGTCCGTCAGTGCACCTCCCTGTGAGCGTGAGAAATCGATTTCGTGCTTCAGACCAAGAACTGAATTGGATCACCGCCAAGGTCGGCGGATGACAAACCGTTTGAGCTAGGAAGCTCTTACCGGTCAGGGATCAATGGCGGGTCGCCGCCGACGCCGAGTCGGACCCGAGCGAGAAGCTGAAAGGCTGCTGAACGAGCTGGCGCACCGCCGTTCCAGATTTTACCGCGGGGACATAGTGCGCATCCGCCAGTGACTTGATCGCTGCCTCGGCAAACAGTGCGTTGGTCGCGGTCACGATCCCAACCGAACCTCTCTCTATCTCCCCGCTCGCCGAGACGACGAATTCGGCGACGACGGTGCCGCTCGTCCTCGATGCGACCAGGTCGGGCGGGTAGACTACGTCGAGATTTCCGTTCGATAGATGCGCCGGCGTATCTACTTCGTTGGCAGTGTAAACGGCGTGCTGATCGGTGAGAGCATCGACATCCACGATCCGCTGTGGCGGCGGCGGCAGCTCGGTATCCTTGCCCCGCGACCAGAGAAGAATGGTCCCGCAGCTCGACGCCCCGTCGAGCGCCGTATAGTTGGGCGGCGAATTGGTAGCGCCGAGATAAATCTCGATTCCGTGCAGCGTGGATACGGGGAAAGCGTCGAGATCTACTTCGCCGGCCGGCATCGGAACTCCATCGAGCCAGACCAGCGGCCGGCATTTCATCCCGCGAATTCTCACGCCGCCGCCACCGGTGCGGAGCCGCGTGGCGTTGACGCCGGGAGTCGACGATATCAGCTGACTGAGTGTCTTATTGGTGTTGCGGTCGATTTGCTCGCGGTTGATGAACGAGCCGTTGGACCGGCGATGTAGTCGCTCGTAGTAGCCCGCCAGCCGGCCGGTGTATTCCACGCGACTCGCCTGCACGACCACGGGCTCGACGGAGGTTGGTACGGCCTGGAGCTGGATCAGTATCGGAGACCGCTGATCTCCCGACGTCACGATTGCGGAGCGAGTAGCTGCTGCGAAACCGAGTCGGCGCACCTGAATTGTCGCCGGTCCCACCGGAAGATTCGCGATGCGGAATTCGCCTCTGTCATTGGTGCGCACTCGCAACGGGGTTCCAGGCACTTCGACGATGGCTCCTAGCACCGGCGCCCCCGCCGAATCAGTTACTACTCCCGCCAGTTCTCCGTAGGTCTGGGCGCCGAGAAGGGACGACGACAACATCATCGCAACACAGAGCAGATCCATCCGTGCGACAATACGCCGCGGCGTAAAGCCAATGCGGTTCATTGGCATCTCCCAATGGCAGCGATGCTGACCAGCCAGGCGGTCTTCCGGGACGGGCGGCGACCGCGGAGCGAATCGAAACCCCAAGCTATGCACGGGGAAAACACGAGGCAAGCGTCCGGCCGCCGATTTTACAATCGGCCTGACGTGCGACGCCTATTGAGCGGTGAGCGTCGTCAGACCTTCCGTCAGCGACCGGTTGGCGGTTCTCCGACCGGAGGACCGAGCCACTGGCGCAGCTCCGAAAAAGGCGGCCCCGGCTCCCGTTTCGCGAGTGTAATTATTCTACCAATCGTGCGGCGCAGATCCCGGTTTTCTCTCTCGTAGATTCGGTCGAACAAATCGAGATCGGTAGCGTACACTCGCCGCGCCAGCAACGCTGCGTTGTTCAATTGCACCCGCTCCGCGTAACGCGGATTGATGGTCTTGAACCGCGGCGCGATGTCGTGCACCAGCTCGCTGCGAGCTCTCGCGTAAACCGTGTCGCGGGCCTCGATCCTCGCGCGCTTGTCGTTGGGGTGTGCGGCGTACGCCGAGTCGAGCGATGCGATCACCCGCGACCAGAACCGCGCCAGCAGCTTGTCATCTTCCCACTCCTCGTCGAGCCTCGTTGCTGCTGCCTGCTGACCGCGCGATCTGAAGAAAGCTGCCGCACCGCGAGCACCGACGAACATCGCAAAGGATTCGTTGAAGGGCGCCTGGCCCGCCGCATAGAACGTGTTGTGGGTAAGCTCGTGGATCACGGTGTTGGCGAGATCGAGGGAGTCGCCCTTCAGAGTCGTATTGAGAAGAGGGTCGTTGAAGAACCCCAGAGTGCTGAAGGCATCGGACGGCCGGACGTAGACATCGAACCC
>CAMLDY010000011.1 GCA_946478895.1 uncultured Gemmatimonadota bacterium
ACGAGTTCCTGCAGACCAGCGTCGCCGGCATCTACGCCGCCGGGGACGTCGCACGCTGGCCCGACGCGTACTCCGATGCGCGTCTTCGCATTGAGCACTGGGTAGTGGCCGAGCGTCAGGGTCAGGTTGCCGCACTCAACATGCTCGGACACCGCGACCGCTTCGATGACATCCCGTTTTTCTGGAGCAATCACTACGACACGCTGTCCATTCAGTACGTCGGCCACGTCGATCGGTGGGACGAAACCATTATCGAAGGCGATGTGAAGGCGATGGATTGCGCGGTCTCCTACATGAAGGCCGGTAAACGAAGAGCAATGGCCACCATAAATCGCGACAGAGAGAACCTGGAAACCGAAGTCGAGCTCGAGACGGAGCTGCTGCTGAAGCCGCCGGTCGACATCACCATTCAGCCGGTGGAGGTCTGACCGATGGCAACCCGCCTTTTTCGCGCGTCGGCGCGTGTCGAGCCGTTGCAGAAAGATCACCAGGGCGAAATGGAGCAGCTGGTCCGCCGCGAGCTCGAGCTGATCGGCGAAGATCCGTCGCGTGAAGGGCTGCTCAGCACGCCCTCGCGGGTCGCAAAAGCGATGGAGTTTCTTACCCAGGGCTATAACTCTTCAGCGGAAGAAGTCGTCGGCGAAGGAATCTTCGCTGAAGAGCATGACAACATGATCATGGTGCGTGACATCGAGCTCTACTCGCTGTGTGAGCACCACATGCTGCCGTTCTTCGGCAAGGCGCATGTCGCGTACATCCCGAACGGCAAGATCGTCGGGCTGTCCAAGATTCCGCGCATCGTCGACGTCTATGCCAGGCGGCTGCAGGTGCAGGAGCGCCTCACCGAACAGGTCGCCGAAGGATTGTGCCGCGTGCTGCATCCCAAGGGCGTGGGAGTCGTAATTGAGGCGTCCCACCTCTGCATGATGATGCGCGGCGTGGAGAAGCAGAACTCGAAGACGATTACGTCGGCGCTGCGCGGCGCGTTCCGCGAGGACCCCAAGACGCGCGACGAGTTCCTGCGGCTGGCGCACTCGTCCAACGGCTCGCCGCGCTACTGAAAATCGCGCGATCAGCCGATCGCGAACATCCGGGCGGTGTCGTCGGTAAACTCGCGCACGCGCTGGGCTTTCGTCGCGTCGTCCCAGCGCAGTAGCGGCGCGACGATGTCGGCGGCGGCACGCGCGACACCCACCCCGTGATCGCGGGTCTCGAAGGCGACGTGGGTGCGACGGATCAACAGATCACTCAGGGTCCGCGCCAGCTCGTGCTGGACCGCGTAAGCGAGGTGGCCGGCGGTGTACGGCAGTCCCTCAACGATCACCTCTGACATCGCCGGATCCTCTCGCTGCATTCGCGCGATCTCTTTGGCGCGGCCCGCGCCGGGCAGCTCTGCCTCGGCAGTCGGAGCGGGCTGAGGACTCTGGCCCAGCGCTTCCTGGACCCGATCGACGATTTCGGCGGCCATCGATCTGTAAGTAGTAAGCTTTCCTCCGGTGACGTCGATGATGCCCGACGAGTCGGTGACGATGCTGTGCTCTCGAGACACCGCGCTTGGGTTGGCGGCGCGTGCACTCGCCAGTGGGCGAATGCCCGCCCACGCGCTCACCACTTCGGCCGGGGTGAGGCGCGCCTGCGGAAAGTACGAATTCGCCGAGTCGAGAAGGTACTGAACGTCGGCTGGCGCAGCGTGCACTGTCTCGGGGGATTCGTCGGTCCACGTGTCCGTGGTACCGATGATTGTCTGAGGACCGGCTGGAAGGCAGAACATCACGCGCCCGTCGACCGGCGATATGAGCGTCAGCGCATCGCGATTTCCCGCCCGCTCCCGGTCCACGGAGATGTGAACGCCCTTGCTGCCGCGCACCCTTCGCGCGCGCGTGTCGCCGTCAAAGGGGTTGTGCCACACGCCCGTTGCGTCGACGATGACGCGGCCGCGGAGCTCGACCTCTTCTCCGGTCAGCGCGCTCCGCGCCACCGCCCCCACGGCTTTGCCCGCCTCGCGAATGATGCGCACGACGGGGGTGTGATTGTGAATCCTGGCCCCGAGCTCGCGCGCCGCGATCGCGTTCGCAACGGTTAGCCGGGCGTCGTCGGTGCAGGCGTCGTAGTAGACGGCCCCGCCGGTCAAGCCGGTCGGTCTGAGGCAGGGCTCGCGGTGCAGCGTCTCCGCTGCGTTGAGCGAAGAATGCCAGCGGGAGCGACCCATGGCCATCAGCTGATACACCAGCAGGCCCGCGCTCAGCTTCACCTTTCCAACCCGCGCGCCGCGATAAATCGGCCAGGTGAACGCCAGCGGCTTGACCAGATGCGGCGCAATGCGCAACAGAGTCTGCCGCTCCCGAATCGACTCGTGCACGAGATGCAGCTGGCCCTGCTCGAGGTATCTGATGCCGCCATGAATGAGGCGCGACGAGCGGCCGGATGTCCCGCTGCCGAAGTCGTCGCGCTCGAGCAGTACGACGCTCAGCCCTCGCATCGCCGCATCCCGGGCGACGCCGCAGCCGTTGATGCCGCCGCCGATGATCAGAAGGTCGAAGGTTTCGCCGGACAGTCCCGTCATCGCCGAAGTATAAGGAATTTGACCGCAAGATTCGGATATCACGCCGCCATCGGCCGCCCTATTCTTCGGCCACGCAATAACAACCAACAGCTCGGACGGAGCAATTATGCAATCGTTAGCGCGCGCTATCTTTCCAACCAGAATGAAGTCGAATGAGCTCGATGACTCGACCGCATGGGAATCGGTGTTGAACCGTGATCCTTCAGCGGACGCTCGGTTCCTCTATGGCGTGACTACGACCGGGATTTACTGCCGTCCGTCGTGCCCATCGCGTCGGCCGAAGCGCGGCAACGTGGCGTTTTTCTCGTCGGCAGAGTCTGCCGAGCGCGCTGGATTCCGAGCGTGTCAGCGGTGCCACCCCAATCGCGCCAGCGAGCGGAATCGCGCGGTTGAGCGCGCGCGCGAGTATATCGATGCGCATGTCTCCGGGTTCGGCGATGAGCGGATCACCCTCGAGCTCCTCGGAGAGCACGTTGGGCTCAGCCCATATCACCTGCAGCGGAAATTCAAGGAGACGCTGGGGTTGACTCCGGCGCAGTACGTGCGCGCGCGCAAGAGTGAGCGTCTCAAAGGACAGCTCAAGCGCGGCGAGACGGTGAGCCGCGCGACCTACGAGGCGGGCTACGGCTCGAGTAGCCGCGTATACAACGACGCTGACTCACAGCTCGGAATGACGCCCGCGACCTATCGCCGGGGCGGTGCCGGCGCGAGCATCCACTATCTGACCGCCGCTACCTCGCTCGGAACGCTGCTCGTCGCGGCCACCGATCGCGGGATTTGCGCGGTCACCCTCGGTGACGACGAGCCACACCTCGAAATGGCGCTCGAGCGAGAGTACCCCGCCGCATCGCGAACGCGCGTCGAGGAACCGTCGAGCGATTTCGGTCGCTGGGTGAAAGAGATAGTCGCAGCGGTCGAGGGCGATCGCGCCACCGCCGGCATCCCGGTCGACATCCAGGCGTCGGCATTTCAGTGGAAGGTGTGGCGCGAGCTGCAGAAAATTCCGCTCGGCGAGACGCGTTCGTATACCGAGGTCGCACGCGCCATTGGATCACCCAAAGCCGTCCGCGCGGTGGCGAGTGCATGCGCTCGCAACAAGGTTGCGGTGCTGATTCCCTGTCATCGCGTCATCGGCCAGGGCGGGGCGCTCGGCGGATATCGATGGGGAGTCGAGCGCAAGAAGAGATTACTCGCGAAAGAGCGTGCCACGAGACGAGAGCGAACGTCCTAGATAGATAAACGGCGCCCGTCTAACTTCCCTGCATGGCAACATTCGGGGACGGGCGCCGCGTCGCCATCGTCGCGGGCGTTAGAACACCGTTCGCAAAAGCCGGCACCGCGCTCAAGTCGATCTCCGCGATCGATCTTGGCAAGCTGTGCGTCGCCGAGCTGCTGCAACGCACCAACCTCGACGGCAAAGAGGTGCAAGCGCTGGTGTTCGGGACGGTGATTCCGTCCGTGCTCGCGCCCAACATCGCGCGCGAAGTATCGCTGATGCCGCAGCTGCCGAAGGGCGTGCAGGCTTACACGGTCAGCCGCGCGTGCGCCTCGGCGAACCAGGCGATCACCGATGGGGCCGACCAGATCGCGCTCGGGCATCTGGATGTCGTGATCGCCGGCGGCGCCGAGTCCCTGTCGAACATCCCGATCCTACATTCACCGCGGTTTGCCGAAACGCTTCTCCTCGCATCGAAAGCGAAATCGCTGCCGGCGAGGCTTCGCACCTTCGCGCGGATTCGACCGAAGGACCTGATTCCCATCGCCCCGGCGATCGCCGAGCCCTCCACGGGCGAGACGATGGGACAGTCAGCCGAGAAGATGGCGAAGCTGAACGCCATCACGCGCGAAGAGCAGGACCATTTCGCGCTGCGCTCGCACCGGCTGGCGTCGGCGGGAACGGCCGATGGCCGGCTGACCGCCGAAATAATGCCGGTGTACATCCCGCCGAAGTTCGACAGCGTGATCACGTCCGACAACGGAATCCGCGACGATACCAGCTACGAGCAGCTCGCGGCGCTCAAGCCCGTCTTCGATCGGAAGTACGGCTCGGTGACCGCCGGCAACTCCTCACCACTCACCGATGGCGGTGCATGCGTTCTGCTCATGAGCGAGGAGAAGGCGAAAGCACTCGGCTATCCGGTGCTCGGCGTCATCAAGTCGTACGCTTACGCGGCGCTCGATCCCGGAGAGCAGCTGCTCCAGGCACCAGTGCTCGCCGCGCCAGTCGCGCTCAAGCGCGCCGGCCTTACGCTCAAGGATATGGATCTCGTGGAGATGCACGAGGCCTTTGCGGCGCAGGTACTGTCGAACCTCAAGGGTTTCGAATCGAAGGCGTGGGCGGAGCGCGCTGGTTTTTCGCAGCCCACTGGCGAGGTCGATCGCGCGAAGCTCAACGTGATGGGTGGATCGATAGCGATCGGCCATCCGTTCGGCGCCACCGGCGCACGCATCACAACCACCCTGCTCAACGAGCTGCGTCGCCGCGGCGGTCAGTTCGGCCTGATGACGGTGTGCGCGGCCGGCGGGATGGGCTTCGCGATGGTGGTGGAGAGAACTGAATGAGCTCCGCGCCCGAGGTAACCATCGGCGGCCTGGTCGGCACGCGCTTCAAGCCGGCGCTCTCGGTCGAAATGGTCGACAGCATCGCCGTCATCACTTTCGATTTGCCCAACGAGTCCGTCAACAAGCTGGGCCGCGGGGTCAAGGACGAGTTCGTGGCGCTCTTCGCGCGGATCGAGCGTGACACGACCGTGCACGGCGCAGTTCTCATCAGCGGCAAGCCGGATGTCTGGATTGCCGGCGCGGACATCGAAGAATTTCTCCAGCTCAAGACCGCGGCCGACGCGGAGCGCCTGAGTCGCGACGGGCAGATGCTGCTCGATTCGATCGAGCGCCTGCGCGTGCCGCTCGTCGCGGCGATCAATGGCGCATGTCTCGGCGGCGGTCTGGAGACAGCGCTGGCCTGTCGCTATCGGATTGCGACCGATCACCCGAAGACTTTGCTCGGACTCCCCGAGGTGCAGCTGGGTCTGATTCCCGGTGCCGGCGGAACCCAGAGGCTGCCGCGACGAATTGGCTTGACCGCCGCACTGGATATGATTCTCACCGGCAAGCACGTGCGCGCACAAAAGGCGCTGAAGCTGGGACTCGTCGACGAGCTGGTGCATCCTTCGATTCTGCGCTCGATCGCGATCCAGCGCGCGCGCGAGGTTGCCGAAGGCCGACGGAAGAGCGAGAAGGGTGGAGGCGGCGTCAAGAGCTTCGTTCTCGAGCGAAATCCGGCCGGTCGCGCGATCGTGCTCAAGAAAGCGCGCGAGCAAACTCTCGCCAAATCGCGTGGTAACTATCCGGCGCTGATCGCCGCGATCGACGCCGTCGCCGCCGGATATGAGAAGGGAGTCGCGCACGGCTACCGCGAGGAATCGCGGCTGTTTGGTGAGATGGCGATGACCGACGTGTCGCGCCAGCTCATCTTCCTGTTCTTTGCCACCAACGAGCTCAAGAAGGATCCGGGTGTAGATCCCGCGCAGTATCCCGATCTGCCGGTGTCGGCGTTCGAGCCGATGCCGGTCGAGAAGATCGCCATCATCGGCGCCGGCTTCATGGGCGCTGGGATTGCATCGATCGCGGTGCAGCACGGCAGCCTCGTGCGCCTCAAGGACGCTGATCACGCGCGCGTAGCGAAGGGTTATGCCGCGGTGCGCGACGTCCTGAAGGAAAGGCTAACCCGCAAGCAGATCAACAAGGTCCAATACAGCGACTATATGGCGCTGCTCGGCGGTACCGTGGACTATTCCGGATTCGGCAACGTCGACCTCGTCATCGAGGCGGTGTTCGAGGATCTCGCCGTCAAGCACCAGGTACTGCGCGAGACCGAAGCGGCGATCAAGCCGAGTGCGATCTTTGCGACCAACACTTCGACAATTCCGATCGCGCTGATTGCGCAGGCGTCGAGCCGCCCTGAGCGCGTGCTCGGAATGCATTTCTTCTCGCCGGTTCACAAGATGCCGCTGCTCGAGGTCATCACGACCGGTGAGACGTACCCGCAGGTCACCGCCACGGCTGTTGCCTACGGAAAGAAGCTCGGCAAGACGGTCATCGTCGTGAACGACGGGCCCGGCTTCTACGTCAACCGGATCCTGTCGCCCTACATCAATGAAGCGGCAATTCTCCTCGATCAGGGCGTGGCCATCGATCTCATCGACAGGGCAATCGTCGATTTCGGATTTCCGGTCGGTCCCATCACTCTCATCGATGAGGTCGGGCTCGACGTCGCGACGAAGGCGGGGAAGATCATGGCCGATGCGTTCCCCGATCGGATGCAGCCGGCGAAATCGATTCAGTCGGTGGTCGCAGCGGGTCGGTATGGCCGCAAATCCAAAAAAGGCTTCTACACCTACGACAGCAGCGGCAAGAAAGGTGAGGTCGACCAGACGGTGTACGGTCTCTTCCTTCCTCCCGGAAACGTGCCTGTCGCCACGACGATCACGGCGCCGAGCGGAGGCGATGCGTCCGCGCCGGCCGAGATGCCGGCAATCCAGATTCAGCAGCGCACCGTTCTCGCAATGCTGAACGAAGCGGTGCGGTGCCTGAGCGACGGGATCATCCGGTCGCCACGCGATGGAGATGTGGGTGCGGTCTTTGGGATCGGGTTCCCCCCATTTCGCGGCGGTCCGTTCCGGTACATGGACACCCTTGGCATCCAGATCGTCGTGCAACGGCTGGAGGATCTCAACGCGCGTTTCCCCGGCCGCTTCGAGCCGGCCGAGATGCTGCTCGAGATGGCGCGGCGTCGTCAGACTTTCTATTCCGACGAGCGGTCGTGAAGCCAGCAGTTCTGACCGCGAGACGCTGGCCGCTGGTTCCAATCGTACTGAGCTTCGGCTGCGCGCAGGCCACGGTGCATGCGCCGGCCGGGCCCGCCGCGTACCCGCGCACTCGTGCCGAGCTCACGAATTACCGCGAAACTTCGCGCTACTCCGACGTGCGCCGCTTTCTCGACTCGCTGCGGGTGCTCCGTGCTCCGCTGGCGTTCGGATCAATTGGAAAGACGAATGAGGGCCGGGACATTCCGTACGTCATCGCTTCGCGGCCACTGGTATCAACTCCGTCGGCCGCCAGGGCGCTCGGCCGTCCGATTGTCTATGTGCAGGCGAACATCCACGCCGGCGAGATCGAGGGGAAGGAAGCACTGCTGGCATTGCTCCGCGATCTGACTTTTTCGCCGGCGGCGAACGCTCTCGATTCGATCGTGCTGATCGCGGTGCCCATCTACAATGCCGACGGCAACGAGCGGTTCGCACCACAGTCGGTCAATCGAAGGGAGCAGAACGGGCCCGAAAGCGTTGGCACCCGCGCCAATGCTCAGAACCTGGATCTGAACAGGGATTACGTGAAGGCGGAAGCGCCGGAGACTCGCGCCTCACTGGCGATGTTCAATGCCTGGAATCCCGACGTGTTCGTGGATCTCCACACTACCGACGGCAGCTTTCACGGTTACGCGCTCACCTACTCGCCGTCGCTGAGTCCGGCGGCGGTTTTCGGCGGTGTGTACGCGCGGGACTCGCTGCTGCCGGTGCTCCGCGAGCGGATGCGCGCGCGCGACGGATTCGAGATCTTCGACTACGGAAACTTCGTGTCCGACGAGCCGGGCCTGGTGCGGGACACCACCGTCCACGAGGCGTGGGCAACCTACGACGCGCGGCCTCGCTTCGGCACCAACTATTATGGGATCCGCGGGCGCATCGCGATCCTCAGCGAAGCGTTCTCGCACGATTCGCTGGCCCGCCGCATCGCGTCGACGCGCGCCTTCGTTAGCGAGATTCTATCGCTCGTGGCGGAGAGAGGTGACGCGATCAGGTCACTGAGCGCGCGAGCCGACAGCCTGCCGCTTGCATGGGGGCGTTCGCCCGACTCGCTGCAGATGGTGGCGATCCGCTCCGAGCTGATCGCGACGCCGCGAATGATGGACGTGCTGAAAGAGGACCTGGAAAAGACTGGTGACTCGGCGCTCAGCCAGCCCGGAGTCCCGCGCGGCGAGAGACGTACCGGCGTGGTGCACCCGGTGCGAATTCCGGTCTACGACCGCTTCACCTCGACGCTCGACCGAACTCCGCCAGCCGCCTATGTCATCGCCCCCCAGGACACCGCCGTCGCCAGGCTGCTGCGGTTGCACGGAATTCGTGTCGATCGCTCCGACTCTGCATGGCTGGCGCGTGGCGAGGGATACATCGTCGATTCGATCATTACTTCGCCGCGACAGTTTCAGGGACATCACGAGGTTCAGCTCAAGGGACACTGGCAGCGCGGCCTGCAGGCGCTTGTGCCACGCTCATTCATCGTGTCCACTGCCCAGCCACTCGGCGCGCTCGCGGTTTACCTGCTCGAGCCGGAGAGCGATGATGGCTTCACGACCTGGAACCTTTTCGACGGCGATCTGAAAAAAGGAGGCCGTTTTCCGGTGACCAGGATTTTCGATCTGCGACGTGGGCGATCAGCGAATCGCCGCTCTTCTGCGTCGTCGGCCACGCCACAGTAACCCCGCACCAAAATGCTTCGTAGCGCGCTGCTCTACCTGTCCAACCAGCCGAAGATATTCAGGTTCGTCAGAAACAACGGACTGGCAAAAAGCTTTGCCAACAGGTTCGTTGCCGGAGAAACGCTGGACTCGGCGCTCGCGGCGGTGGCGAGACTGAACGCCCGCGGCATCACTGCCTCCCTCGATTTGCTTGGTGAGAGCGTGAACAACGAGGCCGAAGCGCGCGCGGCGGGCGATGCCTACGTCGCGATGCTCGACAAAATCAACGAGCGAAAGGCGAATGCCAACGTTTCGGTGAAGCTCACGGCGATGGGCCTCGACATCTCCGAAGAGCTGTGCGTGGCGACGATGCACAAGATTCTACAGCGCGCCCGGGATTATGCCTCTTTCGTTCGGATCGACATGGAGTCGAGCGAGTACACCCAGCGCACCCTGGATATCTTCGAGCAGCGGTTGTATCCGGCGTATCGCGAGAACGTCGGCGTGGTATTGCAGAGCTATTTGTATCGCACTTTCGCCGACGTCCAGCACGTCAATCTCCTCAAGGCGCGCGTCCGGATCTGCAAGGGGGCCTACAAGGAGCCAGAGACCGTCGCTTACCCGGCGAAGAAGGACGTCGACGCCAACTATGTCCGGTGCATGCAGGAGCTGCTGACGAAAGGCAATTACCCGGGTATCGCGACCCACGACGAGGCGATCATTCGCGAGGTCAAGCGCTTCGTGAAATCCAACGACATCCCTCTGGACCGCTTCGAATTTCAGATGCTGTACGGAGTGCGACGGGACCTGCAGGACAAACTGGTGCGCGACGGGTACCGGATGCGGGTGTACGTGCCGTTCGGAACGCAGTGGTATCCGTACCTGATGCGCCGGCTTGCGGAGCGACCGGCGAACGTCGCGTTCCTCACCGGCAACCTGTTCAAGGAAATGATCGGCGGGCGCGGCCGCTGAGATGGGCAGATTCATTCCCCCCGATCACTCGAAGGGCGACCCCAACACGATTGGCGGGTACATGGCCGTCCACGATCGCCCGGCGGCGTTCGAGGGCAGCGACGGCGCATCCTACAGTGTCGAGATCGTCACCGACGAGAGCGGTGACAAGGCCAAGCCATTCGCCGCGTACCTGTTGTTCGTGCGCTGGGGCCAGGGCGATCCGGTCGCGAGCGGCCATCTCGAGACCGAGTTCCTCTCCTTCGCCGCGAGCGAGGACGATGCCCGTCGCGCAGTCGGCACCATGAAGCTCAACGATGTGAAGGCCACCCTCGATGCGCTGATCAAAGCGCGCCACGCGCAATCAGTCCAGTGGTGGGACGCGATGCGCCGAGAGGGTAGCAGTTGACGCAGAAGCAGGGGATCGTGCTGCGTGGGACGGGTGGGGTCTGGCACGTTCGCGCGGCATCGGGCGAGGTCCACGAAGCATCGCTGCGCGGGCGGCTAAAGCTCGATCGTGAAGAGACCCAGAAGCTTGCCGTCGGAGACCACGTAGTTCTGGAGATCGATCAGCGCGGTGCAGTCTGGACGATCACCGACATTCTGCCGCGGCACTCGCAGCTGGCGCGGCGCGCGCCCGGGGAAGGACAGGGCGAGCGCATCGTCGCCGCCAACGTCGATCAGGTCATCGTAGTCTTCGCCGCGGCGAAACCGGAGCCGCACCGTCGGATGCTCGACCGATTTCTCGTAATCGCCGAGGCCAATTCACTCGACGCGCGTGTGATCATCAACAAGGTGGAGCTCGTCGATCGCGACGCCGCGGAGCGCGATTTCGCCGACTATGGCTCGGCGGGCTATCCGGTGCATTTCACCAGCGTCAAGCAGCGCATCGGCCTCGAGGATCTTCACGAACAACTGTCGGGGAAGACATCGGTGCTGACCGGACCGTCGGGTGTGGGCAAGTCATCGCTCATGAACGCGATGTACCCCGGGTTGGATCTCCGCGTCGGCGAGATCAGCGAGTCGGTGAACAAAGGACGCCACACCACTGTCGGGGCTTTGATGCATCCACTGCCCGATGCGGGGTTCGTCGTCGATACCCCGGGACTCCGTGAAGTCGGAATGTGGGGTTTGTCTTCAGACCACCTGGACGAATGCTTCCGAGAATTCCGCGCGCACATCCCGAATTGCAAATTCGGGAACTGCACCCACCGCGTCGAGCCGGGTTGCGCGGTGCGCGAAGCCGTCAGCGCCGGCGAGATCAGCGCCGAGCGGTTTGACAGTTATCTCCGGCTGCGGGAAGAGATCGAGCAATCGGAGAAGAAGTGGGCTCCCTACTCTGCGACGCAGCGGCGACGATCCTAGCCCGCCAGCTCCACCGTCCAATCGATCTCGAGATCCGGACGAAGCGTCTCTCTCACCGAACAATACTTGTTGGCCGACAGCTCGATCGCGCGCAGTGCGTGGGCCTCGTCGATCCCTTTGCCGCCGATCCGGAAGTTCAGCGTGATGTGCTTGTAGCGCCGCGGAACTGTCGCCACGCGCTCGCCGACGACGTCGATCGACAACGATTCGATCGGCGTCCGCTGTTTCGCCAGGATGTCGATCACGTCGTACGAAACACACGTCGCGAGAGCCGTGAGCAGCGTTTCGGGTGGGCTTTGACCCGTCTCGCCTTCTCCGTCGATCCGCGCCGTCGGACCATCCGGCCGGCCGGCATCGAAACGGTGATCCCCGACCCAGTCGACGTGAATTCGAGACGGCTTCGGAGGCGCTGTGACCGGCGAAGGAGCCGTCATCTCTCCGGTCCCTTCTCGATTGGAGCGCGCACCGCGTTGCCCCATTCCGTCCAGCTCCCGTCGTAATTCCGGACGCGGTCGTAACCGAGGAGATAGGTGAGGACGAACCAGGTGTGCGACGACCGCTCCCCGATGCGGCAGTAGGCGACGATGTCATCGGTCTTCTTGAGACCCTTCTCCTGCTCGTAGATCGCGCGCAGTGATGCCGCGTCCTTGAAGCTGCCGTCGGAATTCGCTGCGCGCGCCCACGGAACGCTCTTCGCGCCTGTAATGTGACCACCGCGCAGGGTTCCTTCCTGCGGGTAGTCCGGCATGTGGGTTCGCTGTCCGGTGAACTCTTCGGGCGACCGCACATCGATCAACGGCTTGCCGGCTTCCGCGTGCTCCCGCACCTGGTGGAAGAACGCGCGGATCTTCTCATCGGACCGTTTTGGAGCCTTATAGCTCGTTTTGGGAAAACGCGGAACCTCGGTGTTGAACGGCCGCCCTTCCTGCTCCCATTTGATACGGCCGCCGTCGAGCAGCTTCGCGTTGGTGAATCCGAACAGCTGAAATACCCAGAACGCGTAGGTCGCCCACCAGTTGTTTTTGTCGCCGTAGAAAATGACGGTGGTGTTCTCGTCGATGCCCTTCTCGCGCAGAAGCTTCTCGAACTGCTCCGACGACACGTAATCGCGGAGGACGGGGTCGTTCAAATCGAGGTGCCAATCGACTTTCTGCGCGCCGGGAATGTGCCCGGTGTCGTAAAGAAGAACGTCCTCGTCGCTCTCGATGATCCGCAGACTGGGATCGTCGAGGTGCTCCGCCAGCCAGTTGGTGGTGACGAGAACTTCCGGATGCACGTAGTTCTTTCCGGCGATTGCCGGATCGACGGTGGTTGGGCCGCCGGTGATCGTTGCCGCCATGTTCGCTCCGCAGATGGAGAGCCTGAAGCATAATCAGGGGCCGCAGCCTGGCGGGCAAGTGCAATCGCGCGGACGCTTATCTTTGCTCGATGAGCGAGAGACAATTGCCGGTGATGGCCCCCTACTCGCGACACGTTCTTGTTTGCACGGGCGGCTTCTGCTCTCCGGACCGCCGCGGCCGCGAGCTTTACTCGTTGCTCGCGGAGCTGCTCCAGCGTGAAGACCTCCTGTTCGGCCCCGACCGCGTCAAGCGCGGTGAGACCCCATGCCTCGGCGTGTGCAGCAACGGTCCGATCGTGGTTGTCTATCCCGACGGAATCTGGTACGCCGAGGTGACGCCCGAACTGCTGGAGCGCATTGTCGTTGAGCACCTCAAGCAGAACCGCCCCGTCGAGGACGCGATTTTTCACCGACTCTGAATCGGCACGGTCAATGCAATTTCACAATCACATTCGGTGATAAGGAGGACTGCAATGCCACGAGAGCTGATCGAACCGAACGAAGGTGATAAACGATACGTGCGCAGAGAGGCGAGCGGTCAATTCAGTGAAACTGACGATGTGGGCCGCTCATTAAGCCGCGACCGTAAGAAACCCGCGAAGAATGCGGCAAAGCGCGGAGAAGGGGACCGGGGCGACCGAAAATCCGGGCGCTCGGGCGGTGGCGGTTCGCGGGGTCGAGGGCGGTAGAGTTTACCGATTCAGAAAGGAGAGCTTGTGCTCTCCTTTCGCGTTTCGTCAAGCAAGATTTCGAGCGGGTTTCCCCCGCTCTGCCGTCACCAAAGGGCATACGTCATGCGTTTGCTAGGCCTCCCAAACAGGAGGAATTATGGCGCAGGACAAAAACCTCAGCGACAAGAACCAGAACAACCCGGGTAATTCCCGTGACAGCACTGGTGGCTCGAGTGGAAGCAGCGGCTACGGCGGCAGCAGCGATGCGGGCCGGAGCAGCGGCGGAATGGGAGCGGGCAGTGGCTCCGGAAGCACCGGAGGTTCGGGAAGCACCGGAGGCTCGGGATCTCGCGGTAACAGCAGTGGATTCGGCGACGATCTCGGAGGTTCGAGCAGGTCGGGGTCGCGCGGCGGCAGCAGCGACTCGGGCAATAGCGGCATGAGTGGGTCCTCGAGCGGCTCGAGCGGCTCCTCCAGTGGCAGTTCCTCCGGTGACAGCTCGACGAACCGCGGCGGAAGCAGTGGCTCGGGTGGAAGCAGTGGCTCGAGCAGCAACCGGTAGTAGTAAGCGGCAATCAGAAAGGGCGGGGGCGCAAATGGCTCCCGCCCTTTTCATTTGCTGTCGGCTGAGCGGCAGAGGTTAGCTTTAGCTCCCGCTTTCGCTTTAACTTTCTGGGCAACCGGCTGCAGTCAAAGTGACAACATCACCATTCAATCCGCGCAGGCTCGCGCTCGGGGCGGCGAAGAAGCTGATCTTCGAGAACGAAGATCCCGAGACGGCACTCGAGCGCATCGCCGGTCTCACGTCGTTGGACAATCGGAGTCCGGAGAGCAACTCAATGTCACGCTCGCGTAGCACCATCCTCAACAACCTCGACGAGATGTACCGCGAAGCATTCGAACGGGCCAAGGCCAGCGGCGACCAGTCGCAGATGGCGACCCTCGACTTCGCGTACCGACGGGAGCAGCTGTACTTCGAGATCCTTCTCGACGTTCGCGACGCGCTTGAGCGCCGCTAGGCGCGCCGTTCCATCCGCGAAGGATGGCCGGTGAATTCGATCTGGGGCTGGATTGGCTTCAACGTCGTCGTTCTGGCGATCCTGGCACTCGATCTCGGCGTTCTCCATCGCAAATCCGAAAAAGTCTCGCTCAGGGAGTCCGCGGTCTGGAGCGCGGTCTGGGTCGCGCTGTCGCTTTCCTTTGCGTTCGCGATCTATCGCACGATGGGAAAGCAATCGGGGCTCGAGTTCCTCACCGGGTACTTGATCGAGTACGCGCTTTCCGTCGACAACATCTTCGTCTTCGTCCTTATCTTCTCGTATTTCGGGGTGCCGGCCAAGTACCAGCATCGGGTGCTTTTCTGGGGAATCATCGGCGCGCTCGTGCTGCGCGGAGTCATGATCGTCGCCGGCTCGGCGCTCGTCAGTCGCTTCGCGTGGACGTTGTACATTTTCGGCGCGTTCCTGGTGGCCACTGGGTTGAGGATGGCGCTCCAAAAGGATGCCGCTGTTTACAACCCGCAGCGCGATCCTGTGCTGCGGCTCTCGCGGCGGCTCATGCCAGTCACCAGCGACTACCACGGCAAGAACTTCTTCGTCCGGGAGCGCGACGCGGCCGGAAGACTGCGAACCGCCGCAACGCCCCTATTCATAGTATTGCTGATCGTCGATACCACCGACGTCATTTTCGCGACTGATTCGATTCCCGCCATTTTCGCCGTCACGCGCGATCCGTTCATCGTCTATACCTCCAACATCTGCGCGGTGCTCGGCCTGCGCGCACTCTATTTCCTCCTCGCCAACGTCGTGGACAAGTTCGTCTACCTCAAGCTGGGCCTGTCGGTGGTGCTCATCTTCATCGGCGCGAAGATGCTCCTCGAGCAGGTCTTTCACATTCCAATCCTCGCCTCGCTAGGTGTGGTCGCGGCGGTGCTCGGGACCTCGATCTTCGCGTCGGTCAGGTGGCCTCGAACCGGGCACTAAATTGCCCCGACGGGTTACTCTAACGGCGGAGAACACGTCTTTCATTGGCTTCTCCCACCGCCTTCACCCACACAATCAGGACCTTCGCATGAGATGCATTTCACGCATTGCGGGCGCCGCACTCGCGCTCGCGCCGATGTCATACACGAACGCCCAGGCCCCGGCCCGGAACCTGGCAATGGATTTCCGGACCACCGTCACGATTTCCGGAATGCCCGACACGGGCGTCATCCAGGGGCATGCCGTCGGCTCCGGCGACAAGATGCGCATGGACCTCGACCTGAAAGGTCCCGGTGCGCAGGTCAGTCCGCTCGGCGGCGCCGGCGGCAAGATCACCATGATCCTGTCGGACACGGGCAAGACGGTCACCTACCTCGATTCGGCGAGCAGTCGCTATCTGCGCGTCCGACCATCGGACATGCTGGCGATGGCGCAGCAATCCGGGCAGATGACGATGAAGTTTTCCGACACCCAGGCGAACGTCGACAATCTCGGCGCGGGGCCGAAGATCCTGGGCCACCCGACCTCGCACTATCGCGTCGGAACCGGCATGACGATGACCATCGCGGCGATGGGTCAGGAGCAGACGGTAAAAATCTCGACCACCGCCGACTATTTTTACGCCACTGATCTCGCTGGTGTGGTGAATCCGTTCGCGACTCTCACCGGCAGCGACATGTCGGCGATGTTCGGTGGGTCGAGCAAGGAGTTCGCGGACAAGCTCAAGCTTGCCCAAAGCAAGCTGCCCAAGGCGACACCGCTGCGCGCCTCTACCACCGCGACCATGATCGCTCAGGGGCAGACCCGCGTCACCAATACCAAAGCCGAGGTCACCTCAGTAGAGTGGGTCGCTGCCAAGCCCGGCATCTTCGACGTGCCGGCCGGGTACACAGCGATCGCGCTGCCGGGAATGCAGGGCGATTCAGGCGGCGCGATTCCGCCGAAGTAGCGGGATGAGGGATGGGGATGGGGGATGGGGGATGGGCGAAAAAAGGGGGCTCTCATTCGAGAGCCCCTGTCGTTTAGTCTAGCCCATCCCCATTCCCCCATCCCCCATCCCTCATCCCCTCTAGAATCTCACAATCTCTTCATACGCCCGCTTGAAATCGTCGACCTGCGGGAGGATGGCATCCTCCAGGCGCGGAGCGTAGCCGACGAAAGTGTCCTCTGACGCAACCCGCATCACCGGGGCGTCGAGCCACGCGAAACACTCATCCGCGATCGAGGCCGAGATCTCGGCGCCCACTCCCCACGACTTCGAGTCCTCGTACGCCACGATCACCCGCGAGTTTTTCTTCACCGAAGCAAATACGGTCTCACGATCCCACGGACTCAAGGTGCGCAGATCGATTATCTCGACCGAGATTCCGCTGTCGGCGACTGCGTTGGCGGCAGTAATCGCGCGCTGCACCGTCGCGCCATACGTGACAACGGTCACGTCGCTGCCTTCGCGCACCACCTTCGCCTTGCCGAACGGAATCATGAAGTTCGGGCCCGGATAGGCAGACTTGTTGTAGGTCTGGCGGTAGAGGTGCTTGTGCTCGAGGAAAAGGACCGGGTCCTCGCAGCGGATGGCGGTGCGCAACAGACCGTTCGCGTCGAGCGCCGTCGATGGACAGACCACGCGCAGTCCCGGGCAGTGCGTGAAAATCGACGCGCCCGTCTGGGAGTGATAGATCGCGCCGCGGATGTAGCCTCCGTAGGTCGTCCGCACGACGACGGGCGCCGAGAAGTTGTTGTTGGATCTCCAGCGCATAGTCGCGAGCTCATCGCGCAGCTGCATGTAGGCGGTCCAGATATAGTCGAAGAATTGTACTTCGACGACGGGCTTGAATCCCCGGACCGCCAGTCCGATCGCGCGGCCGATGATGTTCGCCTCGGCGAGGGGAGAATTGTACACACGGCTACTGCCGAACTCTTTCTGCAGCCGCCACGTCACCTTGAACACACCGCCCTTGCCCTTGACCTTGTCGAGATACTCCTCACGCGAGACGTCCGCGACGTCCTGACCGAACACGAGGATCTTGGGATCGCGGCGCATCTCGTCGCGCATGCATGCGTTAAGGAGGTCGACCATCGTCGTCGGATCGCCGGAGAACTGCGGGTCATCCTCGGTGTCGAACTGCTCGCTGGTTGGATCGACGTCGGGAGAGTACACGCCGAAGTAAACCGAATCCGGGCCGGGCTGCGGTTGCGCGAGGGCGTCGTCAGTTGCGGCGAGCACGATCGAGTCGACTTCCTTCTGGATCTGGCTGATCTCTTCCTCGGTCGCATGGCCCTCACTGACCAGCCATTGCGGGAACTTCGTGACCGGATCGCGCTCGGCATCTGCCGCGCGCTCGTCGGCGGGCCGATAGAGCTTCTCGTCGTCCGACAACGAATGTGAGTACGGACGGATTACATGGGCGTGGACGAGGGCAGGTCCTTTTCGCTGGCGCGCGTAATCGACGGCGCGGTGCATGGCATCGTAGCTGGCGAGCAGATCGCAGCCATCGACTTCTTCGACGTGCAGGCCCGGGAACGACCGAACGAGCTTCGAGATGCTGCCACCCGCGGTATTCACCTCCACCGGGACGGAGATCGCGTAGCCGTTGTCTTCCACCAGATAAACCGCCGGCAGCTTCAGATTCGACGCGGTGTTCAGGGACTCCCAGAATTCGCCCTCGCTGGTCTGGCCTTCGCCGGTCGAAATGAAAACGACTTCGTCGCTCTCGAAACCATCGGCGATGTTGAGCTGCTTCGCGCGCAGGGTCGCTTCGGCGGAGCCGACGCCCTGCAGAAACTGGGTACCCGTCGGCGATGACGCCGACACGATGTTGTAGGCTTTGTGTCCCCAATGGCTCGGCATCTGTCGGCCGCCCGACGCCGGATCGATTGCCGCGCCGGCTGCCTCGTACAGCATCTCGGCCGGTGTGACGCCCAGCTCCAGGCACAGCGCTCGATCCCTATAGTAGGTGTAGAACCAGTCGTAGGCCGGCTTGAGGATCATTCCAGCCGCGGTGAGCACCGCTTCGTGGCCGGCTCCCGAGATCTGAAAAAAGATCTTGTTCTGGTTCTTGAGCTGGACCTCTTTGTCGTCCAGCCGCCGAGACAGCAGCATGTTCCGGTACGCCGCCACGAGCTGCTGGGGCGACAGCCGCGCGCTGGGCGAACCTGCGGTTTTCCGATCGGGAATCGTTCTGGTGGCCATGGGTCTCCAGCGGGCGGGCGTGCAACGTCAAAAATAGCAGGTAGCGCGCCGGGGCGGCTATCGGTTGTCACCCCCGTCGCGGTGGCCGGCTTTCTGCCCCGATTGGGGGAGGACATCAGCGGGGGGAAGCGTGATGATCAAGCTCGTTGCGGCTGCGTTTCTGACAATGCTATTTGGCGCATGCGCGCCCGGCGTGCCCGGAAATCCGTCGGAGCCCGGGAGCGGGAAGATTGTCTTTACCGGCGATCAAAAGGCCGATTGGGCCCAGATCACTGCGCTCGAAGATCAGGCTAAAGCCCTCGTACATACCGATGGCTGCGCCTCGGTCAATCAATGTCGCACCGCCGCGGTAGGCTCTCGGGCATGTGGCGGACCCCGCTACTATCTCGTTTACTGCGCTGCCACCACCGACTCCGCTGCGTTGTTTGCCAAGCTCGATGCGGTCAGCGCTGCCGAACGCGAATACAATCAGCGGTACAACGTCGTCTCGACCTGCGAGTTCAGGCTGCCGCCCAAAGTTGCCCTGAGCGGCGGATCATGCCAGGCGCAGACGGGTCAGTAATCGACTGGTCTCAGGTAGGACTCGCCAATGCCGGTCTGACTGAGCATCGCCACGGTCGGCAGCTTCCGCTTCCAGTGGGTTCCCGCGAGCCGCTTGCGGACGATCTCGACTTTCTTGGCGTCGAAGCCGCGCGCCACGAGCGACGCCGGGCTGTAGCCGCTGACCAGCCAGTTGAGAATATCGTCGGCCTCGGCGTATCTGATCCCGAAGTCGCCTTCGTCGGTCTGGCCTTCGATCAGATCCGCTGACGCCGGCTTGTTGACGATGACCGCGGGTACGCCGAGGTGTCGCGCCAGCTGCCAGACCTGCGTCTTGAACAGATCACCGAGAGGATTGATCGGTGGCGAGTCGTCGGCGTGCCACGTGAAATAGCCGAGCAGACGCTCGGTCTTGTTTCCGGTGCCGACGGGAAGTGCGTGGTATTTGGCCGATTGATCGAACAGGACGATCATCCGCTCGCGGGCCATGACATTGCCGCGGCGCGCCGGATCGGCGTCGGGCTCATTCGCGAGGTAGCCATCCACCGCAGCCGAGATGTCGATGGTGCGCTCCTCGAGTCCGAGATCGTCGATGACCAGCTGTGCGTGCGCGAGGGAATCAGGGCTGGAAGTTCGATACGGCATCCGGATCGCGATGACGTTTTCCTTCCCGAGCGCTCTGGCCGCGAGATATGCGGTCACCGCCGAATCGACCCCGCCGGAGACGCCCACGACCGCTTTCTGGAAGCTGCGCCGCTCGAACTCCTCGCGCAAAAACGAGATCAGCCAGGAAGTGGTGAGCTCCGGATCGATCTCGAGGGGCGGCGGGCCGGTGCGCGCTCCGGAGCCGTGGACGACTGGCAGTGGCTCCGCTCCGTTTCTGCCGGCATCCACCGCTGCCGTGACCGGCTTTTTTTTCGCGATACGTGTCGGAGCGCTCAGCGGTCCGGGATCGGTCGCGGCGGTGTCGTAGCTCAGTTCAACCCGCTCACCGGCCTGGATCCGATTCACGTTCCGAATCAGGTGCGGCATCATCGTCTGCAGGTCGGTGAGCAGCGGCGCGTCGGAGCGCGCGCGGGTCAGATCTTCCGGATCAAGCGAGATCGTGAGCAGCGCTTCATCCCAAAGCGGAGCGCGGGCACGCACATCGCCGTGCGGCCCGCACACGATCGAGCCGCCGGAGAACGCCTTTCCTCCCTCGCTTCCGACCAGATTGACGAGTGCCACGAAGACGCCGTGCTCCTCGGCGATGTCGCGGGCGAGTCGCTCCCAGCGCTTGAGATTTGCCGGAATGGGCCCCTCATCCTCGCGCGGCCAAACCCCGCGCGCAGGCGACGCCGAAACCACGAAGATCATCGTGGCGCCGTCGAGGGCGGCGACGGTGCCGGTGAGGCTGTGCCAGGCGTCCTCGCAGATCAGCATGCCGGCGCGGCCGTACTCGGTGTCGAACGCGCGCACCTCGAATCCGCGATCGACGAACCGCTCCTCGTCGAACAATCCGTACGTAGGAAGGAAGAGCTTGCGGTGAACGTGGCGAATCACCGGCTCTTTGCCTCCCAGCGTCACATAGAGCGCACTATTATAGAAGGCGTTGTTCCAGACCTCGTAGAACCCAATGCACACATCGAGGGTCCGCGGTGTAGTAACTCTGGAGACGTACTGGGCCTGAAGGTCGCGGGCGAGGTCGCCGGCGCTCATTGCGACGTCGCGAACTCCGCCTTCGACGAAATAGCCGGTGAGTGCGGTCTCCGAGAACACCGCGATGTTCGGCCGCGGGTCGAGAGCGTCGATTTGCGAAAAGACGCCGGCCAGCCGGGCAACATTTGCAGCGTAATCGCCTTTGCGCGGCTTGAACTGAGCTACGACGAGATGTATAGAGCGATCCATCGATTTGAAGTTGCTACGGCGCGAAGACACAATCAACTGTGGCTGGTGTCGCTGCTCGTCGCGCTGCTGTTTACGGGCCTTCCCGCGTCGGCGCAGGACGCTCGTTCACGCGACAGCGTCGCCTGGACGATCGTCCCGATGCCCCAAGCGTCGCTGGTTCTGGCCCGCGATGGCTCCCTGATCGGTGAGATCGGGAAAGAGATCCGCACCAATGTCTCGATCAAATCGCTGCCCGACTACCTGCCGCACGCATTCGTCGCGGTCGAGGATCATCGTTTCTATCAGCACGATGGCGTCGATGTCGTCGGCATCGCCGGTGCCCTGAAGGACAACATCTTCGGCGAGCGTCGCGGGGCGAGCACCATCACCCAACAGCTCGTCGGCAACATGCATCCGACTATCATCGACCGCACCGATCGCAGCATCGGTCGCAAGCTCAATGAGCAGGCCGCGGCGCGCGAGATGGAGAAGCATTACACCAAGAATCAGATCCTCGAGGCGTATCTCAACCAGATTCCGTTCGGCCACGGCTGGTACGGAGTCGAGAGCGCGGCGCGTCACTACTTCGGGAAGAGTGCGGCGAAGCTTACGATCGCCGAGGCGGCAGCGCTGGCCGCGATGCCGAAGGGGCCGGCGTTGTACGATCCGCTCAAGTACCCGGACCGCGTGAAGCGGCGGCGGAATGTCGTGCTCTCGCTGATGGCTGATCAGGGATACATCACCGCGGCCCAGGCCAAGGCGGCGCAGGCGACGCCGATCACCACCGCGCCGAATGGCGGCTACTCGGCGTACTCGCCGTGGTTCGTCGATGTCGTGCGGATCCAGGCGACGCGCGCGGGAGTTCCGGTGAACGATGGCGGATATCGCATCTATACGAGTCTCGATCCGGTGCTCCAGAATGCGGCGATGAGCGCGCTGCTGGAAGAAACGTCGGTGGTCGAGGCACAGCCCGGTTATTCCCACCCGAAATACACCCCCGGCGAAACGCGCCGCAGCCGCACCCAGACCGACTATCTCCAGGGAATGGTCGTTGCGCTCGATCCGGCGTCAGGTGACGTCCGCGCGCTGGTCGGAGGTCGCGATTACTCGGACTCCCACTTCGATCGCGCGGTCGATGGAATGCGCCAGCCGGGATCTTCGTTCAAGCCGATCGTGTACGCGGCCGCGATCGCCGACAGCATCACACCCAACACGGTGTTCTCCGATACCGCGCTGGCGATTCCGCTGCCGAATGGCACCGTCTACAGCCCGGAAAACTCGGACGGCCAGTTTCTTGGTCCCATCACCCTTCGCGACGCGCTGGCGAAATCTCGCAACGGCATCGCGGTGCAGCTCGGCGTAAAGCTCGGGATGGATTCGGTGGCGAGTCTCGCCCACCGCATGGGGGTGAGCTCGAGGATCGCTCCGTATCCGTCGAGCGCGATCGGCGCATCTGTGGTGCAGCCGCTCGACCTGGTTGCGGCCTATACGACCTTCGCGAACCTGGGGACGCCGGTCGAGCCGCGGTTCATATACCGTATAGAAGACAGGAATCGGCGGGTGGTGCTCACCCGTGAGGTCAAGGCACTCGCACCGGCGCTCGACCCACGCGCGACCTACGTCGTGCGCGACATGATGCGCGACGTGGTCGAACGGGGAACCGCGTCGAGCATTCGCCGTTTTCTCCCGGCTTCGATTCCAGTGGCTGGAAAAACCGGAACGACCAACGACAACTCCGACGTCTGGTTCATCGGCCTGACTCCTGATCTCGTCGCCGGCGTCTGGCTCGGCTTCGACAAGCCGACGACGATCACGAGCGGAGCAGCCGGCGGGTCTCTCGCCGCCCCGGTCTGGGGGAAAATGATCGCCAGGTACTACGCGTCGAAGCCGGATATTCTGACGTCGCGCCCCGCGGACCAGTGGGTGCCGCCCCTCGGCGTCATCTTCGGCGACTTCGACCGCGCTACCGGCGAGCCTGCAACGCCGGAAACTCCCGCCGATCGGAAGTACACTGAGTATTTCGTCGAAGGTACCGAGCCCGCGCCGCTACGGGCGGATCCGTGGAAGATCTTCGGCTGGGGCCCGGTGATCTTTTAGGTCAGGCCACTTCGGCCATCTCCAGTGGTCGCGCCTGCTCGCCCGGCGCGGCCGGCACCAGCGCGAATTGCAGAACTTCGCTCAGTGTCTCCACTGGATGAAACTCGAGAGTCTCGCGCACGTCTTCGGGCACGTCCTCGATGTCGGCTTCATTCCCCTTCGGAATGATGATGGTCTTGATGCCGGCGCGGTGCGCGCCTAGCACCTTTTCCTTCAGACCACCGATCGGCAACACTCTGCCGCGCAGCGTGATCTCGCCGGTCATGGCGACATCCCGTCGCACCGGCCGGTCCGACATCTCCGACACCAGCGCCGTCGCGATCGCGATGCCCGCGGACGGTCCATCCTTCGGGATTGCTCCCGCCGGAACGTGAATGTGCGCCTCGATCGCGCCGAGCCTGTCACGCGGAATTCCGAGATTCGCCGCGTTGTTGGTGGCGTAGGTGAACGCCGCGCGCGCCGATTCCTTCATTACATCGCCAAGCTGGCCGGTGAGAATCAGTGAAACGGCGCCGCCCGGACCAACCTGGTTCTGCGCATCGCTCTCCCGATTGCCGTAATACCGGCGAATCGACGCCTCGACGAACATGATGTCGCCGCCCATCGGCGTGTAGTACATGCCGGTCGCGATTCCGACTTCGCTCTCGGCGAGGGCGTGTTCGGGGTGCACCCGCGGCCTGCCGAGCAGCTCTCTTACCGTGTCGGCATCGACGGTGTGCGCGACCTCCTCGCTCGATGCCAGCTTGCGCGCGAGCTTCCGCGCCACCGCGCCGATTTGCCGCTCGAGCTGCCGCACGCCGCTCTCGCGGGTGTAGTTCGACACCACCGACATGATCGCATCATCGGTGAAGGTGATGTTCTTGTCGCTCAATCCCGATTCCTCGAGCTGCCGCGGCAGCAGGTACTTCTTCGCGATCTCCGCTTTCTCCTTTTCGGTGTAACCCGCGAAGTCGACGACTTCCATGCGGTCGAGCAGCGGACCCGGAATGTTCTGAACGAAGTTCGCCGTCGCGATGAACAGCACCTCGCTCAGGTCGAACGGAATGCCGAGGTAGTGATCGGTGAAGGTGTCGTTTTGCGCGGGATCCAGGACCTCGAGCAGTGCGCTGGCCGGATCACCCTGGAACGACGTGCCGAGCTTGTCGACCTCGTCGAGCAGAAAGACGGGATTCTTGGTGCCTGCCTGCTTCAATCCCTGGATGATTCTGCCCGGCATCGCACCGACATAAGTGCGGCGGTGGCCGCGAATGTCGGCTTCGTCACGAGCGCCGCCCAATGCGACGCGTACGTACTCGCGCCCGAGCGATCTCGCGATCGACTTGGCGATCGACGTCTTGCCGACGCCCGGCGGTCCGATGAAGAGCAGAATCGGACCTTTCGCCATTGCGCGCGACTTCGCCTCGACCTTGTCGGTGATGGCGCGATCCTCGTGCTCTCCGATCGAGAGCGCCGGAGTGGCGTCGTCCTTGTTCGCCGACAGCCGGGCGGCCGGAACTTCACCGCTCTTCTCGACTTCGTCGGCGAGCTGCGACGCACGGAGCTGCCTGACCGCGAGAAACTCGAGAACGCGATCCTTCACATCCTTGAGGCCGTAGTGATCTTCCTCGAGCACCGTCTCCGCATGCTTGAGATCGAGCTGGTCATCGGACCGATCGTTCCATGGCAGCTCGGCGATCCACTCGAGATAAGTGCGAATGACCTGGGCTTCCATCGATTCGCGCCCCGCGCGCTCCAGTCTGCCGAGCTCACGCTCGACTTCCGCGCGCGCTTCCTTGGACAGCTGCAGCTTCGCCAGCTTGTCGCGCAGCTCGGTGATCTCCTTGCTCGAATCGTCGTCGCCGAGCTCCTTCTGAATCGCCTTGAGCTGCTCGCGCAGATACATCTCGCGCTGGCGCTCACCCAGCTCCTCCTGCACCTGAGACTTGATGTCTTCCTGCGCCTCGAGAAGGCCGACCTGACGCTGCACGTGCACGAGCACGCGACGCAGCCTCTCCTCGACGCTCAGAGTCTCGAGCAATCCCTGCTTCTCGGGCACCGGCAGATCGATGTAGCCGGCGACAAGGTCCGCGAAGCGACCGGGTTCCGTGACGGAGTCGAGCACCTGGTGCACCACTTCCTCCGGCAGTCCGCGCCGCTCGCCGAGCTCAGCAGCCCGCTCACGCGTCTCTTTCTGTAACGCCGTGAACGCCGGATCGTTTTCAGTTTGGGGAGTCATCTCCTCCGCTGGAACGATCACGGCGCTCAAATAACCGTCCGCCGTCGAGTACTGAAGTGCGGTCGCGCGCTGCTCGCCCTGCAACAGGAGCTGGACGCCGCCAAGTCCGCGCTGGATTTGACCGATGCGCGCAATCACGCCCATCGAGTAAAGGATGTCCGCCGTCGGCTCTTCGGTGTTGTCGCGCTGCGCTACGGCGAAAACCAGGCGGTCGCCCTTGAGGGCAGCCTCGATTGCGCGCAGCGTTGAAGGCCTGCCGGCCGCGATCGGCTGGGTAAGGCCTGGAAAGATTACAGTGCCCCTGAGAGGGAGAACCGGTAGTGTCTGACGTTGTGCCATTGTCATTCCTGGGACTAAACTCTTATTTAGATACTACTCCACGGCTTGCCCTTACTGCATCTTTTGCTCTCGTGGATTTACGCCACCCGGGCATGATCTGCAACACCAGAACTGCTGATTCGACGCGGCCGCATGCCAATTAGACCTGAAGACGAATTAGGCACCCATGTGGCTCAAGTCCTCTCTGCAAACTATGAGCTAGAGGACGAGGTCGGCCGTGGCGGAATGGGAATCGTGTATTGCGCGCGCGATCGCCGGCTCAAGCGCGAGATCGCAATCAAGGTTCTTCCTCCCGAGCTGAGTTTCCGCGCCGACATCAGGCAGCGATTCCTGCGCGAAGCGGAGACGGCCGCGCAGTTGAATCATCCGAACATCGTTCCGATCTACACCGTCGAAGAAAAAGACAATCTCGTGTACTTCGTGATGGCGTACATCAAGGGCGACAACCTTGGCGTTCGCCTGCAGCAGCACGGTCCGATGCCGCCTGTCGAAGTGCGTCGGGTTCTTCGCGAAGTCGCCGATGCCCTCGCGTACGCCCACAACCGCAACGTCATCCATCGCGACATCAAGCCCGACAACATCATCATCGATGAAGAGACGGGCCGCGCAATGGTTACGGACTTCGGCATTGCGCGCGCCCTCACCGACACCGGTGATTCGCGACTCACCGCCACCGGCATGGCCATCGGCACGCCGGCGTACATGTCTCCCGAGCAATCCGCGGGCGACAAGGCGATCGATGGTCGCAGCGATCTCTATTCGCTCGGCGTCGTCGGCTACCAGATGCTGTGCGGCCAGACTCCGTTTGTCGCCAGCAATACGCCGTCGATGCTGGTAAAGCACTTGTCGGAGCGCCCGATTCCGGTCGATGAGCGGTGGCCCGATCTGCCACCCGATCTGTCGCGTGCGGTGATGATGTGCCTCGAAAAGGATCCCGCCGATCGTTTCCCGAATGCCGCCGCCTTCGCGCAGGCGCTGAGCGGCGGCGCAATGCCAACGCTTGCGACCCGTGCTCAGCCGGCGGCACCGCTGTCCGGATCGCAGACGTCGTCGCGCCAGCGCTACGTTCCCGACGAATCGCGCGACCAGCTCACCGGCGGAATCCGGGATCGTTACGGCTCTGCCCCGAGCGCCGGTTACGCGCCGACGCAGCCGACGCCCGAAGAGCTGAGCAAGTGGAACGCGCCGATGGTGGTGTCGTTCCGGCGCAAGCTGGCGCCATATCTTGCCGTCAACGCGATCCTCGTCCCGATCTCGCTGTTCTCGAACCACGATTTCATCGCGCTGACAGTGATCTGGACCGTCGCGCTCGCATTCAAGTACTCGAAGTTGTGGGCCGCCGGCTATGACTGGCGTGACGTGTTTCGCCAACCGCGCGATCGACTGATCTTCGACGTTGCCGCCGAGACGATCGACGACGCGCGCGCTCTGTTCGATGAGAAGAAGCGCGCGCAGGTCCGTGCCCGGGCCCGCGCCCGCGGTCAGGGACTTTTCGCCCCGATCTCTCCGGTGCCGACGGTGCAGCCTTTCCAGCCGTATCCGCGCAGCGGTGGACCGACCACGAGCCCGATTCCCGTCGGACCACCAGCCGCGTACCCCGATTCTCGATACGGTTCGGCGATCCGCGAGGCAGAGGCAGACCATCGCGAGATCCATCGCCAGCTTCTGAACATGCCCTCCGATGAGCGGGAACAGATCCCGGAGGTCGCGGCTTCCGCGGACGCCGTTTTCAGGAAGGTGCAACAGCTGGCGCTGTCACTCTCCGACATGGATCGGAGCGCCGGCCGCGAGACCACCGAGAGTGTCGAAAAGGAGATATCGACGCTCGAATCGCAGGCGAATCCGCTCGACTATCGCGCCAGTGAAGATCGCGTGCGCCGTCTCGCGATGCTCCGCCGCCAGCGTCGCGCGCTCGTCGACGTCGATCGCAAGAAGAAAGAGGCCCAGGAAAAGCTCGATAACTGTCGCCACCTCCTCAGGTCGATGCGGCTCGAGCTCGTGCGCTTCAGGTCGGGCGGGCTGAACGCCCAGCCAACCGGCCTGACGATGGTTACCCAGCAGGCCCAGAGCGTTGTGCGCGAGATGGGTTATCTCTCCGACGCCAACGCCGAGCTCAACGCGCTCTGATCTTCGGCGCGTTGCGCCGCCTACCATTTACATCGTGATTCCTCGCATCACCGCCGCACTGGCGCTCGCATTGGCTTGCACTGGAGAACGCGGCGCCGCGACGTCCGAATCCAGTGGCGACATCAGGACCGTCGCCTCTACAACCGCGTCCTCGACGACGACACGCAAGGATTCGGCGCGCCCCGTCGCTCACGTGCCGCTGCCCGACACCCTCCGCGGCCTATACGTCAATCGCTGGGTAGCGATGGGCAGCAAGCTTAATCGACTCATCACGGTCGCGAAGACCACCGAGATCAACGCGCTTGTCATCGACGTCAAGGACGACCGGGGCTTTGTCCTCTATCGCTCGCGCGTTCCACTCGCCCGTGAGATCGGCGCCGACACCGCAGATGGCCACTGGATGTCCGCCTCGCGGCTGCGCGCGGTTCTCGACACCATGACCGCGCATGGCATTTATCCGATCGCGCGCATCGTCGTCGCCAAGGATCCGCTGCTGGCGCAAAAAAAGCTCGATCTCGCGATCAAGCGGAAATCGGATCTCAAGCCGTGGCTCGACAAAAACGGGAAGCCGTGGCTCGACCCGCACCAGCCCGCCGTCTGGCAGTATGCGGCGGATCTCGCTCGCGAGGCGTACGACCTGGGCTTCTCCGAGGTGCAGTTCGACTACGTGCGCTTTCCGGATGAGAAGCGACTCGTTGCCGAGACGGTTTACCCACTCGCCAACGGTCGGGTGCGCGCGCAGGTGATTCGTGAGCAGCTCGGCTTCCTTCGCAAAACGTTAAAGCCACACGGCATCCGCGTAACGGCCGACGTGTTCGGGCTCACTGCCACGGACACGACCGACATGGGCATCGGCCAGCAGTGGGAGATGTTCGTCGATCAGGTAGACGCGGTGCTGCCAATGGTGTATCCGTCGCACTTCGCGCGCGGGACTTACAAGCTGCGCAACCCGAACGCGCGGCCCTACGAGACCATCGATCACGCGTTGAAGGATGCGATCGCGCGGAGCAAGCCCGTCGCCAACGCGGCCCAGATCATCCCGTGGTACCAGGATTTCACGCTCGGGCCTCCGCACTACTACGCGGAGCAAGTTCGCGCGCAGATGAAGGCCGGATACGACAACGGGTTCCAGAGCTGGATACTCTGGAACCCGAGGAGCGACTACACCATCGCGGCCCTCGAGCCGCGATCGTAGCGAAGCTTAGCTGCTGCCGTTGCGACGCGCTTCCATGCGCGCCTTCATCTCGGCGAGGTTCTTGTCGAACTGGGTCTGCTGATCGGCGGTGAGGATGGCGCGGATCTCGGCGGCCTGCTTGTTCTGCAGATCCGTCATCTTCGCGCGGGTGGCGTCATCCATCGAGCCGGTCGCCTGCGCCGATTTGCGCAGCTCCATCTGCTGGGGAACGTATTTGTCGCGAATCGCCTTGATCTGAGCCTTCTGGGCATCCGTCAGTGTGATGTCCTTGAGGAGCATCCCTCCCATTCCACGGCCGCGGGCCTCGCTCTGCCCCTGCTGCTCCGTGCCTTGTGCTGCAGCAGCTGTGGTCATGCCAACGCAAAGGGCAGCGGCCAGCGTGACGATGCGAATAACCTTCATCCTACTCTCCTGAGTTGTGGGTGCGCCGACGCGGCGCTCAGAGTTATACGCCTCAGACGTTGAAAAGGTTGGGCCTGAGGTCTTAACGCGGATTCTGGAACCCGATCGCTATCGACTCGCCACTGTAGTCCTAAAGGTGGCAGTTGGGAGATATGGTCAGAGGGCGCGGGTGTCAGTTTATCCGGCGCTTTCAATGGTGGCGTGACGGAGGGAGAATGCGAGTAGAAAAACCGCTACCAGAGCATCTCTGCGCATTCTCTCCCACCTGCCGCCTTTTGGACTAGGGGTGCCAGCCGCAGCGCCGATCAACCGGCCATGCCTGAAAGATAAGTCCTTCCGCGACAATAGGTTAAGCGCCTGGCCTAGCGTCTTGGGGAAAACCTGCTATTCTTCCCGCCCAATGCCGGCCACGCGCCTGCCGGCCTGGCCTCGCTGGTTTCCGGGCGCCGAGCGCCGCTTGTGACCATACCCAGTAGCACTGCTGACCTGGCCCCGACGACACCAACGGCAGAACCGGAACAGCTCGGATTCCCGCTGGACTGGTTCCTCGAGCACGCCTCCGCGCCGCTCAAATACCGCGCTCTTACCGAGGTCGTCCGACCTGCCGACGCCGCCGCACTCCCCGATATCTCGTGGCTCCCTTATTCGCACCGGCCCGCGATCCGGCTCGCCGTCACCCAGAATCGGGACGGGATGTGGAATCAATCGGTCCTCGGCCTTCCCTCCAAACACGGCGCCGAGTTCGCGGGCATCGGAACGATCCCCGCCGTGCGCCGACTCACCGAGTACGGCTGGGACCGCGAATCGCCACCGCTCGTTCTGGCACGCCGCATCCTGTTCAGGCTGCTCGCCGAGGATAACGACCCGGCGTTCACCTTCGAGCTGGCGACGAAGACGAGAGACGACGACATCGTCCGCCGCACTCGCGGGATGTTCAGGGAAGCCGCCGCTGCAACGCTGGCCCAAATGGGCTACGAGAGCGATCCGCGACTGCGCGGCGCGGCGCGCCGGATTCTGGAGCGAGTCGTTTCATATCTGAATTCTCCTCTTGGTGAGAAGCCGTGGATTCGCGTCGGGAATACTCACGTGCTCGCGCCAGAGTCGGCACCACCGTCGATCTACACTCTGACAATGCTCGCCTACATGCCGATCTTCAGGCACGAGCACTTCAGCGAGGTCGAGCGCATCTACGACTGGATAACGCAGCCACTCCCGCGGCAGGAAACGGTGCAGCTGTTCGGCAAGAAAATGATGCCCCAGCCGCACCTGGTGATGGGGGATGTGCTGCCGCACCGGAACGCCGTGGAGGCGGACGTTCCGTTCGCTTTGCTCTGGCTGGAGACGATGGCGCGGCTCAACTTCCTCCGCCGCAATGAAGGCTGGATGAAGCTCTTCGAGCGGTTCGTCGACGACCGCGATCGCAACGGAGTCTGGCATCCGCACAAAGGAATGGACCGCCCCACGACCAGCGACGCCTGGGCGTGGCCGTATTTTCCGCTCGACGACGGCGCCGGCCAGGACTCGAAGTGGACCGACGTCACCTTCCGCATCGGGCTCATCGGGAAACTGCTCGGCAGAGAAATTGAACTGATCTGATCCGATGATCGGATTGCATCGCCGGCGGACCCTCAGCCCCGGCGAGATGTTTCCCGCGGGCGAGAATGGATATCGCGTCGCCTTTCCGCGGCTTCGCTCCGGACTGAAAATTCGCGTGGTGGAGCGTGGGGATCCGGCGGCACCGCCCGTTCTCCTCGTCCACGGCTGGGCGTGCGATGCCTACGTGTTTCGGTATAACATGCCGGCGCTCGCAGACGCTGGATATCGCGCCATTGCCATCGACCTCAAGGGGCACGGCCTATCCGACAAGCCGACGACGGCGCATGAGTACACGATTGACGCTCTGGTCGAGCACCTCGCCGATGTCATGGACGGGCTCGAGCTCGATAGTGCCGCTCTCGCGGGCCATTCGCTCGGCGGCTCGCTCGTCTACCATTTCGCTGTCCGGTATCCGCGGCGTGCGCGATGCGTCGGGCTGCTTTCGCCGGTTGGATTGAGCGGGGTTCCGCTGATGTGGTTGTACAAGCTTGCGACGCCGGCGTTTCTGGGTCCGCTCATCAAACACGTGAAGTCGCGCACTGTCGTGAAGATTGCGCTGCGACGGGTTTACGGCCGGCGCGGGAATTACACGCAACGCGATATCGAGGAGTTTCTGGCGCCCTCTCAGTTTCCCGACTATGCCGTAGCGTTACGGCAGCTGCTGCACCATTACGACTGGAACGCAGCGGAGCATCGCGCGCTCCGTGTGGTGGATCTTCCCGCGGCCGGCGTGTGGGGAAATCTTGACCATATGATGCCTGACGATGGCATGGCGGTTTATTTGCCGCTGCTGCCGCAAATCGTTTTGCGAACCATTCCCGGGGCGGGGCATCTAATAACGGAGGAGACTCCGGGCGAAGTAAACGATGCACTGCTCGGCTTGCTACGGCGCGCAAGCTGAGTTCCGCGGGTTCGGCGCAGCGCCTGCGTATATTGGAATCAGATGCCTGATCAAGATCACGAGGGGCGGATGTCGTTCAACGATCTCGCCCTCGCGCCGGAAGTGCTGAATGCGGTTCGCGACGCCGGCTATACCCATCCAACGCCGATTCAGGAGCAGGCCATCCCGCTCGCCCTCGCGGGCCGGGATCTGATCGGCCTTGCTCAAACGGGAACGGGAAAAACGGCGGGGTTCACGCTCCCGATCATCCATAACCTGATCACCACACCGCTCTCTGATGCAGCCGGCAATCCGGTGCATCGGGTGCGGGTTCTGATTCTGACGCCGACCCGAGAGCTGGCCGCGCAGGTCGAGGAAAGCTTCCGGAAGTACGGCAAGCACACCGAGCTGCGGGTGGTGCCGGTGTTCGGCGGGGTCGGGCTCGAGCCACAGGCCAAGGCGCTTCGGCGCGGCGTCGACGTTGTCGTGGCGACGCCGGGCAGGCTGCTCGATCATATGGAGCGAAAAAACGTTTCGTTCGACGATCTCGAGGTGCTGGTGCTCGATGAAGCCGACCGAATGCTCGATATGGGATTCGCGCCGCAGCTGAATCGGATCGTCGCGGAGATCCCGCCCTATCGACAGACGCTTCTGTTCAGCGCGACGATGCCGCCGGAGGTGGAGGCGCTGGCGCGGAAGTATCTGCGCAAGCCGCTCGTGGTCCAGGTGGGTCGACGGTCCGAAGCCGCGAACACGGTTACCCACGCGGTCTATCCGGTGCCACGCGAACGAAAGACCACGCTGCTGGCAGCGCTGCTCAAGCAATCCGACATGGATTCCGTGCTGATCTTCACGCGCACCAAGCACGGCGCGGACAGAGTTGTCCGGCACCTCGAGGACGAAGGAGTCGCCGCGACCGCAATGCACGCCGACAAATCCCAGGGGGAGCGCACCCGAGCGCTCGAGGATTTCAAGTCGGGCAAGGTGCGTGTTCTCGTCGCAACCGACATTGCGCAGCGCGGACTCGACGTTTCGGGGATCACCCACGTCATCAACTACGATGTCCCGCAGCAGCCCGAGGATTACGTCCATCGAATCGGAAGAACCGGCCGGGCGGCAGCGACCGGCGATGCCTATACCTTCATGTCTCCGGACGAGATCGCGATGGTGCGAACCATCGAGCGCACCATCGGCCAGCAGATACCGCGGATCTCAATGCCCGGCTACGATTTCGGCACTACCGCCGATACCGTCGCCCCAAGGTCTCCGCAGCAGGGACTCGACGACGTGCCCTCTGACGGCGAGGTCAGTGACGAATCCGGCCAAGCCGCGACACAAAGACGGTATCGACGGCCGCGCTCCGTCTCGCGACGACGCTGAGGTTGGCGGCGCCATATCCCATTCCCGTCGCCGAATACGACATCTGGACGCGGGTCGCCGATAGCTTCACGTCGTGATCAGTACCAACCCTGATCGTGCGTAGCGTATCAGCGCCAACGCTCACCCTCATGACACCGGCGGTCGTGTCGATGTCGACCGTTGCGAGTGCCGATCGTGCGATCGCGATGTGTCGCGCAGCTGCAAACCCGGACTCGATCTCGAGCACGGCACCGCGTACGTGCGTCCTGTCCAGGAGGTGGCCGGCCCATGGCATGGCGATGGCGGAAAGCACCGCCACAATGGAGAGCGTGATCGTAAGCTCCACGACAGTGAAGCCGAATCGTAGCGCGCGCATCCTTCCGATTGGTGAGGTTCCCGCATAGCATATGATAGGTTCACTCCCGCACCCGCACCGAATATTTCGGGTGACTCCATTCCGTCCCCGCGAAACATGAAAGGCATTCTCCCAGCCGCCGCCCTCATCAGCGCTGTCATCGCCGGTTGCGCACCGCCGGCCGCGCAGATTCCCGCCCCGGAAATTCCGCAGCCCACTCCACCAGTCGTCGCTCCCCCGTTCAGGATGGACACCACGCTCACGATTGATCGTGTGCCGCCGTTCCAAACCGAGCCGCTGATCACCTGGGGACCTCCGCCGGAGGGCACCGTCCACGCCGAGCGCGTGCGCAAATACGACCTGCAACATCAAGTCACCACGGTTCGCTTCGATTGGCCGCGGCAGGCGGTTGTTGGAACCACGACCCTCAACATTGCCGGGCTTCCCGACGCCGCGCCACTGAGCTCTGTGGCGATCGACGCCGGTGACATGACCTTCAGGCGCGTGGCGTCGGGCAGCACCAATCTCAAGTACGACTATGATGGACACACTCTGACAGTGCGTCTTGCCTCGCCGCTCCGCGCGGGCCAAAAGACGTCGATCACCATCGACTACGACGGGGTCAACCGCACAAAAGGAGCGTACTTCCGACCGGCGCAGCACATCGTGTGGACCCAGGGCGAGACGGAAGACAACCACTACTGGGTGCCCACCTATGATTTCCCGAACGACAAGGAAACGTGGGAGTTCTTCATCTGGACCGCGAAGAACGAGCGCGCACTCTCCAACGGGAAGCTCGCCGGTTCGCGCGCTGTCGGTGACAGCATCGAGTGGCACTGGGTACAGGACAAGCCGGCATCTACATACTTGATGACCACCGTGGTCGGCAACTACGTCGTGCTGCAGGACAAGCCGTGGCGAAACGTCAGCGTCGGATACTGGACCTATCCGGATTCCGTCAATGCCGCGTGGCGAGGCTTCGCGCGCACTCCGCAGGCGATCGACGTCTTCTCACGGAAGACCGGCGTGCCATATCCGTGGAACAAGTACGATCAGATCGTCATTCCCCAGTTTCAGTACGGCGGAATGGAGAATGTCACCGCGACATCGCAGAACGACGCCGAGATTTTGCACCCGGCGTGGTCGGAGCCGCAGGCAAATTCAGTCGGATTGATGGCCCACGAGCTCGGCCACCAGTGGTACGGCGATCTCCTCACCACCCGGCGTTGGGGCGACGTCTGGCTGAATGAAGGCTTCGCGACCTTCATGGAGCAGGTATTTCGCGAGGCAGATGCGGGCGTCGACGAGGCAGCGATAGATCGGCTGGGCGCTCAGGAACAGACCATTGAAGCGGATCGCCGCGGTCGACGCCCGATCGTCTGGAATCGGTGGGTGAACGACCCGATCGAAGTCTTCTTCAGCGGTCACATCTACCCGAAGGGCGCGACCATCCTCCAGATGCTCCGGCACCAGCTCGGTGACGACCTGTTCTGGAAGGCGATGAACCACTACACCACCGGCCACGCCTACGGCAACGTCGTCACCGACGATCTGCGCAAAGCGTTCGAGGAAACCACGGGCCGTGACTACAAGACGTTCTTCGACCAGTGGGTCTATGGCGCCGGCTTTCCGGTCTTTCAGGTGTCTTCGCTCTACGATCGCGCCGCGAACCGGCTGGTGATCTCCGCGAGGGAAGTGCAGCCGCGGGACAGCATGACGGGATGGTTCGACGTCGATGTCGACGTCGAAGCGCGCACCGACAGCGGCAACGTCCACTTCGTCGTGCCGGTGCGCGGTGGCACTGGTGAAGCGGGTGCCAACCTGAAGGCGCCCCCGCGGTCGATCCGCTGGGACAAGGGCAACTGGATCCTCGACATCACCGACTTCCCGCGCTCGACGGCGATGATGATGTATCAGCTCGTCAACGACGACGACGTTCTGGGAAGAATCGAAGCTGTCGATGTATTAGCGCAGCGACCCGCCGACGAGAACGCGCTCAACGCTCTGATCGGCGCGACCCGCAACGATCGGTTCTGGGCGGTTCGTGACCGCGCCGTCGACGCAGTCGGCGCGTGGGGAAGGGATTCGACGCGGGCCGGACTGCCGGTAATGCGGAGTGTGTCGAACGCGCTCGTGGCAGCGACCCGCGATCCCGACGGCCGGGTGCGACAGAGTGCCGCCGCGGCGCTGGGCAGAATCGCAATCACCGGCACCACTGCTCGCGATGTTGGAATTCGGCTCCGGGAAATCGCGCGCAGCGATCCGAATTTCATAGTCCGCGGCGCTGCGCTTGCCGCCGACATTCGGATCGAAAAAAATGCCGCGATCCCGTTGGCGAAGCAGTTGATGCAGCAGGAGCTATGGGAGGATGTGATCCGGGCGCCCGCGATCAACGCCCTCAAAGCAGTCGGCACGGCCGAAGCGCTCGCGCTCGTGCAACAGTATCCAGCAGCGGATCAATAACCAGACGCCACCACACCCATGAAGATCAGCATCGAATATTGCGTCATCTGAAACTACGAGACCCGAGCCGCCAGTCTGGCGGCTGAGATTCGGCAGCGGTTCCCGGATGCGGAGCTGCAGATGACTCCATCGCGCGGCGGGAGATTCGAGGTCTCCGTCGACGGTAAGCCGGTGTTCGAAAAATCCAAGCTGGGCAGACACGCCCGACCAGGCGAAATTCTCTCGCTGATCGAAAAGAGTCCCTGAGCCATCCCGTGCTTTGAGCCAGGAATCAGAGGCGCGGGTCCGCCATCGCGGGCTCTGCTGAGCTGTTGGGGTGTACCAAAAATGCGTCCCTCCAGGAGGACAACAAGCCACTCCGGAGGACTCGCTCTAATCTGTTAACTCCTTGTCTGACAGACACTTAGCTCGATAGAGCCTACCTGGCACCGACCGTGCACCCCATACGGCCATGAATTTCTGCATTCGCTTCACCCAAGTCCCGTCGTTCGTGCGCTCCGCGCTCGTCGCCGTCGTCGGATTGACGCTCGCGACCGGCGTGGCGGGAGCCCAGCGCCCCGTGCCCCAGCGGCCGCAACCTGCCCGCACACAGCCGACCCAGCAGTCGCAGGGAAGCCGTGAGCAGGTCGTACCGCCCGGCTTTTTTCCGCCAGCGGGGATGTGCCGGATCTGGATCAACGGCGTGCCTGCCGGCCAGCAGCCGGCTCCGACCGACTGTGCATCGGCGGTCAGAAATCGGCCCGCGAATGCGCGGGTGTTGTTCGGTGACGATCCGCCGAAAAAGGGCAAGGCGGACAAGAAGAAATCTGGCCCGGCGGACGAGATCATCGATCTAATCAACCGGAGGAGATCGCACTGAAGTTGATGGCAGCAGAAGGCTGAGGAAAAGCTCAGCGCAAGGCAGATAAGGAGTACTAAAGCATCGATAGCAGGTTTCGCTCGCTCCGGCACCTAATCTGACGGGGCGATTCTTTCGGAGGATCAGACCATGAAAGCAGTCATATTGGCTCTCGCCATCGCAGGTGTTGCCGCAACGGGTTCGGTGGAGGCTCAGGTCATTGGAGCTCGCTTGCCGACGCCAAGCTCACCAAGCACTACTCGCGGCACCGTAGTCAACGGATCGTGGCAGGTCGTCGGCCAGGATCGTTACGGCACCATTTACGAGCGCCGTACCTACGACGCCAACGGCAATATTCTCGTTCAGCGCGCGCGCCGGGACGCGAATGGCAACTTCACGATCATCGACTCACGCACCGAGCGCAGGCCGAACAACGACTGTCAGTACGCCGGCACCACCACCGTCGGGGGCGTCATTCTCGGTCGTCCCGGCACCAGCGGCGCGGCGACTGATTGCCGCAACGACCGCCGCAATTCCGTCGATGGCGTCTGGCGTCGGGTTGGCAAGGGTCACAAGAACAACTCGGTGTACGAGCGGCGTACCTACGATGCGTACGGCAACATCGTAGTCCAGAAGGCGCGCCGGAATCCCAACGGAACCTTCACCATCCTGAGCACCCGTACGATTCGCAGCAAGCAGAACGTTCGCGATCGTAAGGACTACGACTATGATCATGGCCACGGAAAGCCGGAACGTCATGACAATGGTCGGGGTAAAGGACATAACGGCAGAGACTAGCTCTCTTGAAGTCATAGCGACGGCCTCGGCGGATGAAAATCTGTCGGGGCCGTTTCGCATCGGGTGCGATGTATGCACTTTCCATTGCGAATGCAGCGCACCGTAACCGACAGATACCTCCCGCCGGATCACGCGGCCTTTGTCGCGGCCGAACCGCAGACGGGACGCCTGATCGTGATCGCGCCGACCCGAGCTGCATGCGAGACCATCGAGCTCGCGCTCGGGCTGAACATCGAGACGGTGCTCGAGAAGCAGCACGGCGACGAGATCCGCGCGCTCGCGGCTGAGGGAAAGGGCTTCGGGATAGTTGCCGGCACCGGAACCGGTAAGACGCTCTCGATCCGGCCAATCGCGGAGACGATTCTTCGAACGGATCTCAAAGTCGGCGTCGTCAATCGCGAGCGCGAGGCGACGCCCGAGACGCCGACCTGGAACGTCATCGTCGTCACCACCGGGATTGCCCGCCGCTGGTTCCAGGATGGCGACATCCTCGAGACCGATACCCTGGTGGTCGACGAGATCCATCAGACCTCCGCGGAGCTCGAGCTGTGTCTCGCGCTCGGGAAACGCGTAGGCTGTCGTTACATCTGGCTGTCCGCCACGGTGGATCCGAGCTTCTACGCGCGCTACCTGAATGCTGCCGCCGTCCTGGAGAGCTCGGCGTTCGATCCGGCAAAGGCGGCCGACGTGAAAGTCGTGCGCAAGGATCCGCTCACTTTCCTCGATGACCGCTTCCTCCAGCAGGTGGTAAAAGAAAAACGTGGAGTCGGGATGTTCCTGCCGACCCGCGCCGGCGTCGAGGAAGCTGCGGAGCTCGTCGCCGACCGCTTTCCGCGGATCAACAGCGCGTTTTATCACGGTGGCGAGCCGATCCGGATCATCAGGCCGTTCCTCGAGGGCGAGGAGAAGAAGCCGTACTTCCTCGCAATGACGGCTGCCGGCCAGAGCGCGCTCAACGTCCATGGTCTCGACACCGTGGTGATCGACGATACGCGGTTCAGCAACATCATCGAGCGCGGCAAGAACGTGCTGACGCGGCTGCACCTCGGCGCCAACGAGATCCTGCAGATGGCCGGCCGGGTGCACGGGCGCGTCGCCGGCGGGAGAGTCTTCATTCTCTCCGATCGCGACATCCAATTCTCGGCGCTGCGGCCGACCCCGCCCGAGTTTCAGCTCGCCGGCGACTCGGAGCGGGTGGCGATGACGTGCGCGGACCTCGGCGTAGCCGCTGATCAACTGGATCTTCCCGTGCCGCTCGACAAGGTTGCGTATCGCAAGGCCGTAACGCTGCTCGAGCGCCGCGGCATCATCGAGAACGGCAGGCTGTCGCGTTACGGAAAAGCGGTCGAAGCGATGCCCGTCGACCGGCCGTGGGCGGAGCTGCTTGTAAACGCCGACGACGAGCTCGTCCCTTATCTCGCCGTCATGAGCTCGATCGAGTCGCTGCACCGCATGACCCGGGAGGACCGCGATCTTTCAAACGTCGTCGTGCCCGGCAGCGATCACCTCACTGCGTACAACCTTTATGCGGAAGCCTACACCCACTGCGGCTATATCGGCGAAGTGTATGGGCTGCCGCGACAGCTTTTCGACGAGAGCATCGAGAGCTGGGCGGAGCGCCGCGGCGTGCTGGTCAAGGCAATTGAGGACGCCGCGCTGGCGATGGCGAGCATTTATCGGTCGCTCGGGCTCGAGCTGCCGACTCGAATGGTGAACGCGCGCGATCACATCTACCGCAAATTCACCCAGTTGCTCGCGCAGTTCATGCCCTTCGATCTCGTGATCGACGAACACACCGCCGACGGCACCGAAGCGCGAGTATCGAAGACGAGCGTCTGCGGCAGCTGGGGAGCGATTGCCGGAGACCTGAGATACTTCGCCGATCGATCCGGGATTCCGCGCGCGGCGATCGAAGGCACCCAAATCCCGATTGAGCTGATCCGCCGCTACGCTACGCGCGGAAAGGAAGAGCTCATTTATGATCCGCGGCGGAAGCATGGGCCCCTCGTGCTCAAGCGCACGCTCGACTACTTCGGCTTCGAGCTCGAGAGCGAGCTCGAGACGGTGGAGGAATTCCCCGCGGAAATCGCCGGCGAGGCGCGCCACGTCCTCGCGGCAGCGCTGGCGCGCGGCGAGGCGCGGCACTTCGCGGTCAAAAAGAATCGCGAGGTGATCGAGGCGATCCGGGATGCGTACAAGCGGTCCGGCGGCGAAACGAAGCGGCTCGGCCTTCCCGAGCTCACCTCCGTCTATGAGCAACAACTGGCCGACGTGAATTCGATGGACGATTTCCGGGCGGCGCGCCTGCGCATCAGGAAGGACGCCTTCGTGCCGGCCGAAATTCAGGAACGACTGGACGCGCTGCCGAGTCAGGTCACCATTCGCGACCGCGAAGTTGATATCGACTATGACGTCGAGGATCGGAATGGTGAGCGGCGCGGTGTCGCAAGGCTGCGGCTACCGGAGAAAATCGCGCGCACTCTAACCGAGCTCGAGATCCCGCGGCTGGACCGACCAATTCGATTCGTGGTCCTGCGCGGGCAGCGGGGTGCCGTGCGTGCGGACACGCTCGACGAGCTGCAGGAGAGTCTGGCCCAACCCTGGTCGCCCGACGAAGTCGAGGAATCGGCAGATGATCGAACGATGTTGTCGGAAGCCGAGCGGGACGTCCGGCGCGTCGCCTCGGAGTTCCGGCGGCACCGCCGCGGCCGTGACTTTCATCATGGATCGCGGCATGGCAAGCGTCGTCGGCGCGGCCGCTGATTCCGTGTCGCACTGGCGCGCATCGAACGGCTCCGTATAATCCGCGCATGCCGCCACAACATTTCGCCAGACATTTCAGCGAGCACCAGCAAGTCGTCGAATCGTGCATCGCCACGCTTCAGCCATCGTCCGACGCTGCGGGCGAGGCGATCGTCTCGGCGCTCGGCCGCGGCGGGAAGATTCTTGCTTTCGGCAACGGCGGGAGCGCAACGCAGGCGAGCCATCTGGTCGAAGAGCTGATCGGCCGGTTCAAGGAAACGCGGCGGCCGCTGCCGGCGATTTCACTGGTTGGTGACAGCGGAGTCCTCACCTGCATCGCCAACGACTTCGGGTACGGCGCACTGTTCGAGCGGCAGGTGGAAGCGCTGGCGAGCATGGGCGACGTCGCGATCGGTATCACCACCAGTGGCAAATCAGAGAACGTCCTGCGCGGACTGAAGATGGCGAAGGAAAAAGGAGCGACGACGATCGCGCTCTGCGGCAAAGCCGGTTTGGAGGGAGTCGCCGCTGATCACATTGTCGCCGTGCCGAGCGAAGAAGGGGCCTATGTCCAGGAAGTGCACCTGATGGTCATCCACCTGTGGTGCATCGCAGTGGATGCGACCATCAAAGCGGGCGGACTCTAAACCAGACTCAGCCTCGGCCGGTCTTCGGCGAAGGCGAGCGCATCCTCGCGGTAGGACAGCCAGCCTGTTTGCTCGTCGGCGACGAGCTCGACCTCGGTGCCGAGCGGCAGCGTGAGATTCGGCACCTCGTGTCCGGCAGGGAAGTCCATCAGGATCGGAACCTCGAGATCGGAGACGAGGTCGAGGAGGAAATCCTCGAATTCGTCTTCCTCGGAACGATCGAGCGACAGCTGGCCGAAAACGATGCCGCGCACGTGCCTCAGCAAACCCGCCGCGCGCAGGTGAAGCAACCGCTCGTCCACGACCGACATCGGATCGCGGGTCTCCTCGAGGAACAGGATCGCGTCCTTTGTATCGATCTCGTACGGAGTGCCTACGGTCTGCTGGACGAGCGACAGATTTCCTCCCGTCAGTCTGCCGGCTGCGACGCCGGGTCGCACCGCGCGCGCGCAATTGCGACCCAGTTTTTCGGCTGGCCGCGGCTCGGTGAGGGCTGACAGGAGTGAGAGGAAAGTCGGATCGCCCCCGCCGGGTGAGAGATCGTCGAGCGTCGGACCGTGAAAGACCCGCAAACCGGCCCGGCGCATCAGCCAGAGATGTAGTGCGGTGATGTCCGAGTAGCCGACGAACGCTTTCGGATTGCGACGGAAGACGTCGGGGTCGAGATAGGGCAGCAGCCTGACCGCGCCATAGCCGCCGGTAGCAGTGATCACTGCCTTGATTTCGGGATTGGTCCACATCGCCATCAGGCTCGCGGCGCGGCGTTCGTCCTCGCGCTGCTGGAAGCGGCGAAACCGGTTGATCTCGGCGTCCAGGACGACCCGATAGCCGGCATCGGTCATGGCTTTGACGCCTCTCAGCAACCATCCTTGTTGCGGTGCGTAGGATGGAGCGACGACGCCAATCGCGTCGCCTTTCACGAGCGGCGCCGGCCTGCCGAGGCCGGGCGTCCGGGTGATGGTGGAGCTGAAAGAAATGGACGGCGCGCTGTCGACTGCCGCCATCGTTTGCTCTGCGGGGTACGCTCCGAGTGACTCGCTCATCGTCCTTTGTCGAAGCGCATTATCGGTTGGCCACTGCTAGATTCAGGGTATGTCTGATACGTCGGTAAAGGCGTCGGGCCCGGATGGGACCGCCACCCCCACCTCTCGGAATATGCAGGCCACCAGCCCAAATGGTACTGGGTCGGGCTCCTACTTTCGGAAAGGTTTCGGGTTGAAATCCGAGATCCAGTCCGAACTGGATTCTGACTATACGGGGCACCTGGTGGACCTTTTGAAGGAGCGGGAGTACACCCTCACCGCCGGGGATGTAACCATCCGTTTAGCGAAGGAATTTGGTTTTTGCTACGGCGTGGAGAGGGCGGTCGAGTACGCGTATCAGGCCAGAAAGAAATTCCCGGATCGTACCATCTATCTGGCCGGCGAGATCATCCATAACCCGCATGTGAACTCGAAACTCCAGGCGATGGGGATACGATTTCTGGGGGATGGGGGATGGGGGACGGGAGATGCGGAAAGCGCAACTGGAAATGCGCGCGATGTCTCGGTTGCCACTTCCCCATCTCCCATCCCTCATCCCCCATCCCCGGTCGCGCCATCTCGCCTGGATTTCAGTGGTGTCAGACCCGAAGACGTCGTGATCCTTCCGGCATTCGGTGTCACGATCACCGACTTCGAGCTACTCCGCGGAATTGGCTGTGTGATGGTCGACACGACCTGCGGCTCGGTGCTGAACGTGTGGAAGCGCGTTGAGAGCTATGCGCGCGACGGGTTCACGTCGCTCATTCACGGGAAGTACTACCATGAGGAAACGCGAGCGACCGCATCACAGGCGGAGAAATATCCCGGCGGTCACTACTTCATCGTGCGGAATCTGGAAGAGGCACAGCGGGTGTGTGATTTCATCGAGGGGCGGCTCGGCGCGTCGGCATTGATGGAGCGCTTCGCGCACGCTGCGTCTCCGAACTTCGACCCAGCCCGGGATCTGCGGCGCATCGGTGTGGCGAATCAGACGACGATGCTCGCGCGTGAATCGCTCGCGGTGGGTGAGCTGATTGGGAAGTCGTTGGCGAGGGCGCACGGCGAAGAGTACGCCAGGTCGAATTTCCGAACCTTCGACACCATCTGCAGCGCTACGCAGGAGCGTCAGGACGCGGTGGTGGAACTGTTGCGCGAGCCCCTCGACGTGATGGTTGTAATCGGCGGGTACAACTCGAGTAACACGATGTCACTGGCGGCACTCTGTTCGGAGACTGTCCGCACCTTTCACGTCGAGGACGCAGAGGACATCGACCCCGATTCCGGCACGATTCGCCATCGTCCCCTCGGTGCGAAAGTGGAAACCGAGGAATCGGGGTGGCTTCCGGGTTCCCGCGCGCTGCGAGTCGGGGTAACCGCTGGCGCCAGCACGCCCAACAACAAGATTGGCGAGGCTGTTGGCCGGATTTTCGCTACCAGGGGCATAGACCCGAAGACCATCCGGTAAAAAAATTCACCGGTTGTGACGAGTTTGACCGCTGCGAGTGTCAAACTATTGCGGGTCTCGGTACCGACTGTACCTTGGTCTACGTGGCTCGAAACTACCGTTTTGGGGTATCGTAAGTATGGCTAAGGACACTCAACCCGTGGAGGCTGAATGGACGTGTATGGTTCGGATAACGCCCCTGATGAAGAGGCGGTTGGGACGAGCGGTACCGAGGCTACGCCAGAAGTGGGAAGCTGGTTCCAGCGCGGCTCGAGCAAGGAGTCAGCGCTGAACGACCGGGGAATTGCGGTTCCGGTCAACGCCATGCTTGACCGCGTGCGTGAGGCGGACGCTCTCACCTTCGAGAACGAGGAAGACGCCGCTTAAACCTCTCTCGTCAGGCAAGAAGGGCCACCAAATTGGTGGCCCTTTTTTTTTTATCGAACAAGTCGGTTCCGTGTATCGCGAATTGTGGCGAACTTTCGCCGATGCCGGGTAACCGCTGATGGATTCCCATTCATTCCTGCAGAACCTCGCCGTCGTGCTATGCGTGGCGGCGGTGGCCACCGTGGTTTTCCAGAAGCTCCGGCAGCCGGTGGTCTTCGGCTATCTGCTTGCCGGCATGATTGTCGGGCCCCACATCGCGATTCCGCTCGTCGCGGACGTGCAGATGGTGCGCGCACTCTCCGAGCTAGGCGTCATCCTGCTGATGTTCTCGCTGGGCATGGAGTTCAGCATCCGAAAGCTCGTCGAGGTCAGCCAGAAGGCGGGCGCGGTGGCGTTGTTCGAGTGTACGGTGATGGTTTCGACGGGATACCTCGTCGGGCAGATGATGGGCTTCACGAGGATGGAGAGCATCTTCACCGGCGCGATCATCGGCATCTCCAGCACCACCATCATCGTCAAGGCGTTTCAGGAGCAGAACGTAAAGGGACGGGTGACCGAGCTCGTCTTCGGGATCCTGATCATCGAGGATCTGATCGCGATTTTCCTGCTCACCATCCTGAGCACGATCTCCCGATCGGGAGCGGTGTCGGCAGGCGATCTGGGCATGACCGCGCTGCGTCTGGCAATGTTCCTCACCGCGCTGATCGGTTTCGGGCTGCTGATTGTTCCGCGCGCGGTTCGCGCGGTGCACCGTCTCGCGAATCCGGAGACGCTCCTCGTCGCGAGCATTGGGATCTGCTTCGCCGCTGCGCTGATCGCGCTGTCATTCGGCTACTCGGTCGCACTGGGCGCCTTCATCGCCGGCTCGCTGGTGGCGGAGTCCGGTCACGAACCCGAGATCGAGCGACTCGTGCGGCCGGTGCGGGACATGTTCGCGGCAATCTTCTTCGTGTCGGTAGGAATGATGATCGACCCGGCGGCGTTGGGCGAGCATTGGCGCGCGGTCCTCGTCCTTACTCTTGCGGTGATCATCGGCAAGGTCCTGGCGGTGACGGTTGGCGCGTTCCTGGCCGGCCACGGCAGGCGCACAGCAATGAAAGCCGGAATGAGTCTGGCGCAAATCGGTGAGTTCTCCTTCATCATAGCGAGCGTCGGCGTCGCCGCCGGCGTGATCGGGAGCTGGATGTATCCGGTGGCGATAGCGGTATCGGCGATCACGGTGCTCACTACCCCGCTGCTGATAAAGCTCTCGAACCGCGCCGCGGCGTCGATCGACCACTGGCTACCCGAGCCCATCCAGACCGTGACAACCTTGTACGGATCGTGGATCGAGCGGGTACGGAATGCGCCGCGGGCGCCGACCGAGCGCTCGGCGACCAACAGGGTGATCCGGATCATCCTGCTCGATGCGGCGTTGCTCACAGTGCTGGTGATCGGGGTCGATGTCGAGATCGACCGCCTGAGCATGCTGGTTGCCGGTATGCTCGCAACCTCGGTGGAGAGAGTTCGTTTTCTGATCGTGCTCGTCGCCGGTCTGATCGCAGTGCCGCTCATCTACGGCGTGATCACCAGCGCGCGATCGCTCGGGTTGCGCCTCGCCCGACGGGCTTTCGCGGATGCGCAGAAAGGGAAGGTGGATCCGGCAGACGCACCGCGCCGCGCCCTGGTGATTGTGATCCAGATCGCAGTCGTGCTGGCGGTTGGGATTCCAGTGGTCGCTATTACTCAGCCCTTCCTGCCCGCGAATCAGGGCGCGTTCGTCCTCGCCATCCTGACACTGCTGCTTTTGTCGGCTTTGTGGCGCAACGCGGCGAACCTGCAAGGTCACGCGCGCGCCGGCGCGCAGATCATCGCTTCCGCACTGGCGGATCAGATGGCCTCATCGGACGACACGCGGATGGAGCTCCGGACCCTCGACGACATCAACACCATTCTACCGGGACTCGGCGAGCCGGTGGCGATTCGGGTGTCGCCCGAGAGCATCGCCGCCGGAAAGAGTCTGGCGCAGATCAATCTCCGCGGCGCCACGGGTGCCACGGTTCTGGCGATCAGGCGCGGAGACAATCAGATCCCGACACCGCTTGGCCGGCAGGTGATCGACGCCGGAGATGTGCTGGCCGTCGCCGGCTCCCAGGATGCGATCGCAATCGCCCGCGCGCTGTTCTCACCTGACCGTGCGCGATTTGCAAACGATGCAGAGGGCGCAGCGATCCAGGCCGAGCTCGAGGCGCTCAACGACGCGCTACTCACCAAGCCGCGAGCCAGGGGAACCAGCATCCTGCCGTGACCACCTGCAGCGGATTGCGGACTAGCGGCTTCCGCAGCCGTCAGTTCGCAGTTCGCAGAAGTCAGTTTTCAGTTCATAGCCGCAGCAAACAGAAAGGCCGACTCTGCGAGTCGGCCTTTCTGTTCGGGTGGGCCACTACTCTCCTGCGGCTCTGCGTCGCTTGGTGCGCCGCGGCGACGCGGTTTTCTTGCGACTGATCGGTACGACGTTGAGCTCCGCGGCGGGCTCGGCCTCGGCCGGCGCTGCCGGAACGGTGCGAGGCTGCTTGTAGGTGAACCGCTTGCCCTCGTAATTGCGGAAGATCACTTCGTCGTCGGTGATCTGCTCGAGGTACTCCGGCAGGAGCGGAACCTTGCCGCCGCCACCCGGGGAGTCGATCACGAACTGCGGCACGGCCAGGCCCGAGGTCCAGCCGCGGAGCGCTGCCATGATCTCGAGACCTTTCTGCACGGTGGTCCGGAAGTGCTCCCCGCCCGCCACCTGGTCCGCCATATATAGGTAGTAGGGCCGGACCCGCGCCTTCAGCAACTCGTGCATCAGCTTCATCATCACCTTCGGGTCGTCGTTGACGCCCTTGAGCAGTACTGTCTGGCATCCGAGTGAGACCCCGGCGCGCGACAGCCGATCGAGCGCGGCGACCGTTGCCGGCGTCAGCTCGCTCGGATGATTGAAGTGGGTGTTCATGTAGATCGGGTGGTACTTCTGCACCATCTCGCAGAACTCCGGCGTGATGCGCTCGGGGAGGTGCGAGGTGATGCGGCTGCCGAGCCGGATGATCTCGATGTGCGGGATCGCGCGCAGCTGCTGGAAGAAATACTCCAGCCTGCGATCGCTCAGCATCATCGGGTCGCCGCCGCTCATGATGACGTCGCGGATCTCGGTGTGCTCCCTCAGGTACTGGAACGCCGAGTCGAACTGGTTGAGCGGAATCTTCTCCGGGTCGCCGACCTTGCGTCGGCGGGTGCAGAACCGGCAGTACGACGCGCACACGGGACTCACCAGAAAGAGTGCCCGGTCGGGATAGCGATGCGTGATGTTCGGCACCGGGGAATCGCCGTCCTCGTCGAGGGAGTCGATCACACCATCGACGATGTCGAGCTCCTCGACGGTCGGGACGTATTGATTCCACATCGGATCTCCCACTTCCTTGATCTGCTCGTACGCAGCAGGAGTGAGACGCATCTGGAAATTGTCGAACGCCGGCTTCAGGGCTTCGACGTCGATGACGTCGTGCCCGAACTTGTCCGCCAGCTTCTCCAACGTGGCGATGCTTCGATCCCTGATGATTTGCTGCCAATCGCTCATGCTTGCACCACTCCGGCCCCGATTGGGGCGCTATAGATGATCGGTACTTCCCTTCAACCCAGGCCGGACAGCCTGAGCGTCTTCACCCACCGGTCCGCATAATTGTCCGCGCGCTTCGCGAGGGCGTGGTCGCAGATTTTCCGAATCAGGTCGGAATAACCGATGGTTGCGGCGCCGGCCATACGGGCGAGGCCCGCGGTCGGCGATATGTCGGGGTTCGCGTTCACTTCGAGCAGCCACGGCCGCCCGGACTGGTCGATGCGGAAATCGCAGCGTCCGTAGCCTTCGCCACCGGCGACGGCCCACGCCGCGCGCGCGATGACCGCGAGCTCATTGGCCAGATCTTCGGGGAGGTCCGCCGGGCAATTCGGCTTGGCGCCGAGATCTTCATCGCTGCCGGTCTCCCACTTCGAGCGGTAAGAGACGATGTGCCACATGCCCTGCGGCATCTCGCCAAAATCGATCTCGGCGATCGGAAGAACCTCGTCACCGAGTATTCCAACGTTGACCTCACGGCCGTCGACGAAACGCTGAACGAGCACTTCGTCCCAGCCTTCGAACATTGCTTGGACGCGGGCGGACAGCGCGCGCATGCTGCGGACGACTGAACGCTGCTCGATGCCGACCGATGCGTCCTCGGCGACGGGCTTGCAGATGGCGGGGAATCCGACGCTCGTTATCTCCTCACCGCGCTTGACGTGGGTCCAGCGTGGAACCGGCAAGCCGGCGCGGTCGAGCACGCCGTTAACGACGTTCTTGCGCAGGGTGAGCGCTGTCGTCCAGCTGGAGCTGCCGGTAAACGGCACTCCGATCAGCTCGAGCACCGAGATGACCATCGGCTCGTAGATCGCTTCGCCGTCGATGCCTTCGCAGATATTGAAGACGAGATCGAACTTTCCCTTGCGGACACGCTCGACCCAGCGCCCGTCGTTGCTGACCGGAACGCGGACGACCTCTTCGGCCCAATCGAGCAGCGCGCTCTCCACCGCCTCGATCGACTCGAGCAGCTGGATCTCCGGAGCTTTTCCGAGTGCCGAAAGTCCATCGAACAACAGGGCAATTTTCATCGCGACTGTCTCCTCCTCGCTGTCGTGGCTGCGGATGTCACGATCCGCTCGCTGCCAGCGCCGGCTCGATCGGAGCGGACGCGGCACGCGAAGCGGATCTGGTGAGAGGGACACCTTGCCGCGCTGCGGCAAACTTCAAACAGCTTTGAATCAGCTCGTCGTATCCGATCCCCGCCGCGCGGGCGGCTTTGGGAAGGCACGAGTTCTCTGCCGGGTCGGGCAGAATTCCCGGCAATGGATTTACCTCGAGCACGCTCGGATTGTCCCTCGCATCCAGGCGGACGTCGATCCGCGCCCAGTCGCGACAGCCAAGCACCCTGAACGCGTCGAGGGTAACCCGCTCGATGGACGCCTGGAGGTCCTTGGTGATACGCGCCGGGCACTGGAAGATGTCGAGCGGTTTTTCCGGCCGGTCCCAGACGAACTTGGCGTCGTAGCTGTAGATCGGCGCGGCGCCTTGGGGCAGCGTCGAAAAATTCATCCCGACGATCGGGAGCACTGTCGCCTCGTCTCCGTTGCCGAGCACCGCACAGGTGAACTCGGCGCCGGGGAGGAATTCTTCCACCAGGACTGCCTGATGGTAGTTCTCGAGGAGGAACTCGACCTGGCGGAACAGCTCGTCGCGATCGCGGCAAAGGTTCCTGTCGGTGATTCCCTTCGAGGATCCCTCGTGGACCGGCTTCACGAAAAGCGGAAAGGCGAGCTTTGCGACGTGATAGAGGTCGGCGAGCTTTTCGACGACGGCGAACTTCGGCGTTGGAATTCCGTGGAAGCTGAGGGTCTCTTTGGTTCTCGCCTTGTCGAGGCAGAGCGTCAGGGTGAACGGATCGCTGCCGGTGTACGGGATTCCGTAGAACTCGCAGATGGCGGGGACGTGGGCCTCGCGATTCACGCCGTTCGAGCCTTCGGCGATGTTGAAGACGATGTCGGGCTTTGCCTGCCGGAGCTTCTCCGGAAAATCTTCCGTCGCCTCGAGGCGAACGACTTTGCCGAGCTGGGAGAGCGCGGATTCGACGGCATCGATGGTGGCGGGGTTGTCCCACTCCGCGAATTCATCGCGGGCGATCAGCTCAGCGACCGAGAGATCTGAGATTCTACTGGGAGGTTCTTCATCGGGACGCGGAAGCTCCCCGTCTTGCTGACGGCCGCCCTCTGGAAGTGGGCTGGCGAGCTCTGTCGGCTCGGGCTTTTGGTTGTAGGCGAGTCCGATGAGAGTCATCGACACCTACAGAAAAACGCGTGCGCGATTCATGGGGTCGAGTATATAAACGTCGACGATGCTGCGCAATAATTATTCCGGAGTTCGGAAAAAATTTTTTCAGCCGGAAATTTTTTTCGGCGGAAAAAATTTCCGAGGCGGAGAAAAAATTCCTGGAAGGAGAGATTCGTCCGGAAGCTAGACCTTGTGATAAACGATCCGCGCGGCCTCTCGCCTGTCGTCAGCCTTATAAATCTCGAAGTCCGAAAAAAAGGCGGGCGTCTCCTTCTGAAGAAGCTTGAGCATCGCCACCGCGCAGCGACGGATCTCCAGCTCGGCGCCCTCGCTCGAGCGAAGCTCCAGCATCGTCCGCCACGCCCGCGCGTTGGCGGTGACCACGATCTTGGTCT
>CAMLDY010000012.1 GCA_946478895.1 uncultured Gemmatimonadota bacterium
ATCTCCGTCGCTTCCCCTGCCGCACTGTGCAGCGGTCGCTCCTTGGCGCGACGCCCGAAGAACAGCATCAGCCCGCCAAACACCAGCATCACGATCCCCCACCACAGATTGATCGCAATGTTCTCGGAGCGCACGTACATCTGCGCGTCTGATTTGGTGACGACCCCGTAAACCGTAAGAACGATCCCGAGCAGCGAGAACAACGCGCCGATCGGCAGCCGAATGTCGAAACGTCCCGCAGCGCTCATTGGCTCGGTCTCCTAGAAGAAGATGATGTTGAGCGCCAGCGCGATCGCCAGCACTATCACCGCGAGAACCGTCGGGCGTTCGTACCACACTACGTTCCCCTCTGACGGCTTCGGCGTGAGACTGTAAACCAGACCCCGCAATTCTTCGTCCGGCCGCGGCCGGGTAGCGAGACTTACGACGATGGTGACGACGAAGCACGTCACCCACGCCGCGATCGCCGTCCAGAATGTCTGGCCGAGCTCGCTCCTGTAGATAATGTGCGCCCCGAAATAGCCGCCCTTCACACCTGGCACCGCTCCCGCCGCCAGCGAAATGCCGTGATGGATCGCGGCTGCGACGGTTCCCGCGAGGAGTCCGATGAACGCTCCGTGCCCGGTCGTGCGCTTCCAGAACATGCCGAGCGCAAAGGTCGCGAACAGCGGGGCGTTCACGAAGGCGAAGACGAGCTGCAGCAGGTCGAGAATGTTGTTGAACGACACCGCGACGTACGCCGCGGCGATCGACAGCGCAATGCCGAACACCGTTGCTGCGCGGCCCATCCACAGATAGTGCTCGTCGCTCGCGCCCTTCTTGATGTGGCTCTGGTAGATGTCGTAGGTCCAGACGGTGTTGAACGCCGTGACGTTCCCCGCCATTCCCGACATGAAGGACGCCATCAGCGCTGTGAGTCCGAGGCCGAGCATCCCGGACGGAAAGAAGCGCAGCAGCATCATCGGCACCGACAGATCGTAGTCGAGCACGACGTGGCCCGCCTGATCGAGAAGTGCCGCACCCGTTGCCGGATCGATCTTGGGCGGGACGATTCCCTGCCCGCCCGCAATCCCCAGCGCGCCGCCCGTTCCCGGCGCGTGCCAATCGACAGCGAGCGCGATCATTCCCGGCAGGATCACCAGGAACGGAAAGAAGACTTTCGGGATCGCGGCGATCAACGGAGTGCGACGCGCGGCCGCCATGTTCTCCGACGCCATCGCGCGCTGAACGACGAGGAAATCGGTGCACCAGTATCCGAACGACAGCACGAATCCCAACCCCATCGCCAGGCCGAACCATTCGACACCAATCGGGTTCTGCGCGGAATTTCCCATGTATTGCCACGCGTGTGTCATCGCGCCCGGCTCGAATCCTCGGCCGACGGCGACTTCGGCGAGCTTGGTCTTGAGCCCGCCCCAGCCCCCTGCGGAGCGGAGCCCGAGGAACACCAGCGGCGCGAATCCGAAAACGATCAGGAAGAACTGCAGCACTTCATTGTAGATCGCGCTGGTGAGTCCGCCGAGGAAGATGTAGGCGAGCACGATCAGAGCGGCGACGATCATGCTGATGTCGAAGCTCCAGCCAAGGAGCAGATTGAGCAGCTTCCCCATCGCGTACATCGAGATTCCGGACGACATGATGGTCATCACGGCGAAGGAGACGGCGTTCAGGGTGCGCGTTTTTTCGTCGTAGCGCAGCTTGAGATATTCCGGGACCGACCGCGCGCGCGAGCCGTAGTAGAACGGCATCATGAAGAGTCCGACGAACACCATCGCCGGGATCGCGCCGATCCAGTAGAAGTGCGCGGTGCTGATTCCGTACTTCGCGCCGGACGCCCCCATTCCGATCACTTCCTGGGCGCCGAGGTTGGCGGAGATGAAGGCGAGGCCGGCAACCCACGATGGTATCGACCGCCCGGAGAGAAAGAAGTCGGTGCTGGTCTTCGTCGAACGCCGCAGCATCCATCCAACCACGAGGACGACTGCGAAGTACACGAGCATCAATACATAGTCGATGGTCGTGAGATGGGTCATGTCTTTCCTCTCCCGAGAGGGTTAGGGAAGCGATAAAGGTGCGTAGGAGAGGGGAGGATCGGGAAGGAGTCCGTTCGAGGTCGTGAGGACAACGTACTTGGACCAAGTGCATCGACGATCGCGGACTGATTGAGGACCGAGGACATCAACTAACCCGCAGGACTGAGACAGTGTGACCCTCGGTTATCCGCAATCCGGCAGCTATCCGCGTCCTCGATGCTCGATCAGTCCGCGATTGTCGATGCACTGGTTCGTAATACTCGGTCAAAAGCTTTCGGCTCTCAGCGCGATAGCTTCAGCATCACCGCCGAATGCCCTGCCACGAGGGCACTATAGCTGCCTCGATGCCGCCCGAGATCCGCGTGCCGCCAGAGATCGCGGACTGCTGCCGAATCCACGTGAATTCCTGCGCGCCGGAATGAGACTCTGATCGAGTCGGGCGCAGTCCCTCGATTGAGCAACACTACTGCACGAGAGCCATCTCGCAACGGCTTCGACCAAACCTGCCGCTCGGGCGGGCCCGAGGAGACCAGTGTTCCCTGCGCGCCCAACGAATCCTGATCGACCGCGATCACTTCGGCATTGGTGAGGATCGATTTCGTTTCGGGAGACATCGTGCGCAGATCATTGCCGGCGATGAGCGGCGCGGCCTGCATCGCCCACAGACTCATGTGCGCGCGGTATTCGTCGGGTGTCATTCCACCGTTTCCGATCTCGAGCATGTCGGGATCGTTCCAGGCGCCGGGACGTGCGACCGCGGAGTGTTGCGCCGACTGATCGAGATTGGACAGCATCGACGCCCAGTTGTCGCCGATGTCGTCGGTGGTGCGCCACAGGTTTCCCACGCGGGGCGCCCAATCCCACGGTTGGTTGACGCCCCACTCGCAGATGCTGAGCACGATCGGCCGGCCCGTCGCGTCCAGCGCTCGGCGGAACTTGGTGTACTGCGCGATCGCGTTGAGCCCGTCGGAGTTGCACCAGTCTTCCTTGACGTAATCGACGCCCCAGCGGGCGTAGGTTTGCGCGTCGCGTTCCTCGTAGCCGAGGGTGCCTGGCCGTCCCTGACACGTCTTCGTACCGGCGTCGGTGTAGATCCCGAACTTTAGTCCCTTGGAGTGGACGTAATCGGCGAGTGCCCTAATCCCGTGCGGAAACCGCTGCGGGTCAGCGACGATCGTCCCCGACGCATCGCGCGAGACCTGCCAGCAATCGTCGATCACAACGTATCTGTATCCTGCGTCGCGCATCCCGCTCGAGACCATTGCGTCGGCGGTCTCTCTGATCAGCGCCTCGCTGACGTTGCAGCCGAAATGGTTCCAGCTGTTCCATCCCATCGGCGGCGTCAGCGCGACTCGTGGCGGAGGTGTTGGCCGATAACTCGCGGCCGCGCCGAGTGTGAGCAGGAGGAGAGCGCTTAGGGGGAGGAGCGTGCGAGCGTTGCGCATAAAGCCTCGTCGAGTTGTCGATTCCATTCAGCTGTTAATGCGGTCAATAGTATCGCAGAATAGAGCCGGACTCACTACCAGGAACTTACCATGTGGCCTCGGATGTCCTTCGCGGCAGTCATCGAGTACTCGGACTAACGGCATCGACAATCGCGGATTAATCGAGTACTCGGACTAACGGCATCGATAATCGCGGACTGATTGAGGATCGGGGACGCGCATTACGCGGGGGAATGAGCATCAGTCGACGAAAACGGCTAGGGGAACGCATTGCCGGGCAGCTCTACGCGGCGGTGAGCTCGATCAGCGCCAACATTGCGGAGGGCTACTCCCGCAGCTCAGGGAAAGATCGAGCGCTGATCTTTGAGTTCGCCCTCGGCTCCGTCCGTGAGAGCATCAGCTTCTACCAAGCCAGCCGGCCAATCCTGGGCGAAGTCATCACCGCCCGCCTCAACATCCTCGAGGAAATTCGCCGCCTCCTCCTCGCCATTATTCCCCGCGAACGCGGCAAACCAATCCCCCGCACCAACCGGTAAACTGGCAGAACGCGCTCAATGCGCAGGGATCGAACTGTCCTCGATCCTCGATCAGTCCGCGATTATCGATGCCGTTAGTCCGAGTACTCGATGCCGTTGTTCGAGTCCTCCATCCTCAAGTACCAAGCCGCCTCTCCAGCTCTTCTCTCCTCCCCCGCGCGACCTTGATCTTCAAGCCATTCCTGAGCTGAGCATCGCATTCCCCACTCGGCGATTTCAGCAGCGCCTCCACGCGATCGAGCTGCACGATCGCCGAGCGATGGATGCGGAAGAAGCGCGACGGGTCGAGCTGATCTTCCAGATTCTGCATCGCTTCGCGAATGAGGTGCTTGCGGTCGCCCACCACCAGCTCGGCGTATGGTCCGCTGGCCAGGATGCAGTCGATCTCCGCCACGGGGATGAAACGCACTTTTCCTCGCGATTCGACTGGAATACGCTCGATGAAGCGGGAAGCGGGAGGCGAGACCGCGGAGACGGTTTTCATGTCCCGCATCTCGGTCAGCTCCCGCTTCGCGCTTCCCATTTCCCCCAATACAGCGAGAAGCCTTTTGCGCAGCTGGTCGGCGGCTTCCAGCCACGCCATGCGGCGCGCGCGCTGAAAGGCCTGCTCGAAACGATCGTCGTCGAACGGCTTCACCAGATAATCGATCGCCGCCAGATCGAATGCCGTGAGCGCGTGCTTGTCGTAGGCCGTCACGAATACCGTCGGCGGCATCTCGGCGGCGCCGATGGTGCGCACGACGTCGAGCCCGCTCATCCCGGGCATCTGAACATCCAGAAATACGAGATCCGGCTCCTCCGTGCGGATTGCCTCGACCGCCGAGACGCCGTCGCCGATCATCCCGACGATCTCGACGCCGCGGTCCGTGCGCAGCAGATCCGCGATCCGCTGCCGACCGAGCGGCTCGTCGTCGACGATCAATACGCGAAGCGGCGCTTTGTCAGTCATTGGCTGGGCTCCGACGCTGCGGAGTGGTGTGATACGGCAGGCGAACCTCCACCAGCGCACCGCCGCCGTCGGCCGCGGTGAGCGCGAGTGCATAGCGCGATCCATAAAGCTGCGTGAGGCGTGCCCGCGTGTTCGTCAGGCCCACGCCTTCACGCATCTCCCACGCCGGCCCGCGACCGTTGTCGCGCACTGTGAGCACGAGGTCGCCATTGTCGCGCACGGCGCGCACCGCTACGCGCCCGGTGCTCTGCACCAGCGCCAGGCCGTGGCGAAACGCGTTTTCGACCAGCGGCTGGAGCACGAGATTGGGGACGAGCGCGTCGTCGAGCGAGGTGTCAGTATCGATCGACACCTCGAGCTTGCCCTGAAAGCGGACTTCCATGATGTCCAGATACTGCCGCAGCATCTCGATCTCGCGCGCGAGAGTGATCTCCTGCTCCCCGCCATCGTCGAGGGTGTGGCGAAGAAGATCGCCGAGCCGCGCGATCATTCGGCGCACCCCGCGCGGATCCTGTTCGACGAGGGTGGAGATGGCGTTCAGCGTATTGAACAGGAAGTGCGGATTGAGCTGTGCGCGCAGCGCATTCAATCGCGCGTCGGCGAGCTGCGCGTGGAGCTCCGCCGCTTCCGCCTCGAGGCGACGCGCTTCGTCCAGTCGCGCGCGATATCGCACGACGTAGTTGCGCGCGAGTGCAGCGCCGAGCACGACGACATAGACCATGAAGTCGTAGAGAAACGAGAAGCGGAAGAACAGCCCGCGCGCCGGCTGGGCCGGCGGTCGTTGCGGAACCATCCGCGATCCGGGCGGCAGCACGGGTGCGGGCGCCCGCGGCGGAATCATCTGCCCGCTGATCAGCTGGAGCAGCGCATCCATCGCGATTGCGAGCACGAGTCCGACGATCAGGAACGCGAGGATGCGCTCGAGGGTGGGGCGATCGCCGCCGTAGCGTCGCGCCATCCAGAAGATGGGCAATGTCAGAAGGGCCCATAATCCGTACTCGACCAGCGCCAGAGTCGCGAAGCCGGGCGTCACTTCCGGGCGCACCGCCGCCCGCATCGCCGCGACGGCAGCGACACGGGGATCGACGAGGCGCCCCGCGGCGGTGAGCACGGCGAGGAACGCCCAGAAGGCGAGGATCGCGAAGATCTCGCCCGGCGTTAGCCGGTTGATTGACCGATCGACGTCCCGTTCGTGCTGCGTATCAGTCATCTCGTAACGCGTAACCGCCGTTGGTAACACCGCGCTGAGTGCCGCTCGCGGCGCTCCGTACTGTCACTTCGATGCCCCGCGCCAAAAGTATCGCGTCCCCCATCCCTCATCCCCCATCCCGCCGCATGAAGATTACGGCGACAGCATTCGGCGCAATCCTCCTCCTCGCCGGCACCGGCTGGTTTTACAAGCGCGCCGACGGAAGCCAGGCGCCAATCTATCGAACGGCGACGGTCGAGCGCGGCGACGTGAGATCGACCGTCTCTGCTACCGGTACGCTCAACGCCGTGCAAACGATTCAGGTCGGCACCCAGGCGTCCGGACAGATCGCGGCTCTGTACGTCGATTACAACGATCGCGTCAGGAGGGGTCAGCTGCTCGCGACCATCGATCCGTCGCTCCAGAACCAGGCAGTGGCGGAAGCGCAGGCGCAGCTCGAGCGCGCGCTGGCAATGACGCAACAGGCGGAGGCCGACTACGACCGCGGCAACCAGCTCTTCGACGTCAAGGCCATCACCGCCGGCGAGTTCGGCACATTACAGTCCAACCTATCGGTGCAACGGGCGAACGTGAAATCCGCTCGCATTGCCCTCGACCGCGCGCGACAGAATCTCGCCTACACGAGAATCTACGCGCCGATCAACGGCGTCATCGTCGAGCGCAACGTGGACGTCGGCCAAACCGTCGCCGCAAACTTCTCGGCGCCGCAGCTCTTTCTCATCGCCAACGATCTCTCCGACATGCAGATCCTCGCGTCGGTCGACGAGAGCGACATCGGCGCGATCAGGGTGGGGCAGCGGGTGGAGTTCACCGTGCAGGCCTACCCGAGCGAGACCTTCGCGGGCACGGTGCAGAAGGTGCGGCTCCAGTCGAAGACCCAGGACAACGTCGTGAACTACACGGTCGTCGTCGGGGTGCACAACACGACCGGCAAGCTTCTCCCCGGCATGACCGCCACCGCGGAGTTCCTCACCGGCGAGGCGCACGACGTCCTGGTGGTTCCGAACTCGGCGCTGCGCGTCAGAGTGAGCGGGATGGGGGAAGCGGGAAGCGGGAAGCGGGAAAGCGAAAGCCGGCAGCGGGCAGCTGGCACCGGGCAGCTCGGAGCAGTGGTAAGTCCTTCCCAACGACTAACCGATCCCGACACCAACGACGCGCCGGATGCGAACTCCGCAACTCTTTGGACGATCAATGATAGAGGTTCGCTGCGGCCCGTCCGCGTCCGCACCGGCCTCAGCGACGAAAGCCACACCGAAGTCTCCGGTTCCGGCCTCACCGTCGGCACGAAGATCGTGATCGGTGTCGTTGACGGCGCCATGTCGGGCGATGCGGCGGGCTCCAGCAATCCGTTCCAGAATCCGCGTCCGAGTGGCGGCGGGGGCGGCGGGGGCGGCGGCGACAAGGGCGGTTGATGCAACGATCGACACTGGTGAAAGAGGCAACCGAGAGCATCGCCAGGAACAAGATGCGGTCGCTGTTGACGATGCTCGGTATCGTGATCGGCGTCGCGGCGGTGATCGTGATGGTCGCGATCGGCAACGGCGCGAGTCAGCAGATCGCATCGTCGATCAGGAAGATGGGCACCAACGTCATCATGATCATGCCGACGTCGACGACCCACGCCGGTGTTAGCAGCGGCGCGGCGACCTACAACAAGCTTACCGTCGCCGACGCGATGAAGATCAAGCGCGAAGCGACCCTGGTCGCCGCGGTGTCGCCGGTGGTGGTGACAGAGGCGCAGGTGATCGGCGGCAACGGCAACTGGAAAACGCGCATCAACGGCGTGTCCGCGGATTTCTTCACCATTCGCGACTGGAACACGAGCCTGGGTGAAATCTTCACCGACGATGACGTGCGCTCGGGACGAAAAGTCGCCCTACTCGGCGCCACGGTGGCGAGAAAGCTGTTCGCGGGGAGCGATCCGATCGGCGCGCACATTCAGATCGGCCGAGTCCCGTTCACGGTCGTCGGCGTCCTGATGGAGAAAGGCGGCGCCCGCGGCGGCGATGAGGACGACGTCGTGGTGATGCCGTACACCACCGCCCAGACCCGGCTCAAGGGCGACGTCGACATCGGGCATATGTACGCTAGCGCGTTCACCGCCAGCCAGATGCCTGCGGCCCAGGAGGAGATCGCCGAAATCATGCGCGATTCGCACAAGCTCAAGCCGGGCGCTGAAGACGATTTCTTTTTGCGAAATCAGATCGAGATCACCGAGGCGATGGGCAGCACGACGCGGACGATGTCGGCGCTACTGGCGGCGATCGCGTCGATCTCGCTCCTCGTCGGCGGCATCGGCATCATGAACATCATGCTGGTGTCGGTGACCGAGCGGACCCATGAGATCGGGATCCGGATGGCGATCGGGGCGCGGGGGACGGACATCCTGAGCCAGTTTCTGGTGGAAAGCATCGCGTTGAGCGTGTTGGGGGGACTGGTGGGACTGGGTTGCGGCTACGTTGGCGCGACGCTTGTTGCGCGGTTGACGGGGTGGACTGTGGTGACGCCGGTGTCCGCGGTGGTGATTGCGGTCGGTTTCTCGGCGGGGGTGGGGGTGGTTTTTGGTGTCTATCCCGCCCGGAAAGCGGCTTCACTCAGGCCGATTGAGGCGCTTCGGTATGAGTGAGGGCAAAAGAACGGGTGCGAGGTGTGGGCGAGAGCGTGACGGGTGGCGGGTTCACTACGTCGGGACGGCCCTCTTCGCGGTTTTAGCGGACGTTACCACTCGGGTTCGCAACACGTAAAGCATCCGCCTCACTTCGATAGTTTGGTCGGTCAGAGAGGTGAATTCGCTTCGACTGATTAACTCGAGATCACGGGCCAGGACCAGGTGATACTCCAGCTCGGAGCTCGATTTGATGGCGATCGATAGAAAGCGACCAAACTCTTTCGCGCTCTCCTGCCCGGTGCGCTCAACAATGTTGGTTGGAATCGAGGCGGCAGCGCGAATCATTTGCAGTCGCAGTGGGGAGTTATCGCTACCCCGAACTTTCTTCGCGACCGCAATCGTGTTCAGCGCGAGGGCGTGGCTCTTACCCCAGACCTTCAATTTCCTGAAATCGCTCACGGTCAAGATTACCACGCGCGCTGACTATGAACGACATCAATTCAATTCCATCCCAAACAATTGGACCCCGAGCCGTCACCAACGCAATTACCCCTCACTCACACCGTTCTTGCTCACACCTCGCACCCGTTCAGTTGAGTACCCGCCATAACCCACCCGAAACGCCCGTAGCCACCGGCCGGTTCGGCCGAGAGCCGCCTGCCGGTAGTTTTTATTTTGCAGTTGGCCTTTGCCAGCATTGACGGCGCCCAAAATCCGAAGTACCTGTCTTCCGGATATGACCACCCGCCGCCAGTTCCTCGGTGACACCGCCCACCTCGCCCTCGGCCTCGCCGCGCTGCGCCCCGGCCTCGGTCGATTCTCCCCGGTCAATGCAGCAGAGAACCTCGCCCGCGCCGCCCTAGCCACCGACGACATCTCCCTCGGCAACGATGCAATCACCGCGGTCTGGAGCATCGCGAACGGCGCGCTTCGCCCGGCCAGGCTCACCGATGGATTGAATCGCGCCACCCTTCCAGTTCCTGCTCAGGCATTCACGCTGACCCTCGCCGACAAAACCACCATCATCGCGGGCGACATGCGAATCGCCGCGCCACCGCGCAACGAGCCGCTCGTCGCCAATCCCCGCGCGTCGCGCCTGGCGGAGCGCCTCGGCGGTCGTAGCGTGACGCTGACTCTCCAGGATCCGTCTCGCCGTCTCGAAGCAGTCTGGCGCGCGATCCTCCGCGACGGTTCGCACTACATCCGCCAGGCGCTGACCCTCCGTCCCCTCGGCGACGCTGTTCCAATCCGCGACATCACGCTGCTCGACTTCAATACCCCGAACGCAGTCGTAACGGGCACGGTTCGCGGCACACCCATCGTCGCCGCAAATGCGTTCTTCGGCTTCGAGCATCCACTCGCCAACAACGGCGTCGACGGCAATCGCGTACGCTGCCGGATGACGCGGACGCTCCCACTCAGACCCGGTACATCGCTCACGGTGAGCTCGGTCACGGGGATCGCGCGCCCGGGCCAGATGCGGCGCGATTTTCTGGCGTACGTCGAGCGCGAACGGGCCCACCCGTACCGCACCTTTCTTCACTACAACTCGTGGTACGACCTCGGCTACTTCAACAGGTATGACGAGGCGCAGGCACTCGCGGCGATCGCTGCGTTCGGAACCGAGCTCCACGAAAAGCGCGGCGTCACTCTCGATTCGTTTCTGTTCGACGACGGCTGGGACGATCCGAAGACTCTCTGGCACTTCAACGCCGGTTTTCCGAACGGCTTCGAGAACGTCGCGAAGGCGACGCAGCGTTACGGTGCCGCGCCCGGAGTATGGATGTCGCCCTGGGGCGGGTACGGCGAGCCACGCGAGCAACGCCTTGCCTACGGTAAAGCGCAAGGATTCGAGACGAATGAAGATGGTTTCGCGTTGTCGGGGCCAGTGTATTACAAGCGATTCCGCGACACCTGCCTCGACATGATTCGCCGCTACGGGGCGAACCAGTTCAAGTTCGACGGCACCGGCAATTCGTCGAGCACGGCTCCAGGCAGTCCCTTCGACAGCGACTTCGACGCGGCGATTCACCTGATCGACGAGCTGCGCTCCGAGAAGCCGGACATCTACATCAATCTCACGACGGGGACCTATCCGTCACCCTTCTGGCTGCGCTACGCCGACTCCATCTGGCGCGGCGGCGAGGACCACGATTTCGCGGGCATCGGCTCGAGCCGACAACGGTGGATCACTTACCGGGACCAGGATACGTACGAGCACGTCGTGCGCGCGGGAGCGTTGTATCCGCTCAACTCGTTGATGCTCCACGGGATGATCTACGCCCGGTCGGCGCACAATCTGATGACCGATCCGGACAACGATTTCTCATCGGAGGTGCGGTCGTACTTCGGGACCGGCACCCAGCTCCAGGAGATGTACATCACGCCGGCCCTGCTCTCCCGCGACAACTGGGACACCATCGCGGAATCCGCGCGCTGGTCGCGTGTCAACGCCGACACCCTCGTCGATAGCCATTGGGTGGGCGGAGACCCGTTGCGGCTCGAGCCTTACGGCTGGGCGTCGTGGTCGCCGAGCAAAGGAATTCTCACCCTGCGGAACCCGAGCAACGTGCCGCAGAAGATCGCGATCGACATCGAGCGTGCATTCGAGCTCCCCGCCGCGGCGCCGCGCCGGTACACCGCGACGAGTCCGTGGGCAGCCGATCGCGGGCGCGCCGCCGTTCAATTTCGGGCTGGTGAGGAACGCGAGATTCGACTCGCGCCGTTCGAGGTCCTGACGCTGGAGGCGGGAAGCGGCAAGCGTGAAGCGTGAGGCACAACATTCCCCGCGACATAACCGAATGAAGCGGTGGGTCTTTCCCATCCCCCATCCCTCATCCCCCATCCCCCAATGCAGCTGACATCGTTCGACTGGCTCATCGTCGCCGTGAGCCTGGTGCTCTGCTACCTGCCGGCGATGTTCTATCTGCGCCGCGCACGCTCGAGCGTCGCGGAGTTTTTCACATCCGGACAGTCGGCGCCCTGGTGGCTGGTCGGCACATCGATGGTCGCCACCACCTTCAGCACCGACACACCCAATCTCGTCACGGACTTCGTGCGATCCCACGGAGTGTCGTACAACTGGGTGTGGTGGGCATTCCTCCTGACCGGCATGGCGACGGTGTTCTTCTACGCGCAGCTGTGGCGTCGCTCGCGGGTCCTCACCGATCTCGAATTCTACGAGCTCCGCTACTCCGGCCGTCCCGCCGCGGCGGTGCGCGGATTTCGCGCGGTGTACCTCGGCCTCTTCTTCAACATCATGATCATGGCGACGGTCACGCTCGCTGCCGTCAAGATCGCCAACGTCATGCTCGGCTGGGGGCGCCTCGAAACCATTGTGGTGTGCGGCACCGCGGTGGTTCTCTTCGCCGCCGTCTCGGGACTGTGGGGCGTGCTCGCCACCGATCTCGTGCAGTTCGTGCTGGCGATGATCGGCGTCATCGCCGCGGCCTATGTCGCGCTCGATCAACCAGCGGTCGGCGGCCTATCAGGACTGCTTGCCAAAACCGATCCCAAAACGCTGTCGCTGCTGCCTGATTTCCACGATACGACGCTGACGCTCACGGTCCTCGTGATTCCACTCACCGTACAGTGGTGGTCGGTATGGTATCCGGGCGCCGAGCCCGGCGGTGGGAGCTACATCGCGCAGCGCATCCTCGCCTCGAAAAATGAGCGGCACGCACTCGGCGCCACGCTCTGGTTCAACGTCGCGCATTATGCGCTGCGGCCGTGGCCGTGGATCATCGTCGCGCTGTGTTCGATGCTCGTCTTCCCGACGCTCGGTGATCTCCAGCGCGCGTTGCCGAACGTCGACCCCGCCCTGATCGGGAATGATCTCGCATACCCGGCGATGCTGACGCTGCTACCGGTCGGCATGAAGGGACTCATCATTGCTTCACTGTTTGCTGCGTACAGGTCGACGATCGAGACCCATCTCAACTGGGGATCGTCGTATCTCGTCATCGACTTCTACCAGCGGTTCCTCGCGCCGGGCAGAACCGAGCGACACTACCTGTGGGTTTCGCGCAGCCTCACCGCCGTGCTGATGATTCTTTGCGGCGTATTCACGCTCTTCCTCTCCACCGCGAGCGAGGCGTTTCAGCTGCTGCTGTCGGTCGGGGCAGGCACTGGCCTTATCTATCTCCTGCGCTGGTTCTGGTGGCGCATCAATGCGTGGAGCGAGATCTCCGCGATGATCTCGTCGTTCCTGATCTCACTGGCGTTTTTTGTGGCGAAGAAGCTCGGCGCTGACATTCCCGATCCCGTTCCGCTTCTTGCAACGGTCGCCGTCACGACGGTCGTCTGGATTACCGTGACGCTAATGACGGCGCCGGTCGATCACGCCGCGCTGCTGCGTTTCTACGAGCTGACGCGTCCGGCGGGTCCAGGGTGGGCGGCGTTCCGCGCCGAGTCGAAGCTGCCGCCATCGCCGGACAGTATTCCGCAGATGCTGCTCGGATGGACGGCAGGCGTGACGTTCGTCTATGCCGGACTGTTCGGGACTGGGAGTCTGATTTACGGACGCGACACCCACAGCATTGTGTGGGCGGTGCTGTTCGTGATCAGTGGCTTCGTGTTGCTGCGCGTCGTCAGGCGCATCTGGGCGTCCGAGCCCGAGCTTACCGGAAGTGAGACATCGGCACTCGCCGCGCATCGGCCGTGCACCAAGGCAGTCGTTCTTGCGGCCGGCCGGGGGACGCGGATGCAGGCGGCGGATCGCGACGTCGCATTGACCACCGAACAGGCTGCGGCTGCCGATGCCGGAGTCAAGGCAATGATGCCCCTCAACGTCGAGGTTTCCGGAACAAGCGCGAAACACGAGGCCTCCACTTTCCTGGACTATTCGTTGAGCGCGCTCGCCGACGCGGGATTCGTGAGCGTCTGCATCGTCGTCGCGCCCGATGCTCAAGCGATTCGCGAGCGATACACGCGCACGCTGGTCCCGACGCGGCTTCGGGTGAGCTTCGCGACGCAGCTCCGCCCGGCGGGAACCGCCGACGCTCTGCTAGCGGCCGAGGAATTCACGGCGGGGGAGCCGTTCGTGGTGATCAATTCCGACAATTATTACCCACCCGACATTCTCCAGTCGCTGCGCACCGTTGCCGAGCCGGCGGGCGTCGGATTTTCGCGCGAGGGGCTGCTCAGGCGCGGTGACATCACGGCGGAGCGGATCGCGGCTTACGCGATTCTCGACGTTGGAGCCGATGGATATCTTCGCCGCATCATCGAGAAACCAGACGCCGCGGTGCTTGCGGCGGCCGGAGCGGGGGCAGCGGTGAGCATGAATTGCTGGCGGTTTTCGGCGGAGATTTTTCGGGCGTGCCGGGACGTACCGCCGTCGCCGAGAGGGGAGCTCGAGCTGCCGGCAGCGGTGCAGTATGCGATCGAGGTACTCGGCATGCGCGTGCGCGTGATCGACGCTGATACGGCGGTTCTGGATTTGTCGCGAAGGGCGGATGTGCCGGTTGTTTCGGAGCGGCTCAGAGAGACGGCGGTGAAGCTGTGAGCCTGGTAGATGATAGCCTTGAGCAATGATCGAGTACCTGGGACCAACGGCATCGATGATTGCGAACTGATTGAGGACGCGGACAACCGCCACGGCGAGTGGGTGAGTCTACAGTTGTGAGAGAGGTGAGAGCAGCGCTGCTCGCAGGGGGCATGAGCGAGTACGAGACGGAGCGGAAAGAGGAGCTGTTTGGAAAGGCAGTCGCGGCGCTACGGGCATCTGTTGGCGCTGGTGATCGCGCCGTGTTGCGCATTTGGGTGCCGGGACGCATCGAATTGCTTGGCAAGCACACCGACTACGCGGGCGGACGAAGTCTCCTTTGCGCGGCTGAGCGCGGGATTTGTGTCGTGGCGGCGGCGCGAGCCGACCAGGTTCTCCGCATTCAGGACGCGGTCTCCCGCGAAGCAATCGAGTGCAGTTTGGGCGACCGTGATGCGGGCGTTACGACACGGCTGTCCGGTGGCTGGTCAACGTATGTGCACACAGTCGCGACGCGTGTCGTGCGTAATTTTGGAGGTCCACTCCGCGGAGTGGACGTCGTCATTGCGAGCGATCTGCCCCAGGCAGCCGGAATGAGCAGCTCGAGCGCGCTGGTGGTCGCGATATTTCTCGCGGTGTCACGGGTGAACGAGCTCGACTCGCGCCCTGAGTACCGTCGCGCAATTACCAACTGCGAGCGGCTCGCGGAGTATCTCGGCACTATCGAGAATGGTCAGAGCTTCGGCGAGCTCGACGGCGAGCGCGGCGTCGGGACGTTCGGGGGGAGTGAGGATCACACGGCGATCCTTTGCGCGCGCGCCGGGACGCTAATGCAGTACGCGTTCTGTCCCGTACGCCTGGAGCGCACCGCTCCCTTCCCCAGGGACCACGTGCTGGTGGTGGCGACGAGTGGCGTCGCTGCCGAGAAGACCGGAGGGGTACGCGAGCACTACAACCAACTCTCGATGATGGTTCGCGAGATCCTGGATCGGTGGCAATCGGCGACAGGGGAGCGACACGATTCGCTTGCGGCCGCAGTCGATGCGTCGCCGGATGCGGCCGATCGCATCCGGCAAACGCTGGGCGGTGATGCGACGAGGCTCGCGCGGTTCGAGCACTTTCTGCTCGAGAGTAACACCCTTATCCCCGCGGCAGCCGACGCCCTCGCACAGGGCGACCTGGAAAGACTCGGCACGATCGTCGATCGGTCTCAGCATGCGGCGGAGGAACTTCTCGGCAACCAGATTCCGGAGACGAGCTACCTCGCGCGGAGCGCGCGCGACCTTGGCGCGGTCGCCGCATCGGCGTTCGGGGCGGGGTTCGGGGGTAGCGTGTGGGCACTCGTTGCCAAGGCCGACGCCGGGGGCTTTCAGGAGCGGTGGCGAGGGAGGTACCTGGCGCGCTTTCCCGTGGCGGCGGAGAGAGGAGAGTTTCTCGTTACGAACGCGGGACCAGCGGCGATTGAGGGAACTGCAAAATAGAAAGTACCGGCAGGCGAGGTTTCGAACTGCAGAAGAAAAACTACCGGCAGGCGACGGTCGGCCGAACCGACTGTTGGCCGCGGGCTCTTCCGGTGGCGCTCGGGCCCGATCTCCTGTTGCCCAATGGACCCCGGCGTGCTCTCGACACTTAAGCTGATCCTCAAACGGCACTCGACCAGCCCGTAGCCAAGGCCGGTTCGGCCAATAGCCGCCTGCCGGTAGTTTTTATTTTGCAGTTCCAACGGCAGAGCTCCCCTTGACAGCGTAACCCGGCTCCCCCATTTCTATGGCCGGTCCGAACCGGTTTTATCCCGTTCAATCCGGTTCGGCGGTTCAATAACCCGCGCTTCTCGGCCATGACTGACAAGCGTCCCACCATTTCTGACGTCGCTCGCCAGACGGGTGTCTCCAAGGCCACCGTCTCGGCAGTACTCAACGACAGCGATGCCGTCGGCAGCGATACTCGCGACCGCGTCCTCGCCGCCATCGAGCTCCTCAACTATCGCCCCACCCAGCAGTCGGGGGTGAGAGCCGCGACCCGCTTTCGCAGCATCGCGCTCGTCATCAAGGAGCACGACAACCCCTACTACGACGAAGTCACCGCCGGCGTCCGCGCCTTCGCCGAGACCCAGGGATACATGCTGTTCGTCGTCAGCAGCGAAGGGAGCTACGCGTCCGAGAAGCGCGCCGTCGAGCTGCTGCGCGAGAAGGGAGTCGATGGATTGATCGCCGCGCCGGTGATGGATGAGCACGCCGATCTCTCCCACTTCTACGAGCTCAAGCGCCGCAACTATCCGTTCGTTTTTCTCGAGCAGGTGCGCGGCGTTCCGGCGAGCCTGGTCGATCTCGAGAACGTCAGCGCATCACAGAAAGCGGTCGAGTACCTCTTCTCGCTCGGCCATCGCCGCGTCGCGCACTTCGCCGGGCCGCAATACTCGCTGCACAGCGAGGAGCGCGCCGACGGAGTGCGACGCGCTTACAGCAGCACCCATCTCGTGCTGGCGCCGGAAGACATCATCGACGCCGGCGCGCACTTCGACGACGGCTATCGCTGCGGCCGTGAGCTGCTCGAGTCGCGCTCGCGCGACGACTGGCCGACCGCCATCACCTGCTACAACGATCTGGTCGCGATGGGGTTGGTGAAAGCAATCATTGACCTCGGTCTCAAGGTGCCTGACGACGTCTCGGTGATCGGCTTCGACGACATAAAGTTCTCCGAGATCTTCCTCGTCCCGCTTACAACGGTGCGTGTCCCCAAGCTGGAAATGGGGAGCCGCGCCGCGCAGATGCTCATCGATCACATCGAGTCGCGCCAGGCTGTAACCCCGCAGCGTCACTACCTCGAGGCAACGCTCATAGTTCGCGCATCGACTGGCCCGCCATGAAATGCATAACGCGCGGGTCCGGGACAGGTCCCATCGCCCGTCCCGTTTCCCGCCTCCCGCTTCCCCCTTCCCCCTTCCCGCATTCCCGCATCCCGCTTCACCGGAGGTCAACTTGAGCAACAGATCAAACCGTGCACGACGAGTGACGCGCTTCTTCACGCTCCTTGGCGTGACGAGCGTGGCCCTCTGCTACTTCGCTTCGCCGCTCAGCGCCCAGGGCACGGTGGGCACCATCACCGGCGTCGTCACCAGCGAAGGCGGAGTCCCGGTGAGCGGCGTCCAGGTTTCGGTGGTGAATCGCGGCGTTGGCGCGACCACCGATGCCGAAGGCCGGTACACCATTGGACGCGCACCGACGGGGACGTACTCGATCCGCGCGCAGCGGATCGGGTTTTCGCCGGCCACCCAGCAGGTCACCGTCACCACCAACGGCACGACGACCGCTGATTTCCGGATGACCCAGGTCGCAACTACTCTTACGACCCAGGTCGTCGTCGGCTACACGACGCAGCAGCGCCGAGATGTGTCCGATGCAGTCGCGAGCGTACGCGGCGACGAGCTGAAGGATCAGAAAGTCGCGACGCTCGAGGAAGCGCTGCGCGGCCGGGTGCCCGGCGTGAACGTCGTCGCGTCCGGCGAGCCGGGCAGGCCGGCGCAGGTCATCATCCGCGGGCAGAACTTCATCAGCGGCGGCGTCTCGCCACTCTACGTCGTCGATGGGATGTACCTGTCGGAGAATCCGAATCTAAATCCCGACGACGTCGAATCGATCGAAGTGCTGAAGGATGCATCGGCCGCGGCGCAGTACGGCGCGCAGGCGGCGAACGGCGTGATCGTGATTCGCACCAAGCACGGCGCGGCCGGCGACACCCGCACCGAAATCCATTCCTACTACGGCTCGCAGGCGCTTCCAAAAAAGATCGACATGATGAATTCCGCCGAATGGGCGGCGATCACCAGCGCATCGTACGCCGCGGCGGGACAGACTCCGCCGACGGGCGTGCTCAATCCAACCGTCAACACCGATTGGCAGAGCGCCGTGTTCCAGACCGGCAACATCCAGGATCACAACATCTCGCTCTCCGGTGGATCCGCGGGCCAGGACTACATGCTCGGCGCCGGCTACTTCGAGCAGAAAGGCACCATCGTCGCGACCGGGTTCAAGCGCTTCAGCCTTCGTCTCAATACAGAGGCTCGTCGCAGCCGCTTCACCATCGGTGAGAACCTCGCGCTGTCGCAGTCCAATCGCACCAACCTGAACGGATTCCCGCTCATCGATGCGATGCGGATGTTTCCGACGATCCCGGTTTACGACGCGAACAACGTCGGCGGCTTCGGCTACGGCACCGACGCCAATCCGAACTTCGGCACCAACCCGGTCGGCCAACAGCTCGCGCGGAGCAATACCGACAGATCCAACCAGGTCATCGGCACCGCGTACGGCGACGTCGGACTGATCGGCGCTCTGCACTACCGGCTGAATGTCGGACTCAACTACGCCAACAATCTCAATCGCAACTTCGCCAGCATCGCGCAGCTCCGTTATCGCACACCGCAGATCAACGGCGCGACGTTGAGCGAGCAGACGGGCAATCTCACCTCGCTGTTGTTCGAGAACCTCCTGTTGTTCAACAACAGCTTCGGCAACGGGATGCACAAGCTCAACGCCGCGGCGGGTATCACATCGCAGCGGTTCGACGACAACGAGCTGTACGTATATCGCCAGGGGTTCACCGACGAGAGCCTCACCCAGATCGACGCCGGCTCGACGTCCAACCTCAACAACCGCGGCTGGCTCACCCAGAACCGGTTGAACGCAATGCTGCTGCGCGCGAACTACACCCTGCTCGACCGTTATCTCTTCACCGGCAGCGTTCGCCGCGACGGCTCGTCGCGATTCGGGCCCGGCAACCGCTACGCGAATTTCGGCGCCGGCTCGGTGGGTTGGGTCGTCAGCGACGAAGGATTCTACAAGAACGTTACCCCGATCAACCGCATCGTCGACTACCTGAAGATCCGCGCCAGCACCGGCACGCTCGGCAATCAGGACATCGGCGACTACCAGTTCAGCTCGCCGATCATCCAGAACCAGAACTACATGTTCGGCGGCAACATCGTGGGCGGTGCGACCCAGTTCAGCCTCGCCAATCCGAACATTCGCTGGCAGAGCAATCAGCAGACAAACGTCGGCGTCGATATCGGCATTCTCAACGACCAGCTCACCTTCAGCGCCGATCACTACACTTCGACGTCGAAGGGCCTGCTCGTGACCGCTCCGATTCCGTGGAGCCTCGGCTCGAGCGTGCAGGTGCCCGACTATCCGTTCATCGTTCCGCAGAATCCGGTGGTGAACGCTGGCTCGGTGCGCAACACCGGCTTCGAGTTCAACCTCGCGCACCATCTCGACAAGTCGCCGTTCTCGCTCAACACGACGCTCAACTTCACCACCATTCACAATCGCGTCGTGTCGCTCGGCAACGGTGGCCAGCCGATCTACGCCGGATTCTCCAACGTGTCGCGCACCGCGGTCGGTCATCCGATCGGGGAATTCTGGGTTTACCATACGGCCGGAATCTTCCAGACCGCTGCCGACGTCGCCGCGCATCCAGCACAGGCAGGTGCAGTGCCCGGCGATGTGATCTTTGTCGATCGCAACGGCGACGGCGTGCTCAACGATGATGATCGTTACGCCGCGGGCAGTGGGATTCCGAAATGGACCGGCGCGCTGTTCTTCAACGGAAAGTTCAAGGCGATCGACTTCGCTTTGAACATGACTGGCAGCCACGGCAGCAAGATCTTCAACGTCGAGCGCTACTGGGCAGATCGCACCGACGATCCGCAAAACCACCGCGCCGGGTACACGCCGTGGACGCCCGAGAAACCGAATAACACGACGCCCCGAGCGGTGTTCGGGCCGGCCGCGTTCTCCAACGACAGGCCGAATTCCGACCGCTGGATCGAGGATGGATCCTACTGGAGAATCCAGAATCTGGTGCTCGGCTACACCTTGCCGAGCTCGTTCACCCAGAGGGCGGGCCTGCGCACCGGGGAGCCGAGGATTTATCTGAACATTCAGAACCTGCACACCTTCACCGATTACACGGGTTGGGATCCCGAGATTCTCGGGCAGGCCGATCCGCTGGCGCGAGGGATCGACGACGGCCGCATCTACCCCAACGTCCGCACGATTTCGGTCGGACTTGATCTGAGGATGTGACCGATGAAAACGACCAGACAAACTCAGACGAGATCAAACATGCAGAAGCTTTGGAGAAACCTGGTGTGGCCGGCGGCGGTGGCAGTCGCGCTCGCGGCGTGCACCCAGGATCTGAACATCACCAACCCGAACGCGCCCGATACGTCGAACTTCTGGCGGACCCAGGCCGACGCGATTTCGGGAATCAACGCCACCTACAGCGGGCTCGAGCAGCGCGGCACCTATCAGCGCTGGCTCGCGTTCGCATACGACATTCGTAGCGACGAAGGCATGAGCCTGAGTCCGTGGACGGAGCTCCGCCAGTGGAACGGCTTCGTGCAGGGCGATTTCAACTTCGAGCCCAGCAGAGAGATCTGGTGGCACCACTACTGGACGATCTTCCGCGCGAACCAGGTGATCGCATACGTGCCGAACATCGACATGGATGCGACGCTGAAATCGCGGATCATCGGCGAGGCGAAGTTCATTCGCGCGCTGCTCTACTTCAATCTGGTGAACCTGTACGGGAATCCACCGCTGATCGTGGCGCCGCCGGCCCCGACGGATCGTCCGCCGAACGCTACGCCGGCCGAGATCTATGCGCAGATAGAAGCGGATCTGACCGATGCGGCGGCGGTGCTGCCGGCATCGTATCCATCGTCGGATGTCGGACGCGCGACGAAGGGCGCGGCGCTGGCGATGCTCGGCAAGGCGCAGCTGCAGCAGCGGAAGTGGGCTGAAGCGGCCGCGACCCTGGCGCAGGTGGTCAACTCGGGGCAGTACGATCTGATGCCCAACTACGCCGACAACTTTACGGACAAGTTCGAGAACAACGTCGAGTCGGTGTTCGAGGTACAGTTCGCCGACGAATCGCAGCTGTCGCAGGGCGTGGCGGGACTCAACATCGCGCGCATGGTCGGCGCCTGCAAAGGTGCGGCGGGCGTGGATCCGAGCTACTGCGACGGTTTGCCGACTCGCTGGTACTTCAATCAGTTTTTCCCCGACACAACCAACAGGTTGGTCTACGATCCGCGGCTCGATGTGACACTCTTCTGGAATCGTCCCGGTGGGATGGATGTCTATGGAACTCCGTACGCCACCAGATACGGCGCGACAAGCAACGCCGTGTACTGGAAGAAGTGGGGAGAGTACTACGTGATCGAAGACCAGAACTGGGACAATCCGATCAACTATCGGGTGATCCGGTTCGCCGACGTTCTGCTGATGTACGCCGAGGCGCTCAATGAGAGTGGGCAGACGGCAGCGGCAACTCCGTACATCCAGCGTGTACATACGAGGGCTGGAGCCGGTACAGTTCCAGCCGGAATGGATCAGGCCACCATGCGCGCCTACATCGAGCACGAGCGTCTGATGGAGCTCGGACTCGAGGAAGGTCGCTGGCTCTACCTCGCCCGGCACGACATGTTGACTTCGGCGCTGGAGAGCCATGATCCCGAGTTCACGGGATTCCCGGCGTACAAGGTGCTGTTGCCGATCCCGCAGAACGAGATCGACCTGAATCCGAACATGTCGCAGAATCCGGGATGGTCAGGCGGATGACCCAGCTTGTGGAGAGGACCGGGTATTCCGAACCAGGTGCATCGACGATTGCGGATTCATTGAGAATCGAGGACAATCGGGGACTACCGAAGATCGAGGACCACCGAGGACTATCGAGGACCGTCCTCGGTAGTCCGAGTGCTCGATCCTCGATCAGTCCGCGATCGCCGATGCACTTGGTCCGTAGTACTCGATTCTTTCTGCTTGCTGCCCTCCTGGCTGGCTGCTCGGGCGCGACTGGCAATGGCACCACCGCTCCTCCGCCGGTTGCCTGCACCTTCAAGAATCCGATCGACGACGGTGCTGATCCCTGGGTGATTCGGAGCGGAAGCAACTACTACTACGTCGAGTCGAAGGACAACGGCATCTACGTTTATCGCTCGCCGACGCTCACCTCGCCGAAGCAGAATCCGGTGAAGGTGTGGACGGCGCCGGCATCCGGATGGAACGAAACCAACATCTGGGCGCCCGAGCTCCATCACATCGGCAACCGCTGGTACATCTACTACGCCGGTGGACAGCGCCACAGTGATGGATCCGACGCACCGTTCACGACGCAGCACGCGGGCGTCCTCGAGTCAGCGACAGACGATCCGCAGGGCACCTACACCGACAAGGGGATGCTCTACACCGGCGACGATATCCAGGGCGCGACCAACAACGTCTGGGCGATCGATCTAACCGTTCATTCGATCAACGGCCAGCTCTACGCCGTATGGTCGGGGTGGGCGCAGAACTCCACGACCGATAAGACTCCGCAAAATCTCTACATCGCGCGGATGTCGTCGCCGACGACGATCTCCACGAGTCGCGTCAAGCTGGCGTCTCCCGATCAGCCGTGGGAGAGCGGACCGGAGCTCGCGCTCGAGGAGGGCCCGGAGTTTCTCGAGCACAACGGCAAGATCTTCATCGTCTATTCCACCAACGATTCGTGGTTGCCGTCCTATCAGCTCGGCGAGCTGCGCATGACTTCGTCGACCGCGGATCCCTTGAACCCGGCGAGCTACACCAAGGTCGGCCCCGTCTTCTCAGGCACCACCGATGTCTACGGCGTTGGGCACGCAAGCTTCACCGTTTCACCCGACGGCACCGAAGACTGGATCATGTACCACTCCAAGAAGGATCCGGCGCCGGGATGGAATCGGGCGATTCGCACCCAGAAGTTCACCTGGGCGGCGGATGGCTCGCCGGTTTTCGGGACGCCGACACCCGCGGGCGAGGCGGTGGCGATGCCGGCCGGGCAGTGCGCCGGTTAAGGGCAGGATCTTGGTCGAGGATCGAGTACTCGGACTAACGGCATCGACAACCGCGGACTGATCGAGGATCAAGGACTAAAGGCAAAATACAAACTGCCGGCAGGCGGCGGTTTTTATTCTGCAGTTCAGCCTACTTCCTCGAATTCTCTTTTAGCTCCTCGAACCAATTATCCACGACGACGAGCTTGTTTGGCCCGACGTCGTTGATCGGGCGCACCATCAGGAAGCGGCGGTCGTCGGGCGATACCGCGTACTGCGGCACTCCCGGCCCCGAGTTGTCGAGCCAGAAAGGCTGGGTCTGGAAAAGCGCTGTCGGCTGACCGACCGAGAATCCTCTATTCGTGTCGATCGCGACTGCCGTGAAAACTCCGGCACTGTCGACGAAAAAGAGCTCCTTTCCGCTGTGCGACCAGCGCGGCAACGTCCCCCCTCTCGTCGATATCGCCCACTTCCCCGATTTCGTCGCCGGAAATGGCGTGACGTAGATCTGGGGCTGCCCCGTTTCCGACGATGTGTAGGCGAGCCAACGGCCGTCGGGCGACAGCTGCGGCGCGGCCTCGTAAAATCTCGTCGCGATCAGCGGGACCGCGGCGCTGTCCATCCCCGGCCGGAATCCGACGACATCGCTCGCACCCGGCGCGTTGAAATCAGTGAACAGCAGCAGCCACTGCCCATCGTGCGACCACACCGGCCCAGCGACGCCGCGCTGATCGCGAAACTCCAGCCTCGGCTGACCGGCGCCGTCGGCGGCCTCCGTCCATAGCTGCAGCCGCCCGCCCGCATTCGACGCAAAAGTCACCGACCGGCCGTCGGCAGTCCAGGCAGGATTGATGTTCGACCGGCCATCCAGCGACACCTTGATGCTCGGACCGCGATCGAGCTGCTTGATCCACACGTTCGTCGCGCCGTTCGCATCCCTGATCGATACGGCAACGCGTTTTCCGTCGGGCGACAGCGCTGGATCCTGGATCGGCGCACGCCACTCGGGATCGACCTGGTCTATCTTGCCGTCGCGCGTCACCCAGACGAGCTCGCGGTCGGTGCCGTCGGACATCCCGTACACGAGTGTGCCGCTCCGCGAGATCGCGAGGTCCGTCGAGCCGTAACTTCCGGTCCGCACACCCTCGACGAGCGCGATCGGCTCACCGCTGATCTTCATCGAATTCTGATCGAACGGTACCGCCATCAGCACGTTGTTCGTCGTGACGTAGACGAGGTGTCCGGATGCCGAGTAGATCGCGTGGATCGCGCCGTCCAACACTATGCGGTGCTTGCCCGAAGGCACCTCGGCGACGGCGATCGAGTAAGGCGATCCGCGTTTTGCCGCTTCGGTGGCGCTGAACACGACGGTGCAGATCACACCCTTGCCGTTGGGCAGGACATCCGGCCACGCATGGTCGGTCTCGCCGCTGGCGGTATCGAGCACCGTGAACGCCCGCGGCGCAGCGCCCGGTTTCGCTTCGATGCGCAGCAGTCCTCCGCCGAGCGAAGAGGCGCTGGCATCGACGTAGATGAAACCGTCCTTTCCCCACGATGCGCCGGCAGTTCCCACCAATGGAGTCGCAACCGTAATCGCCGGCCCGCCATCGACGGGCGCTATCGTCAACCCCTGCCGGTCGACGATGCCGCCGACGCTTTTCCCATCGGGAGAGAAAAACGGTGTTACAGCCGCGTCGGTGCCGCGCGCCGGAACCGCGTGCAATGCGTTTCGGGCGCGGATGAGCAGACGTTGACCCGCCGCACCAACGTATGCGAAGTGCGATCCATCCGGAGAGATGGCGAGGCGTCCATTGTAGTCGCCGAGCGGAGCCATCGCTTCGCTGGAGTCGAAGACGAGCGTGTACCGCGCGACCGGCGCCGTGGGCGGCGGCCGCAACCAGGCGACGGCGGCGAGGCCGAGAAAAAGGAGCGCCGCAGCGGTGACGCCGTAGAACATATTGCGGTAGCGGACCGCATCTGGCGACGCAGCGGTCGCGTGCGTCGTTGACGCCACAGTGAACGAGCGGTTGTTCAGCGCTTCGGCGAATTCGTGCGCGGACGCGAACCGGTCGGCCGGAATCTTCTCGAGCGCTTTGCCGACCGCGGCTTCGACGTGAGGCGGAATGCTCCGACGGTGGATGCGCAGCGGACGCGGGTCCTCCATCAGAACTCTCGCGACGATTGCCTGCACGTTCGGTCCCGTGAACGGCGGCTCGCCCGACAGCATCTCGTAAGTCACCGCGCCCAACGCGTAAATGTCGCTGCGAGCCGAGATCGTACGCTCGGCGGTGGCCTGCTCCGGGCTCATGTAGGTCGGAGTGCCGACGGACAGTCCGCTTTGGGTCATGCGCTCTCCGCCTGCCTGAGTGATCGCGAGCGCGATACCGAAATCGGCGACGATCGCGCTGCCGTCGTGGAGGAGAATGTTCGCCGGCTTGATGTCGCGGTGGATGACGCCGTGCCGATGCGCGTAATCCAGCGCGCTGGCAACTTCCGTTGCGATGCGAACCGCGTCGGCGACCGGAAGCTGTCCCTCCCTCTCGAGGCGATCTCGCAGTGATTCGCCGTCGACGAACGGCATCACGTAGTACGGTCGTCCCTCCAGCTCGCCCGTCTCTTCGCCAAGCGTCCCGGAATCGATCAGTCCGAGGATGTGCGGATGCTGGAGATGCGCGGTGACTTTTATCTCGCCGAGGAAGCGCTCGGTGCCGAGCATCGCGGCGAGCTCGGCGTGGAGGATTTTGATCGCAACGTTGCGATCGTGCTTTTTGTCGTGGGCGAGATAGACGGTTGCCATTCCGCCCCTGCCGAGCTCGCGCTCGATAGTGTAGGCGGTGAAGCCGCGCTGAACGTGTTCAAGGGGTTCAGGCAAACGACCTCTCTCTCGGCGGACGGCAGAAAATACTGACGGGGTGCTGACACCGCCATTTCAGGTGGGGGTCGAGGACTGAGGGCCAAACTGGAAAATAAAGTCCGTCAAATCAGTTCCACCCAAACCCCGTCCTCGCCCTCCAGTACTCCTCCGACCCGACAGCAATCTCCCCCAGCGCCGCCTCGAGTCCGGCGTCGAACACAAACCCTCTCGCCCCCGCATTCGCCTTTAGCTGCGCAACCGTCGCCGCCCCGCTCAGGACGACGTCCGCCCACGGCCTCGCCAGCGCCGCCCCCAGCGCAAGCATATCTATAGTAGTGCCACGCGACTCCGCGATTCGCCGAATCCTGCCGAGGACTGGCGACAAGACCGCATCAGCTTCGTGGTTGCCGTCAGTGAGCCGACCGTTCGCCAGCGCCTCCTTCACCACGACCTTCATCCCCTCCGCGCGCGCGTCGCGCAGCGCAGACTCCGCTCCCCTCTCGAACAGATTCCACGTCGCCTGTACCGACTCGAAGACCCGCACTCCATCCCGCCGCACCGCGATCGCCCGACGAATCGCGACATCCTGCCCCGGCCCGCTCACCGTCAAACCCGCTCTGATCCCCTTCTCCCTCAAGCGCGCCAGCGCATCGATCAGAGCCACGTCTTCCAGAGTCCTGCTCTCGGCGGTGACGGAATGGATCTGATAGAGCGATAGATACGGCCCGAGTCGCTCCAGACTTTCGCCCAATTGTCGATTGAAAGTCGCGAGTGAATGATCCTTCACTTCATGCTGCTCGGCGGTCGTCGACCAGCCCGCGGTGTAGGTGTACCCCCACTTCGACGCGATGACGATCGCGTCCCGCGCGATTTGGCGCTCCGTGAGCCACGACGCGACGAAGTCCTCCGCTCGCCCATAAGAACGCGCGGCATCGAAGTAGCGCACCCCCAGCCCGAACGCCGCATCGAATACTGCGTGGGCGTTCGACTCCATCGCAGCCACGGAATAGTCGCCGCTCAGATCGCCGGCGTGGTTCAGGGTTACATACCCTGGTCGTCCCAGCGCGGCGGTGCCAAGGCCGAGGATTGCGCTCATCGCGGTGACTGTCTCAGCTCAAAAGCGGCGCGTCGTCGAACTCCGCTCTCTGGTAGAAATCCGTTGCTGCCATTTCGCGGGAGGTCAGCATCCCGTAACCGGCCAGCGTTGCATCTTCGTCCCCGCGGGTGATCGCGCGGGCAGGAAGCCGCGGCGCGCCACCAACCAGCTTGCTCTCGAGCCGGGTGAGGGTGATCGCCTGCCGATCGTCGAGCCGCTGCACTACGCCGATTGGCACCAACACACTGCCTGGAGCAGTGGGCGAATAATCGTGCACCGCGTTCTCGATCAGCGACACGGTGACGTAGCGCACCTTCCGCGACGCCGCTTCGACCATCAGCTTGTCGACCGCGCCGATCAAACGGCCGTCAGCCGCAAAGACGGGCCAGCGCCTGATGTCGACGCGCTCATGGCCGAGCCGAAATTGAATGAGCTCGCGGGCCGGAAGTACGTACGAAGCCCGATCGTTCGAGTGTGACGTCGTCGATGTGGTCGCAAGATGCGCCTTGACAGTGACGAGTGCGGGCTGGCTGGATCGGCGGTTCGTCATTTCCGTTCCTCCTCGAACAGCATGGACTCCTGCGTGTAGCCGAGCTCGTCGTTGAGAGCGGCCAACGCGGTGGCGAGTTGATGCACCCTGGTGGCAGAAAGTCTGCCGACGGCTCGCACCAATCCTTGCGTCGGTGAAAGCGGTGCCCGTCGGAGCACCGCGCGCCCGCGCCGGGTGATCTGCGATTCCATCCGGCGCCGGTCGTCCGGCGAAGGCGAGCGCTTCACCAGGCCCGCCGCCGCCAGTTTGTCGATCACTGCCGACACCGAGCTTCGATCGGTGTGGGTGCGCGATGCCAGGTCCGACAGCGACGACGACTCCGACGCGGCCAGCTCCTCGAGCACGAACAGCTGCGCCGCCGTCAGTCCCGTCGCGCGCTCGGCGGCTCGCGCGGCGAGGCGCAACCCGCGCTCCAGGCGCCTGACTCCACTCAATACGTCAGCGGCTTGCAATGCGTGGGCTCCCACGTATTATGATAACCATGAACGGCAATCTTTACAACGACATCCTGTGGCGATGGCTGGTGCCGTTGCTCACCCTCGCCGTGGCCGCGCTGATCGGCTGGGCCGCGAGCCGGGTGCTGCGCGTCGCGCTGCTCACCGCCTCGAAGCACAGCAGGGCGCGCTGGGACGATGAGGTGGTCAATCGGCTGCTCGATCCGCTCACCGTCGCCTTCACGGTCGCCGCCGCGCTGGTGCTCCTCCCCTTTCTGCGCCTCGACGCCGGATTGGCAACCGACATCCGCCGCGTCGCGCGGGTGGCGCTGCTTACCGACTTCTTCTGGGCGGTCTGGCGGATCGTAGATGTCACGCGACTGCTGGCGCTGCGCTCGGCCTGGGCGGCCAGAGTGCCGGCATCCCGGGCGCTGGTTCCGCTCGGCGCGCGCGCGGCGAAGGCAGTGCTGCTCGCCATCGCCGTCATCGCCGCGCTGTCGGTCTTCGGCTATCCCGTGGCGAGTCTCGTCGCCGGACTCGGCATCGGCGGATTGGCGCTGGCGCTCGCCGCGCAGAAGACCGTCGAGAATCTGTTCGGCGCGTTCTCGATCGGCGTCGATCAGCCGTTTCGCGAAGGCGACTTCGTCAAGATCGAAGACTTCGTCGGCACCGTCGAGGCGATCGGCCTGCGATCGACCCGCTTTCGCACCCTGGATCGCACCATCATCACCATTCCCAACGGCAAGCTCGCCGACATGAGGCTGGAATCTTTCAGCGAGCGCGATCGGTTGCGATTCGCGACCGTGATCCGACTGGTCTACGAGACGACCGCCGCGCAGCTGCGCAGCGCCCTCGCCGGATTCGAGGCGGCGTTGCGCGGCCACCCCAAGATCTGGCCCGACGCCGTCGTCGTGCGATTCAGCGAGCTCGCTGCGTCGTCGCTCAACATCGAGGTCATGGCCTGGTTTCAGACCACCGATTGGGGAGAGTTCCAGGCGATCAGGCAGGATATCCTGGTGCAGTTCATGGATGTCGTCGAGAGAGCGGGCAGCTCCTTTGCGTTTCCGACCCAGACAGTCCACCTCGCGGCGGGAAAAGAACTGTAATTGAGTACTCGGACTAACGGTCTCGTTCCGGGCTTATGCTGGCAGCTGATACGAGTCGGCGAACGATCGCGCGATCAGGCGCTCACCAAGGTAAGGCGTGTTCATCAAGTCGGTGGCGATATCTCTCATCCGGATCTGCCATTTCGTGCGCGGCGCGAACCACCACGCCATCCGCGTCGCGGCGCGCTGCTTCTTGTCGACGAACGGCTTGAACCGATCCTGGTATCGCGCAAACCCGGCGAGGTAATTCTCGCCCGTCACGCAGAGAGCATCGGTGAGGGCGTACGCTCCTGCCATCGCGAGCCCCGATCCTTCGCCGGCGAGGAGTGACGGGCAGTACGCAGCATCGCCCACCAGCACGACCCGCCCGCGCGACCATTCGGCCATCCGCATCTGCGAGCAGGAATCAAAGTAGAAATCGGCAGCGGGCCCCAAAGCGGCCAGGATCTCCGGACACTCCCAGCCGACGTCGGAGAACCTGTTGCTTAGAATCGCCTTCTGCTTCGCGACGTCGTGGGGATCGACGTCGAGCATCTCTCCCTCGGAAAAGATGAAAAAGAACGCGGAGCGATTTCCGCGCAGCGCATAGCGCGCCACGGTCCTACAAGGGACCGAGTAGCTGACGTACGCGCTCTCGTCGCGGTGTGGGTAGTTATCCGCGGTAAACGCCGCGACGTAGTAGCCGAGATATTTCTCCTGACTACCGCTATTGCCAAACGCGAGGGAGCGAACCCTGGAGTGGAGGCCGTCGGCGCCGACGACCAGGTCGAACCGGCGCGGCTCGGTCCGCTCGAAGGTGACGGAGACGCCGAACCGGTCCTGACTGATAGAAGTGATAGTATCGCCGAAGATAGTTTCGACGCGACCATCAATGAGATCGTAGATTCGCCGGGAGAGATCGCTGCGCATGACGCTCACGAATCGATTGCCCGTCGCTTTGCGGACGAGCCGGGCATCGAAGCCGGTGATGCGCTTCCCTGAGGAATCGACCAATCGTACTTCGTCGATGAGATAACCATCCTCGTAGAGCGCCGGAAGCAGCTTCATGCGCTCGGCGACATCATAGCCGACGCCCCAGAAGTCGACGACGTATCCGCCGGTGCGCAATGCCGGCGCGCGCTCCACGATCGTCGGCGTGAATCCGCGCTCGAGTAGCCAATAAGCGAGTGTTGGGCCGGCGATGCCGGCCCCGGAGATGAGAATATTGCGATTGTCCAATGTCGGGTGGTGGGAGAAGCGACTGCGCTCAGACGCACGCAATGCGGGTGCCGACAAAATTGCGCACTGCGGGGATCTGCCTAGCTGATAGCCCGGAGCAATCGGGCTTGGAGCTTTGGATTGAGTACTCGAACTAACGGCATCGACGAGTGCGAGCTAATTGAGGACGCGTACAACTGCTAAAGCGCTCGTTCGCGTCCTCAATCAGTTCGCAATTGTCGATGCAGTTGGTCCGAGTACTCAGTTCGCAGCCTTGAGGTGTTCCGCCAGCCGCAAGCTAATCGCCACCAGCGTCAGCGTCGGATTCACCGCTCCCGCCGTCGGATAAACAGCGCACCCCCCTATATAAAGATTGTTGAGACTGTGCACCCGACAGTTCGCATCGACCACGCCCTGCCGCGGATCGCTCGCCATCCGCACCGTCCCCATGTGGTGCCAGCCGCCACTGATGAAGCTCGGCCACGACTTGTCGTCGCTGAGCAACCACTCGTGGATCTGGATGCGGCCCGTGCCGGTGCGCCCCATCTCCGCGCCGAGCACCTGGTAGAACGTGCGCATCGATCGTTTGTCGAGCTCGGTCATCTGCCAATTGAGCTTCGCGCGCGGCATTCCGAGGGCGTCCTTTTCGGTGCTCAACGTGATGCGCGAATCGGGATTCGGAGATTGCTCCTGCCGCGACACCAGATGGTAGAAGCGCGGCAATCCTTCCGCGCGCGGCGCCGGAGCCTGCTCGGCGGAAGCGAGCGGTGGCGGCCCTTTTCGCCCGCCGTTCTCCCACGCCCGCTGCGCGTTCATGAGCGTGGTGTCGAGAAACTGGAAGGTGCTTTTGACTTCGTCACCGAGGTTGCCAGGCTCGACCGAGCATGTCCCGTTCAGGACGCGGTGCTCGCGCGCGGCGGCGGGCGAGATGGCGAGCTCGCCGCGCGGAGTGCGCTTGGCGAAATCGAGCGCGTAAATCTTCGTCGAAGTTTTTGCGGGATCGGCGAGCACCAGCTCGCCCGCCGGCATCTCCAAATGCTCCATGAAGAATCGGCCGACGAGATCGTTCTCGTTGGCAAGGCCTTCGCGGGCCTGATGGTTCGACGCGAGAAGAAGTCGCGCATTCTGGATGCTGTGGCAGGCGAGGACGAACCGCTTGGCGCGGGCGCGGATCTCCTTGCCGTCGAAGCCGCGGATGCGCACCGACTGCACGCTGGTTAGCGCGTCGTTGGCAATCACCTCGACGACGTTGGCGTTGGTGTAGAGGTGGATGTTGGGCGCGTTGACGATCTCGTCGCGGAACCTGGTGCCGAAGCGCGTCGGTGGACTGAACTGCCACATCTTCGTGTAAACGGCTTTGGAATCGCCGAGCATCGGGACGCGCTCGTCGTCGCCATTCTTCCAGTCGGCGGGGTCGTACTTGTAGGGCCCGAGGTCGAGAATGTTTTGCGCGCGCGCGTAGTACGGATCGAGATCTTCGCGCCGAATGGGCCAGCCGCTGTACGGAACCCAGTCGCGCTTCTCGAAATCGATCGGCTCGTAGGTCGAGCACCACCCGGCCCAGTGATTGGTGGTGCCGCCGAAGTAGTGGAGCGCCGCGGCCTGGAGCGGGAAGTACGGCAGCCCGACGTTCTCGCCGCGATAGAGCTCCTGCATTTTGGGATCGAACTCAAAGCCGCCGCCCTCGAGCAGCAGAACTTTCAGAGGAGTGTTGGCGAGCTCGCGGGCGATGGTGATTCCCGCCGCGCCGGCGCCGACGATGCAGAGGTCGCCCTGAAGTGTCGTTCCGTTGTCGAGCGACCGCGCGTCAGTGTGCACTAAGCGCTGAGGGCGAACAACGCGGCTTGCCTTGCTTCGGTGACCGACAGTACCCAGCCATCGACGAGGACGGTGTTGCCGTTGATGAAATCTTCGCGGACCTGGTCGTCGATCGACCTCGGCATCAGCGGGACTCGCGACTGATTACGGGATTTCGAGATCGCGGCGCGCAACGCATCAGCGGTGTTCTCGTTCGGCGTGCCGGCGACGTAGCGCTTGCCGATGGCGCGAACGCGGTTGGCGCCGAGCATGTCGAGGAGGCGCGGCTTGTCGACTTCGGCGGCGCGGCGAGCGGAGCCTTCGCAGGCGGGATATACGATCGCGGCTGCGACGCCGAGCGCAGAGACCTGGAGGAAACGCCGTCGATCGAGTTGCATGCCTTGCAATTGTACGTCGGACAGGGGATAGCGCAACCAGCCTTGATCACGGCGGGGAATCGATCTGGGCGCGGAACGGCATCCACAGAACGGAAGCACGGAGCTTTAAGCTTGGTGAGCTTGCTGCGGGGAGCCTGACCGACCCTGGCGGCGGACCTACGCGAACGCCACTCGAGAGGCCCGCACCACCAGCGGGTTCGGCCACCGGCCGCCTGCCGGTAGTTTTTATTTTGCAGTTAGTCCGGCCAGCCCGACCCGCTCCCGGATCCAACTCGCCACGCTGTTCTGAAATCCACGCAGATAGTAGGCAAGGAATCTCGCTTCACTATCGAAGCCGGTGAGCGCTTCGAGCAAGCCGTGATTCCCCTGCGGAAAGACGCGCACCGTCGCGTCGGGATTGCGTGATTCTCTGAACACCTTGCGAAATGCCGGCGCGGTTTCCCCGGTCGGCACCGAGCGGTCGAGCCCGCCGAGCATTATGCACACGGGTGCTTTGACTTGTCTCCAAAACGGGATCGGGTCGTACGACCAACTCCGCCGCAGGCTGTTGATGTAGTTCGCACCGCTACCTGTGGCTGTCAAGTTGCTTTTTCAGCAAGGTGTACAACTCTGGGTACTATCGGAGGCCCGCCGCGAGGGCAACTGTGTTCGCGCGCACCATCAGCGCCAGGAGATCTCGGGCACTTTCGTCGGAGAAAAGCCGCGGCGGGTGCATCGGGCGACCTGGCCCACCCGTGGGACCATAGCGCTCGAGAACTTTCTCGCGCGCGCTCGACATGACGAAGGTCGGCGCGTCGCGAGGAATCGCATCGAGATCGTCGCGGCCGACCAGCACGACCCGGAGATTGCTGAGCGGGCCGAGTCCCTCCATCATGTTTCTGAGCTTGCGCTCGAATCGCGTATCGGTGGCGACATAGTACAACGGGCCGCTCCTCAAGCGTTCGCCGATCTCCTTGATCAGATTCGGATTGAGCGTCACCACCACGCAGGGTTTCCCGAGGCGTCGCGCCAGTGCCTGCACTTCAGTCGAATGAAAAACCGTCGTGACCAGGACGTCGCTGTGCAGGACTGCATCCGAGCGCTCCATACCATCCGTCATGACTCCGCGCGTCTCGTAGCCGAAATCGGACTTCAACTCCGAGCACAACAGATCGAGCTGGTCGGCGTTGCATTCAATGCAGGCGGCGCGAATTCGGCGAGTGTCGAGGACACGCTGCAGATAAATCGGGATCTCGCGCGGCGCGAGACCTCGCGAGCGCGCCTGAACGAGCATCCCAACGATCCACGCGCCGACATCCGGCAATACTCGTTCACCGAGCGAACGTGGCGGTGTGACGTACGCACCCGATCGCGATCGCAATTGGATGAACCCTTCCTCGGCGAGCGTGCGCAGCGCCGCGAGCACCATTCGTTCGTTGACACCAAACTCCGCGGCGAGCGCGCGCGCACCTGGCAGACGCTCACCGCCGGCGAGAGACCCGACGTGGAGCCCCGAGAGAATGCGGCTACGCAGGACCTCGGTGATCTCGCCACGACGCCGCGGTCGCGGTCGGCGGCTGGGCGCGCCTGCCATCGAGCCTCCGTACGGGAAGTAATTGTTCAGCTTCTATTGTACAGCAGACCCTGCCTTCGCCGCCAATCTACTGCAACTGTATTACAGCAGTTCGGCCTGAATTGTGCGCCAGGTGCGAAACGACACACCCAGACGCCTTCAGCACCGAGACTCCGTTGTGATTCAGAATCCACGCGACCGACACCGAATCGTCGATACAATCCGTATCGCGACCACTTTGGTGATGGTAGTCGCCGCGTACGGCTGCGGCACCAAAGACAATCCCGGCCGCACCGCCGCCTTCTCGCCCGCCTCCGCATCAGCCGCGACGCGATCCGATGCGGGTGTGGCGCTTCCGGACATGCTTGCCCGCGGAGCCAACTGGCTTCCGCCAAACGCGGGCGATGGCGACTGGTTGATGCCGTCGCGCGACTACGCCGGCACGAGGTACTCACCGCTCGCAGAGATCAGCACTGCAAATGTCGCTCAGCTGCAGCTTGCCTGGACCTTCGACGACGGCGAGTCGCACTATGGCCACGAGATGACGCCGCTCGTTGCCGGCAACACCATGTTCATCGTGTCGCCCTTCCCCAATCGTGCCTTCGCGATCGATCTCACCAAACCAGGCGGCGTGCTCAAGTGGAAGTACGAGCCGAATCCATCACCGATTGCAGTCGGCAAGGCCTGCTGCGACGCGGTCAACCGGGGTGCGGCGATTTACGACGGGAAGCTGATCTACAATCTCCTCGATGATCACACGGTCGCCGTGGACGTCAACACCGGCAAGGAATTGTGGCGCACCAAGCTCGCCAACGTCGAGGACGGCACCACGATGACCATGGCGCCGCTCGCCGCCGAGGGCAAAGTGTACGTTGGGAATTCGGGCGGCGAGATGGGAGTGGCGGGCTGGCTCGCCGCTCTCGATGCGAATACGGGCAAGGAGCTGTGGCGCGCATTCAGCGTCGGGCCCGACAGCATGGTGCGCATCGGCGCCGATTTCAAGCCGTTCTATCCATGGCTCCGCGGGAAGGATCTCGGCGTGACGACATGGCCGGCCGGTGCCTGGAAGCACGGCGCCGGCGCAGTGTGGGGCTGGGTGACTTACGACCCCGAGCTGCACGAGATCTATCACGGCACCAGCAACACCGGACCGTGGAACGCGGACCAGCGACCCGGTCTGAACCTGTGGACCAGCGGAGTGTTCGCGCGCAACGTCGGCGACGGCATGGCGCGCTGGGCCTACGTTTTCACTCCCCACAACGAGTGGGACTACGACGGCGTCAATGAGAACATCCTCGTCGATCTGCCGGTCAATGGGCAGACGCGCAAGGTGATGGTTCAGTTCAATCGCAACGGCTTCGCCTATACCATCGATCGCGTCACGGGAGAAGTGCTCGTCGCCAAACCGTTCGGCCACGAGAACTGGGCGTCGGGCATCGATCCCAAAACGGCAATGCCGATCGTCGTCCCCGAGAAGCACACCGTACCGCCGGGACGGTGGGTGCGCGACATCTGTCCGGCCGATGTCGGCGTCAAGGATTTCGAGCCGGCGGCATTTTCCCCGCGCACCGGGTTGTTCTACGTGCCCGTCCAGAACATCTGCATGGACTACAAGGGCCGCGAGGTTGGCTACATCGCTGGCACTCCCTACTGGGGCGCCGAGATGACTCGGCACGTCGGGCCGGGTGGGAACTATGGTGAGCTGGCCGCTTTCGATGCCGCGGCAGGCCGCAAGGTGTGGAGCATTCCCGAGCCATTCCTCGTTTACAGCGGCGCTCTCGTCACCGCTGGCGACGTCGTTTTCTACGGCACCGTCGATGGCTGGTTCCGCGCCGTCGATGCGCGCACCGGCAAAGTTCTGTGGTCGCGCAAGCTCGGCTCGGGAATCATCAGCGCGCCGATGACCTATCGCGCTCCCGACGGCCACCAATACGTGGCCGTCGCCGCCGGAGTCGGTGGCGGCGCAATGACCACCGCGAGCCAACCGGGATTCCCGGCGCGAGGAAGCACCTATTACGTCTTTGCACTGAGCAACGCGATCCCGGCGACCCAGCCGGCGCGCACCGGCAGTGGCTCGGGATCTACGCCGGATCAGGGAGGGAAGAAACATTGACCGGCCGACCAAATCATCGCCTCGTGATTGTCGCCAGCGTCGCGATCGTTGCCAGCGCGACGATTGGCTGTCGCAACGACACCCAGGATGTGCGCGGCGGTGCAGTCGGCGATCGCACGCTTCCACAGCAGGCGGGCACGGTCAATCTCACCGACAGCACGGGACTGCCGCCTGAGGGAAATCTCGCGCGCGTCGCCATCGGCGATCTCGCCGGTGCCGGCAACAATACCTTCGAGACGAGCATCAAGAATCCGTACGCGACGGACATGGCCGCAATCAAGGCGGGCCACGAGCTGTTCGTCAACATGAATTGCGCGAGTTGTCATGGCTACGATCTAAAGGGCGGAATGGGGCCCAATCTGATCGATACCTATTGGCGCTACGGCGGGTCGCCTGCCGACATCTACAAATCGATTTTCGAGGGTCGTCCCCAGGGCATGCCCGCCTGGGGCCGCTCGATTCCCGCGGTCGAGATATGGAAGGTCGTTGCATACATCCAGGCCAAGGGCGGAGCGTTCCCGGCCGGCCTCGCCGACCGCGCCCGGCAGGGTGACCTCGCTGACAATGACACGACGTCGGGGAGCACGCTCAAGGGTCGGAACAATGTCCACTGATCGGCGATCGCGGATCCGCTTCGCACCTTTCTCATCGATCGCGCTGCTGGCGGCCTGCAACGGCACCAGCTCCTACCTCGACGCCACGGGACGCGCCGGACGCAGTGAAGGCAAGCTCGGCGTCTGGCTAACCGCGATCTCCTGCGCAGTGGTGATCATCGTCTGCATCGCAGTCGTCGCCGGAATCATGCGGCACCGCGGCGAACGAGAGACGAACGCTTCCGTCGAGCGCACGCGCATCAACTCCGGCCTCGGCTGGATCTACGTCGGCACCGGGACAACCATAGTCGTGCTGGTCGCCGTCTTCGTTGCGACGATGGTGACGCTCACTGCCGCAACCCATCCGCCGTCGGTTCCCTCGCTGACAATGGACATCACCGGACATCAGTGGTGGTGGGAAGTCACCTATAGCGACGCATCCAATCCCGAGCTCGGCTTCACCACGGCGAACGAAGTTCATCTTCCGGTCGGGATTCCGGTACGCGTGCGGCTGCACAGCACCGATGTCATCCACAGCTTCTGGCTGCCGCAGATCGCCGGCAAGATGGATGTGATACCCGGACAGACCAACGAGATGTGGCTGGAGGCAGAGCGTGCCGGCACCTCGCGCGGGATGTGCGGCGAGTACTGCGGGCTCCAGCACGCCGCGATGGCGTTCGCCGTCACCGCTGAATCGCCGGCTGCCTTCAACAAGTGGGCGCAGCAGCGCCGGTCGGAAGCTCCCGCGCCCGCCACCCGCGAAGCGGTGGTCGGACAAACCGTATTCTTCAGATCCTGCGGCGCCTGTCACACCATATCAGGCACCCCCGCGCTCGGCCGGCTCGCTCCTGAGCTCACGCACTTTGCGTCGCGCCCCACCATCGGCGCAGGCGCACTCGAGAACACACCCGCGAATCTTGCGCGGTGGATTGAAAACGCGCCCACGATAAAGGAAGGCGCGCGGATGCCCGCCATCCCGCTCGATGCCGCCGAGCTGCGGGCAGTGGTCGCGTACCTCGAAACGCTGGAATGAGATGAGCGCTGTCCTTGCCGAAGCGGCCCCGGTCGGCCGCCTCAACGAAATCTGGGAAACCCCTCGAGGCTGGCGCGGCACCATCTCGAGCGTGGACCACAAGACCATCGGCAAGCGATACCTCGTCACTTCGATTCTTTTCCTCGTCATCGGGGGAATAGAAGCGCTGCTGATGCGGAGCCAGCTCGCCGTCAGTGGAGAGCGGGTGCTCTCCGCCGGCACGTACAACGAGCTGTTCAGCATGCACGGTGTGACGATGATCTTCCTCTACGCCGCGCCCGTTCTGTCCGGATTCAGCAATTACGTCTGGCCGCTCATGCTCGGCGCGCGCGACATGGCGTACCCGCGCCTCAATGCGCTGTCGTACTGGACCTATCTCGTTGCGGGAATCTTTCTGTATACGAGCCTGCCGTTGGGGGCGATGCCCAACGCTGGTTGGTTCGACTACGTGCCATACGCGGCGCGGGCATACAACCCCGGTCTCAACATCGACTTCTACGCCTTGACCCTGATTCTGCTGGCGGTGTCGACGACGGTGGGGTCGGTGAATTTCATCACCACGCTGTTCAAGACCCGCGCACCCGGCATGTCGATCAACAGGATGCCGGTCATCGTCTGGGGCACCCTCACTGCTTCGATCGCGAATCTGTTTGCGCTGCCCGCGCTCAGCGCCGCGGCGGCGATGCTTTACCTCGATCGCCGCATCGGCACCCACTTCTACGATCCGGCGGCCGGCGGACACCCGCTGTTGTGGCAGCATCTGTTCTGGATGTTCGGGCATCCGTGGGTGTACGTGATCGTGCTGCCGGCGATGGGGATCGTCTCCGACGCGCTCCCGACGTTCTGCCGCCGTCCGCTCGTCGGGTACACCTTCGTCGCGCTCTCGACGGTGATGACGGCGATGATCGGCTTCGGAGTGTGGCTGCATCACATGTTCGCGACCGGCATCGCGCCGTTGGCGCTCGCGTTCTTCGGCGCCGCCAGCATCTTCATCACGATCCCGAGCGCGGTCGCCATCTTCGCCTGGCTCGGCACTCTCTGGGATGGCAAGCCGTGGTACCCGGCACCGATGAAATTCATGCTCGGCTTCATCGCGCTCTTCGTTATAGGCGGAGTGAGCGGGGTGATGACCGCCGCGGTCCCTCTCGATTGGCAGCTCACCGACACCTACTTCGTCGTCGCGCACCTGCACTACGTGTTGGTTGGGATCAACGTCTTCCCGGTCATCGCCGGCGTCTACTACTGGTTCCCGAAGATGACCGGCCGCATGATGGACGAGCGGCTCGGCACCTGGAATTTCTGGACGCTCTTCGTCGGCGTGAATCTGGTCTTCTTTCCGATGCACATCGTCGGCTTGCTCGGCATGCCGCGCCGCATCTATAGCTACCCCGCCGGTCTTGGTTGGGACACCTACAATCTGATCGAGACGGTCGGAGCGTTCGTGTTCGCCATCGGGGTGGCGCTCTTCGCCGTCAACGTCTGGATCAGTCGACGCAACGGACGCATCGCTGGGCCGAATCCGTGGGACGCGGGAACGCTGGAGTGGAGCGTCTCATCCCCGCCGCCCCCGTACAACTTCGCGGTGATTCCGACCGTCGGTAGCCGGCATCCACTCTGGGAGGACAGACTTGGCGAAGGCGCGTCGCGCTCGATTCTGGCGCGCGGACCGTTGCTCGCCGACGGTCGCGAGACTTTTGCGACGTCGCCTCTCGATGCCGAGCCAAAGGCGGTGCTGCAGATGCCGGAGGACACTTACCTGCCGCTGGCGCTGGCGATTTCGATCGGCGTAATCGGCTACGGTTTGCTGTTTGGCCTGGTCTGGCTCGCGGCGATCGGCGCGCTGGCGTCGGCGGTGTGCGTCATCGCGTGGCTCTGGCCGAAGCGTGTGATGACCGAGGAGCGCGAGACGGAAACGCAGTTCGGCGAGCTGCCCGTGGGTGCATCTGGCCGTCACAACATCGGCTGGTGGGGAATGGCGTGCCTCGTAGCCACCGAGGCGGCGTTCTTCGGCTACCTTCTCTTCAGCTACTACTATCTGGGCTCGATATCGACGAATCCGTGGCCCGCCGTGGTGCCGCGCATCGGCCTCCCCGCAATCAATACTCTTATCCTGATCTCGAGCAGCATCGCTGTGTGGCTGGCTGCGCGTGGAATCAGGCGAAACAGCAATGCACACCTTGTTGCGTGGCTGGGTACGGCAATCGTGCTCGGTGTCGTTTTCATTTCGCTGCAGGTGGTCGAGTACGGCCGCGAAAAGTTCTCGATGACTCACGACGCTTACGGCTCGCTCTTCTACACGATCACGGGATTCCACGGCGCCCACGTCATCGTGGGCTTGCTGATGCTGGCAGTGGTGTTCGTGCGCTCCGCGCGCGGGCATTTCAGCGCCGGCCGCCATGAAGCGATAACGAACGTCGCACTGTACTGGCACTTCGTCGATGCCGTATGGCTAGCGGTGTTCACGTCGCTTTACATCACCCCGCACCTCCGCTAGCATGGCCGAGCATCCGGCACCTGCTCGGGGGCGCGTCGCGCTCAGCGGATTGTGGTTCGGGTTTCTGGCCGGACCCTTGGGATGGACGGTGCAGACTTTGGTCGATTCAGCGGTCGCGTCGCACGGATGCTTTCCGCGGCTCTCGCCCCTTTCGACGCCGACGGTGGGTGGGTTGCGCGGGATCGTGTTCGCGGTGAGCCTGGCGGCGATCGCGCTGTGCATCGCCGGCGCGGCGGTTTCCTGGCGTGACTGGACGCGGACACGCGAAGAGCATCACCGGGGATCGGGCAAGGCGAGCGAGCATGCGCAACCGACGGCGTTGCTCGAGACGGGAGAAGGTCGCACCCGTTTCATGGCGTTGTCGGGCGTTCTGGTCAGCTTGACTTTTTTGATCGTAACTATCGGGCACGCCGCGTCGATATTCCTCGTCAGTCCCTGCCAGGGCGGTTAACCGATCGACGGCAGCGAGAGGATTGCTGGAGCGGTCAAGGCGGGGAATCGATCTGGGCGCGAAACGGCATCCACAGAACGGAAGCAGGGAGCTTTAAGCTTGGTGAGCTTGCTGCGGGGAGCGTTATTCCGAAAACGCCACTCGAAGAGCCCGCGGCCACCAGCCGGTTCGGCCGACCGCCGCCTGCCGGTAGTTTTTACTTTGCAGTCAAGTCCTGCTACCTAGTACCTCCACTGCGTCGAGCTCTCGCCGGCCGGCGCGTGGGCGGTGATGAAGTCGGCCATCTCCCGAACGAGGTTGGCCTCCGTCGTATGTTGCCAGCCGTGGCCTTTCTCAGGACGCCCGTAGTGAAACACGGCGTTCGCGCGCGGAGCGCTGGCGCTGTCGAGGAACGCCTGGAGATCGTACACGGCGAGGTTCAGATAAAAGTTGTCCATGTCGCCGACGTCGACGTGAATCTTGTCGACAAGCTGCGGACCGATCGTCGGCCAGTGCTGGGCGAGATAGTAGCGCAGGTCGTAGCCGTGGTCGCGCATGTACGTCGCGACCTCGTGATCGATGTGGCCGGTGCGCTTGTCCCAGAGCGGCTTCGGGTATCCGTCGCTGCCCACCGGACCGAAGACCGCCTCCCACGCCTCGAGCTGGTCGGTCGAGCGGCCGTGGCTGCCGAGCACGTCTTCCCACCTGCTGTAGTCCCTGTGACTGATCACCGGTTGCCCATCGGACATGCGCATCAGGAAGCGCTCGGCGGGACGCATGAATGACCCGCCGGCGCTGGTGACGAACGCGTTCGTGTCGGCGTAGATGTCGACCGTGCCGTAGTGCCGGAAGTCGACGGGATCGGGATACTCCGTCCACGTCCCCCCGAAAAATTCCGGGTGATGAATCTGGAGCGCGAGTGATTCCCAGCCGCCGGTCGATCCACCCGTCAGGACGCGCGCGTACGGCTTGCTGATGATCCGAAAATGCTCCTCGAGATACGGGATGAGCTCGGTGAGAATCGCGTCGCCGTACGGCCCGTTGTTGGCCGAGTTGACCGCGTAGGAATCGTCGAAGTACGGCGTCGGGTGCTGGAAGAGAACCGCGATCATGCGCGGGAAGCCGGGACCCATCCACGCGCTGCTGAATTCGAGCGGGGTATCCTGACCGTTGTTCGCCATCTCTGCTACGACCGCGGGCGAGAATGGTCGGGTGCTCTCCGTGAATCGAAGCGGCGGACGCAGACCGAAGTGCGCCTGGTCGTAGACCACCGGGTAGCGGACGTCCGGGTGCTCGTCGTAGCCCGCGGGTAGAAGCACGCTCGCGCCGATGTAGATCGGCCTGCCCCAGAACGCCGAGAGGAGCTTGCTCTGGATCTTGATCTGCTTGACCCATTTGGTGTCGGGTGGGATCGTCCGTGGCGGATTTATTTTCGTGAGCACCAGCGCGTGCATTCGATTCGCGCGCGCGTCGACGTGAAATTTCTGCGGCACGCTGTAAAGATTTCCGGGCGACGTGACGAAGTTCTGCCCTTCCCACTGATCCATGTGCGCCCAGATGACGTGACCGTCGGCGCGATGGAATTCGGTGTAGACGTTGAGCACCGCTTGCGCGTAGTAGTCGCCGGCCGGAAGATCATTGAGACTTTTGAGCGGGTAACCGGGAACGGTGGCGTCGATGATTACCGGAGATCCTGGAGCGAGAGCGTCGACGTCGCGGCCGAATGTCGGCAATCCCCGATCGAGCGGGTGCATCTGGAATCGCGGCTCGGGACTGGAGTCCCTGCTGATGATCAGGAGCAGTCGTCCGGTAACGGGCTCGGTGTGGATCGATTTCGGGAAGGTGATCGAGAAGCTCGGCCCGCGGGTTTGCGCACCTATAGTCAGTGGAGCGAGGGCGAGAGCGATCGTCGTCGCGACGCGGCAGGTTGGCATCCGGCGAACTTATCAGGGGAAATGCGGAACTGCAAAAGCAAAAAACTACCGGCAGCCGGCGGTCAGCCGAACCAGCCCCGTGGCTACGGGTTGACGCGAACGCCACTCGAAAAGCCCGTAGCCACCCGCCGGTTGGGCCAACAGCCGCCTGCCGGTAGTTTTTATTTTGCAGTTAAGCCCGCAAACACCTCGCGCAAATCGACGACGACGTCGATACCCGCAATTCTCCACGTAATCCTGTCGCGCACGACGCGGCTCGCGCCCCTGCCCGTGCAAACTTCGACAGACTCATCGCGCCAGTCCACAAGCCAGACCTGCTGGAGTCCGAGCGCGAAGTAGGCGTCGCGCTTGAACTCCCGGTCGTAGATTCGCGACGATCGGCTGAGCACTTCGACGGCGAGCCAGTGCTCGGTGATTTTGCGCCAACTCGTCATCGGGCTGAAACGCGCGGGAAAGACCAGGATGTCTGGTTGCAACTGCGTGTTCGGCATCCGCACGACCGCGCCAGGTCCGACGACGTGCGCGAATCCGGGTTTCTGGAGTGCGAGAAACAGCTCGCCCTGGATTCGGTTGGCAACGACCTGGTGGACCAATGCTGCTTGCGGCGTCACCAGCAGCACCCCGTCCAGCAGCTCGTACCTGTTCCCGTCGTTCGGGAAATTCTCGAGATCGTCGACGGTGTAGAGCGGGACGGAGATCGCCATGGCCATACGCTACACTCTCGGCATTCGGTTTGTCCACTCGGCACTGCAGACGATTGGATGGAGCAGTGGTTGCAGCGTCACCATTTGCCGTCGCCCCAAGCTTTTTGCGCGCTGCCCCTCCGAACCAGTTATCAAGGCGGGGAATCGATCTCGGCGCGCAACGGCATCCACAGAACGGAAGCACGGAGCTCTAAGCTTGGTGAGCTTGCTGCGGGGAGCGTAACCGCTCCTGACTGCGGGCTTACGCGAACGCCAATCGAGAGGCCCGTAGCCACGAGCCGGTTAGGCCAACGGTTGGCAGCCGGTATTTTTATTTTGCAGTTAAATCAACGCTTGCCAGCCCGACCCGCTGTCGAATCCAACCTACCACGCTGCTCTGAAATCCAGGTAGATAGTACGCAAGGAATCTCGCTTCACTATCGAAGCCGGTGTGCGCTGCCAGCAAGCCGTGATTCCCCTGCGGAAAGACGCGCACCGTCGCGTCGGGATTGCGCGACTCCTTGAAGACCTTCCGAAATGCCGGCGCGGTTTCCGCGGTTGGCACCGAGCGGTCGAGTCCGCCGAGCATGATGTAGATGGGCGCTTTGACCTGTCGCCAGAACGGGATTGGATCGTACGACCAGCTGCGTCGCAGGCTGTTGATGTAGTTCGC
>CAMLDY010000013.1 GCA_946478895.1 uncultured Gemmatimonadota bacterium
CCAGATCGTGCTGTAAGCGGCGAGCGTGCCGATCTCCAGAATCCGATTCGCGCCGTGTATCCGAACGAGCAGCTGCAGGAGTTTTCCTTCAGCCGCGGTCACGCTGATCTGTGGCAATCCCGCCGCAGCAGCAGCGTCCAGCGCTGCGTCGAGCACCGCGTCGGGCTGGACGACGAGCTCGTTGACGTATCGCTCCACATCTGACCAGATCTGCTCAGCCATCGGTGAACGAAGCCTCGCGACTTCTGAGTGAGGCGGCCGCTGCTAGATCCAACGATGTACTCTGCGCCGATATTCGTCGTATGCGGAGCCGAAGACTTCTGTCAGCTTCTGTTCCTCGAGTGGAATCACCACCCGATTGAGGTAGAAGAGCACCAGCGGCAAAAAGAGCAGTGGCCAGATCTGGGTCAGCATTCCCGCCTCGCCGAGGTAGGCCAGCGTCAAGCCAACGTACATCGGGTTTCGCATGTAGCGGTATGGGCCATGAGTGACCAGCGATGACGATGCCTCTCCAGGCACTCTGGTCGTGTGCGCTTTCCAGAACATGATCCATCCCCATCCCGCGATCACGGCGCCGGCGACAAACAGTACTCCACCCGCGAGCTTCACTACTGTCATCATCTCCAGTGGCGGACGCAGTGGGAACGCCACATCGATCGCTACGCCGCACAGGTAGGCGAGCACAAACACCCACGGGACGGGGACGGCAATCACCAGATGCGATTCCTGACTTTAATGGGCGGCGAATTGGAACGTTTGCTGAACAGCCTGGCGGACTTTCCTGCTTCCAAGAATTGCCGGCTTGAACTCCATACGTGGTAGTACGTTGAGTATTGCTCGTACGAACCCCTCATGGGAGCCTCTGACTACGCGGACGGATTCCATTTCAGCGTGCCCGAGCGTATCGACTACGAACGCTAGCGTGACGAAGCCGTCCACTCGCTCCCTTTCCAGTGCCGCGGGATAATGCGGTTTGGCGGAATGCACAAAATCGAGAGATGCCGCCGTGTCCACTCATCCCAAACCGAAGCGCCGTCTCGCTGCGTCAACGATCAAATCTACCGCGCCTTGAATGCCGAGTCGCTCCGTATTGACGCTGAGATCGTAATTCTCGTGGGCGCGACGGTCGCGCTCCCAGTGCAGCCGCACCCACTGATCGCGCTGCTTGTTGGTCTCGTCCACCAGTCGGGCGGCTTCCTCCGCGCTCACTCCTTCGCGCTGCATCGTCCGCGCGATCAGCGCTTTGCGCGAGGCGTAGCAGAAGACGTGGAGGGTGTCCTCACGCGAGGCGAGCATCTCCTGGGTGCCGCGCCCGACCACCACCAGCGGTCCGCGCGCGATCGCTTCTTCGATCACCCGGTGGGTGACCTCGATCATCTGCTCGTCGGTGGGACGCTTCGCCGCAGCCATCGGCGTCACCCATTCCTGCGATCCCATCGCCATCGCTGCCGTCAATCGTTCCACCAGCGACGGGACCCGCTCCTCGCGCGCCTGCACTTCCTCGGCGCTCAGTCCCATGCGCGCCGCAACGGCGTCCACCACGGCATTGTCCAACAGCGACCAGCCCAGTGCTTTGGCGACCTTCTCCGCTACCTCGGAGCCTCCCGACCCGTAAAGCCGCGAGACGGTGAGTACGGCCAATTTTCAGTCCTGGTACGGGCGGCGGCGCTTCTCCTCGACGGCTCGCCCATAAATGCCGGCGTCGGACCGCGTGATCTTCTTGCGCGCCACCAGCGACTCGAGCACCAGCTCGCATCCCGCCGCCACGACCGGCAGATCGTCCATCGGCGCGAGTCCGGCGGTGTTCACCACCTGCATCAGTCCCGGAACGCTGCCGAAGCCCTCCACCACGGCTTCGACCGCAACGTCGTCGGTCACCTGGAGCGCGCCACCGACGTCGAACCACATGATGATCTCGTCGGTGTTGAGACCGCCCGCGCGGTCCTGGTACGTCGCATCTGCGGCGCGACGAATGAGCTCGCGCGCGATGTTGTGACCACCGACCAGCTCACCCTCGTACTCCAGCTCGATCTTGCCGGTGATCGCTGGAAGTGCGGCGTAGATGTCCGCGATCCGCGGCACGATGTCCCGCTCTCCGGTCTGAATCGCCCTGCGCTCGGCGTTCGACACGACGTTTTCCATCACCGAGATCGGCATCCGCTGCGACACCCCCGATCTCTTGTCGATGCGCTTGTCGGTGCGCGCCTCGAATGCGACGCGCTCGATCACTTCGGCGATGAAATCGGGAACGCGCACTTTGCCCGCGCCCCGCGCGGTCCACGCTTCCTGATTGGTGATCGCCATCCCCAGCTCCACCGTCTCGGGATAGTGCGTGATCACCTCGCTGCCAATGCGATCCTTGAGCGGTGTGATGATCTTGCCGCGCGCGGTGTAGTCCTCGGGATTCGCCGTGAAGCAAAGCATGACGTCGAGCGGCAGGCGCACCGGATAGCCTTTGATCTGGACATCGCCTTCCTGCATGATGTTGAACAGGCTTACCTGAACTTTTCCCGCCAGGTCCGGTAGCTCGTTCAATGCGAAGATGCCGCGGTTCGCGCGCGGCAGCATGCCGTAGTGCATCGTCAGCTCGTCGCCGAGGATGTGTCCGCCGCGCGCCGCCTTGATCGGATCGAGATCGCCGATGATGTCCGCGACGGTAACGTCGGGAGTGGCAAGTTTTTCGACGTAGCGATGATCGGGATCGAGCCAGGCGATTGGAGTATCGTCGCCCGCTTCAGCGAGAAGATTCTTGCCGTATTTCGAGATCGGCGCGAACGGATTGTCATTTACCTCGCTGCCTGCGATGATCGGCAGCGCCGGATCGAGCAGCGTGGTCAGCGCGCGAAGGATTCTGGATTTCGCCTGCCCGCGGAGTCCGAGCAAAATGAAGTTGTGCTTGCTGAGTAGTGCATTGACGATCTGCGGCATCACGGTCTCTTCGTAACCGATGACGCCGTTGAACACCGATTTGCGGGACGCGAGGCGGGTCAGGAGATTCGCGCGAAGCTCATCCTTGACCGATTGGTGTCTGCGATCGGACGAACCGAACGCGGAACGTTTCAGTGCGCCAAATGTTTCTGGAAGGACCGACAACTGATTCTCCGAGGGAAAATGCCGACTTTGAGAGGTAATCTATGGCGTGGGCGAGAGAGCAGATAGAAGCCGTCGCCCTTGACACACGTTCCGGATGAGATAAATTTTCGCCCGCGCCAAAAACCGGCACTGCGACCGCGTGCACGGCCGGCGAATTTATCCACGTTTGCCTCTCAAGGAGATCGTAAATGAAGCGCCTGGCCCTTGTCGCCGCCGTCCTCGCACTAGCCGCATGCACCTCCAAGAAAGACGAAGCCGCGACCGCCGACACCTCCGCTCCGGCAATGGCTCCGGCCCCGGCAGCGATGGATACGACGATGAACATGCCCGCTGCGAGCACCACCGCCTCGTCGACGACGAAATAACTCGGGTTTCTCGCTGACAAAAGGGCGCCACTACACAGTGGCGCCCTTTTCGTTTTGTTCGATCTGCACGCTGCATTCACCACCGTCCCACTTCGCCTGCAGCGTCGTCCCCGGCAGGACTTCGCGCCGCACCATCCCCAGCGCCACTCCTCCGTAGCGCGGCGACAGCGCCGAGCTCCGCACGTCGCCAATCACCTTTCCGGTTTCGTCGATCAGCTCGGCGCCCCGCGGAGGCGCTGGCCGCGTCACGAATCGCAAACGGCGCAAAAAACGATTTACGTGACCGCGGAAATGGACTCGCGCCACGGTCTCCTGGCCGATGTAGCAGCCCTTCGTGTACGAGATCGCGCCGAGCTCGTCGAAGTTTGCCTCCTGCGGCAGCGTCGAATCATCCATGTCGACACCCCACATCGGCCTGCCGCTTTCGACTCGCGCGATCTCCCAGGTATCCGCGGCGCCCTCCGGGACTCCAACAGCGCGAAGCTTCGATTCCAGATCCGGCGCATCTGCGATCGGCACAAAGATCTCGTACCCCTCGATGTCGATTTCCGGAACCCGCGCGATGATGACGCTGCCGCTGCCAAACGGCCTGGTGATGTGCGAGTACGGATCGAGTGCGGCAAGATCCTTTTCGTCGACTACGATGGCCCGTGAGATCGCCGACCGCGCGGTGCGGCCAAAAACGCCGATGTCCGCCAGCTCGGAGCTCACGTCATGGTACGGCGCCAGTCTCGGATTGACGTACTTGCGCACCGCATCCTTCCAACCGGGGCCAGCGGCTGCGGCGGTATCGATCAGGAGCGCGTCGTCGAGCGCAAAGATGCGAAGATCGGCGACGATCTTCCCCTTCGGCGTCAGCGCGGCGGCGTATTGCCCTTCGCCCGGGGTCAGCGCTGACACGTCGTTCGTCACCATGCCGGTGACGAGCTCGGCGGCCCTGGGGCCGGAAATGCGCATACGCATCCGGTCGCTCCGATCGAAAAAGAGAGCACCGTTGTGCAACGCGGAGTACTCGTTCATTTCCGACATTAACTGCAATTAAGTCGGTGGTTTCGGCGCGCGCTACTGGCCGAAAGCGGCGTAAGATGCGTCGAGCAAATCGACTGGATGAATCGAGCGCGCCGGGATTTCGGAGCGAATGAGGCCCGCGCCGATCTGCATGAGGCAGCCCGGGTTTCCGGTGGCAACCCACGCTGCCCTGGTCGCACGGATGTTGGCGAGCTTGGGATCGAGCACCGCGTCGGATGTCTCGGGCTCGATCAGATTGTAAATGCCGGCACTCCCGCAGCACTGATCCGAATCGTGCAGCGGAACGAGCTCGAGGCCGGGAATCGCGGCGAGTACCGAGAGCGGCTGCTCGACGATTCGCTGAGCGTGCTGCAGGTGACAGGGCGCGTCGTAGGTCACCCGGATTGGCAACGGACCGCCTTCGCGCGGCCCTGCCGCCGCCAGGAGCTCGCTCACATCGCGAACTCTCCTGCTGACGTTCTCCGCGCGATCGCGCCACACTGGATCGTCTTTCAGCAAGTGCCCGTACTCCTTCATGATCGCGCCGCAACCCGCTGCGTTCGCGACGACGTAAGTTGCTCCGGACCGCTCGAACGCGGCGATGTTGGCTCGAGCGAGCCCGCGCGCCGCCTCGAGATGACCCGCGTGGGCATGCAGAGCTCCGCAGCACTTCTGACCGGGCGCCGCCACAATCGCGTAGTCGTTCACCCTTAGTACTCGCGCCGTCGCGCGATTCGTCGCGCTGAACAATCCATCCATCACGCAGCCCCGTAGCAGAGCGACCGAACCGCGCTGCCCGGTTGTCACCGGCTCGTACCGGGCTCGCTCGATCGAGCGACCCGTCGAAGCCAGCATTGCCATCGCGAAGCCGAGTCGGCCCCTGATCCCGGAGAGCAGGGTTGGAATCGGGGTCGCCGCGAGCAATCGCGAAAAGAACATCGCCGGCCGCAGCAGCCATTCCCGCTCGAACACGAACAGGATCATTCGCGCGATGAATGGAGTGGGTCTGCTCTCCTTGAGCGTCGCGCGCGTTGCTTCCAGCAGCTGCCCGTACGGCACACCGCTCGGGCACACCGGCTCGCACGCTCTGCATCCCAGACATTGGTCGATGTGCTGTTGCACGCTCGGATCGCCCGGCGCAACGGTTCCCTCGAGCAAAGAGCGCATCAGGAAAATCCGCCCGCGCGGACTGTCGTTCTCGTCTTCCAGATTCAGGTACGTCGGGCACGCCTGCAGACAAAACCCGCAGTGGACGCAGGCGTTGATTCCAGGCAGGGCGTCGGCGAGCGGCGTGCCCGGCAGCGCGCAATTCGGCATCGAATCCGGCGGCAGCGGATCGGCGGCGGGTGGGTTGGTTGGCAGCGTGGTCACGACAGGTCGCCGAGTATTCCAGGGTTCAGAATGTTGTGCGGGTCGTACGCTCTCTTGATACCCTGGGAGAGCGCGTCGGATACCGCACTCGGGGCAACATCCTTCCATATATCGGGATGCAGCTTCTCGAAGATCGTTTCCGCTGAACCCGAAACATCAACCGGCCCGGCGTTGAAGGCGTTGCCGTCCCCGTCGCCGGTCTCGCCGACGGCCAGTCTCAGCACGCCGCGGCGTGGGTCGATGCACATCCGCGTTTCAGGGACGTCGTCCGCGAGAATTCTGGCTGAAACTCCCAGAAACCGGCGGGGCAGGGTGGAGATTCGCACAACCGTCGTGGCTTTGCCGTCGAAGTCGCGCAGTCGTTGCCAGACAGCGCTATCCACCTCCCGCGGCGAAGTGATTTGGGTGAGTGCTGCCGCCTGTGCCCGCACCATTGCCTCGTTGCCACCGAAACGAATCAAAGCCATTGGTTCGCCGCCCTCTCCCACGGCCGTGGCTGCGCGGCGGTTGAGCAGCACCAAAGCAAACGGCGAGAGCGGAGAAATCACTATCGCCCGGAGAAGGGAAGTCGTTTCTTTCTCGCCGCCTCCCAACGCTATCCCGAAGGTCCGATCCGCCTTCGGCAACGCGTAGAGACGCAGCGTCACCTCGGTAATCACGCCCAGGCTTCCCCACGAGCCGGTGATCAATCGCGACAGATCGAACCCCGCCACGTTCTTCACGACTTTCCCCCCGCCACGCACTACTTCCCCGCGACCGGTCACGAACTCGACGCCGAGTACCAGATCGCGCGCCAGTCCAAAGCTCGAAGACAGCGGTCCCGCCGATGCTGTAGCGAGCGTGGCGCCAATACTTCCGTCCGGTGAGCCATAAGGATCGAGCGGCAGCCACTGATCTCGCTCCCGCGTGACTGCTTCGATCTCGGACAGCGGGGTGCCGGCGCGAACCGTCAGAGTGAGATCGCCAGGCACATAGCTGACAACACCACTGTCGTCTCGCATGGACAATGTCTTGTCGGCGCGTACTGGCCTGCCCGCGTCGAGCCACGTCGACCGACCAACAATGCGAATTGGAGTCTGACTCCCTGCCGCATCTCTGATCGCCGAGACGACTGCGTCGGTACTCACCCGGCTGATGGGCGCGCCGGCTCTGCCTCGAGAGGCTGCGGCGTCGAAAGATCGAACCGTCCGGCCGGAATCGCCTGCCATTCCTTGCACGCGTGGATCGGCACAACCTTTCCCGGATTCGAGCGCCGGTCCGGATCAAACACTCCACGGAGCTCACACATCGCGTTGAGCGAGCTGTCGGAAAAAATCGACTCCATGTAACCCATCTTGTCGAGCCCTACGCCGTGCTCGCCGGTGATGCTCCCGCCGGCAGCAATGCAGGCGCGCATGATCTCGGTCATCGCCCTGTGAACGCGCTCGCTCTCGGCGGGATCGTCGGCGCTGTACGCGATGTTCGGGTGCAGATTGCCATCCCCGGCGTGAAACACGTTGCAGACGAGGACGCCGTACTTCTCACTGATGCTGTGAATCGTCGCCAGAATCTCCGGCAGCTTGGTGCGCGGAATGACTGCATCCTGAACGATCAGATGCGGAGCGAGGCGTCCCATCGCGCCGAAAGCTTTCTTGCGCCCTTGCCACAGCTTCGTCCGCTCGGCATCATCGCGGGCCACGCGCACGTTGCGGGCGGCGCCCTCGAGACAGATCCGACGCACCGCCTCGAGGTCGGCGCTGACGCCCGCCTCCAGACCATCGAGCTCGATGAGTAGAATCGCTTCGGCGTCGCGCGGATAACCGGCGGCGTAGATCGAATCCTCGACGACGCGGATCGTCGGGCCATCCATGAACTCGAGTGCTGCCGGAACGATCCCCGATGCGATTATCGCCGACGTCACGTGTGCCGCGGCATCCACCGACATGAAATCGGCGAGGATCGTGCGCACAGTTTGCGGCTTGGGCGTGAGCTTCACCGTAATGTCGAGAGCGAGTCCGAAGCAGCCCTCCGATCCGATGAAAGCGCCGCGGAGATCGTAGCCGTCACGCTCGCCCGTCTTGCTGCCCAGCTCGACGACCTCGCCGCTCGACAGCACGGCTGTGAGAGCGACGACGTGATTCGACGTGACACCGTATTTCAGGCAGTGCGGTCCGCCCGCATTTTCGGCGACGTTGCCACCGATGGTGCACGCCGATTCGCTCGAGGGATCGGGCGCGTACAGCAGCCCCAGCGGCGCGACGTGGCGGTTGAGTTTGAGATTCACAACGCCAGGCTCGACTGTCGCGCGGCGGTTCTCGACGTCGAGCGCGAGAATCTTCTTCAGCCGGTGCATTCCAACCACGACGATGTCGTCGGCGAGCGCGCCGCCCGACAGTCCGGTTCCCGCACCGCGTGGCACGAAAGCCAGACCCTCCGCCGCCAGTGCGCGCACCACCGCGATGGCTTCATCTCGCGACCCGGGGAAAACGGCGAGCTTCGGCTGTCTGCGGTAGCCGGGCAAGCCGTCGGAATTGTAGACGAGCAGCTCACTCTGGCGGACGAGCACGTGCCTGGCACCGACGATGTCGGAGAGGCGTTCGACGACTGCGGGCTGGTCGGATGAAACGGAAGCCGCTCGATGCGCGGACTCGGTCATCCGTTGAATTTAGCTTTCGGCTTCTTCCGGTGGGGCGACGACGAGCGAGATGGCGTCGCGCGCAATCCGGTAGTCGAGCGGTGTCTGCAGGCGCTTGAGCTCGCCATCGAGACCGACGGTCGTCCGGGATCTGTTGAGATCGATCCGGCAGCTATCGACGATGATCTCCTCGAACTCTGGAAGTTTCTGGGCTTCTTTCGTTCCGCGCGCGAGTCCGGCGAGCGCGACGACGAACAGCCGGGCCTTCCTGCGCCCGCGGACGATCATCAGGTGCAGTCCACGCTTTCCGTTTTTTACTCTGCTGCCGAGGGTGGGGACCTTGAGCTCGCGCTCGCCGACGCCGATGAAAACCATCGAGCAGCGAAAGGTCTTCTTTTGTCCATCGATCTCAACGCTGACCGTAAAGGTGCGCAGCTGGCCGAGGGTCCGAATGAAGGCGAAGAAGCTGGCGATGGTGTAGCCGAACCGCTTCTCGAGACGCTCGCGGTCACGGACGAAGGTGACGTACGCCCCGATCGAGCTGGTGTTGAGAAAGACGCGGTCGTTGACGTAGCCGATGTCCGCGCCAACAACCTGGCCGGCGGCGGCGACCTCGGCGGCCTTTCCAAGGTCGGTCGGGATGTTGTGATCGCGGGCGAAGTGGTTGAGGGTGCCGCCGGGCAGGATCGCGAGCTCGACATCGGTCCTGGCAACCAGCGAGGCGGCAGTCGCGATAGTCCCGTCGCCACCGGCGACGAGGATGCGTTTGGTGTTACCCTCGATTGCCTGACTCAGGCGCCGCTCCATGTCTGCGGGCTGAACGACGTTGAGCTCGAAGCCCGCCGCCAGGATCGCCTCGCGCGCCTTTTCGGCGTTGCCACAGGAGGCGTTAAGAAAGGCTTGGAGGGTGGGCAAGGCGGGGAGGCGGGAAGCGGGAGGCGGGAAGGGAGGCGGGAGGCGGGAGGTGAGATTGCGGTTTGCGGATTGCGGTTATGGCGTTCTATACAAGAAAGACGCCGACCCAAATTGAGTCGGCGTCATCGTGGACAGCTTAGGGCGTCCCGCCTCCCGCCTCCCGCCTCCCCCTAACTCCAGAACCCAGCCAGCGCCGAGCCATCCGGCGATTCGCGGAGCTTCTCGAAGGCGCGCTCGCGGATCTGGCGGATGCGCTCGCGGGTGACGCCCATCAGGGCGCCGATCTTCTCGAGGGTCATCGCGTCGGAGCCCTGCTCGAGACCGTAGTACAGATGAAGAATCTTCCGTTCGCGGGGCGTCAGGTACTTCCGGAATACCCGGTCGATGAACTCGCGCATCAAATGGAAGTCGGTGACGTCTTCGATCTCGCCCCCATCGACGCCGGCGAAGCGCTCGCCAAGGGTGCAGGCTTCGCGGTCGGAGCGGTCGATCGGGGCATCGAGGGAGATTTCCGTCGCCGACATCTGCTTGGCGGAGCGGACTGCGTCGGGAGTTTCTTCGAGGAGTCGGCCGATCTCGTTGTCGGTCGGGTCGCGCTTGAGGACCTGGGAGAGAACTGTCTGTGCGCGGGCCAGCTTGATCAGCTGCGAATTCTGGTTGAGCGGGATTCGAACGCTTCGGGTCTGTTCTGCCAGCGCCTTGAGAACCGCCTGGCGCACCCACCACACCGCATAAGAAATGAACTTGACGCCCTGATCCGGATCGAACTTTCGCACCGCTTTGAGGAGTCCTTCGTTTCCGATCGCCACGAGCTCACCGAGGTCGAGTCCGTGCCCCTGATACTTCTTTACGTAGGAGATTACGAATCGGAGGTTTGCGGTTACGAGTCGTTCAGCCGCTTTCTCGTCTCCGGCCTGGGCACGCCGGGCGAGTCGACGCTCTTCTTCGGCGTCGGTAATGAGGGGAAGCTTTTGAATGTCCTGGAGGTACTGGTCGAACGCGGTGGAAGGGGAAGAACGGAAGAAGCCTTTCGATCTACTCTCGCCCGTTGTCTGCATAAGCCCCTTGGCAGAGACATTATCGACCGGCGTGTCTGGGTGACGCGCCCGGTCCCCAATTGGACGCGCACGTTAACTACGCGTGTGCTCAGCCGTCAACAGCCAATGTTTATGCCACAGGCGGGCTTGGGGGATCTTTGGGCTTCGTTCGGGTAGTGGCCATCAAGATGGCAATTCCGATCAGAATGATGCAACCAACGATGACCCATGTCTGTGATACGCCCAGCAAAATCGCGGCGATCGCCAGACCGATGATGAGGACTATGAATCCGATCAGGTAGGTACTGAACGAGGACATGGTTGGCTCGGGGTTGGGTTTTGACCGGGCAGCGAGCAAGTGTAATGCCGAGTTCCGGAGAGTAAAAACAAACTGAAGACTACCGGCAAGCGGCCGTGGGCGTGCCTGCGGGAGGCTCGGGGCTACTGCCGGCGCATTCCGGGTGCATTGAACGCAAATCGTGCACGAAAATGTTTGAGCCCGCGGCCGCTTGCCGTGTGGCCCACGGCCTCAGGCCGGTAGTCTTCTTTTGCGGTTTTGCGAACTACCGTTTGGCCAATCCGTCCCATCTCGTGGGCACCAGCGAATCATTGGGCACCGTCTCGACCGCTCTCGCAACCAGAGTTGCGCTCCCCCAGTGCCGGCCGAACCGCGCTGCCTCGCGGCAGTCGGGATTCCAGATGTCCAGCGTCGCGCCTAGCACGTTGCCGCCGGTGTCATCCACCAGGTAGCGGCCAAGATAGTCCTTGCCGAGGAAGACATCGACGTAGCGGGCGAGGGGGAAGATCCGCGGATCGGCGGCGACGATGCCGTGGCGGGTTTGACGGCCGCGGCGGGTTTCGCCCTGCACGCAGTACTGGGTGAGCGAAACGGGGATCGTCACGCCGTCCTCGGCGCGGGCGAACTTGGAGGGAATGAGCGGGATGATACCGCGCTTCATCTTGATCGCTTCGTGAGCGGTCGCTCGGACAATCTTGCTCCGCACGACTTTGGAGCCTTCCGAAACCTTCTTCAGGGACGACCGGGCTGCTTTCGGGGCGCGGGCGGCGACGGTGGAAACGGTGCGAGCAATCTCCGACGCCGACGCTCCCAGCATTCCTGCCGACTCGTGGACGCTCTCAATGTCGGCGAGGGTCTCGGGCTCGAGCTGGGCGACCACCGGCTCGTAAACCTCTTCGGTTGGCTTGACTGGAGCGAAGGAGGGCAGCGCGATCGCGCCGGTGCCGATCAGGGCGAGGGCGAGGGTGACCGCTATCACGGTCCGAATGACCTCAGCGCGCGGCCGATTCTTGGTCGCGACGGTCTCCACGGCCGGGGTTTGGCGAGAGATTCTGCGTGTTTTCATGCAAGCACCTCCCGTAGTTGGTCGTCACTGACCGAAACCGTCCATCCCGTCTCTTCCCCTGCCATCGCTCCAACTCGAAGCGGCAAGGCAAATCGCAGCTTGCCCGACAACCCCTTCTTATCCGACCTCATCGCTGCGATGAGATCGTCCGGACTGAAGCGCTCCGGAAGCTCGGTCGGGAGGTCGGCGGCCCGCAGCACCTTGGCAATCGTGGCTGCCGTCCCTGCCTCGGCGACGCCGATCTTTTCGGCGAGCCGCCCCTCGAGCGCCATCCCGATTGCGACCGCTTCCCCATGCAAGAGGGAGTAGCCGCTGACCAGCTCGACGGCGTGGCCTATCGTATGGCCAAAATTCAGGGTTTTTCTAAGGCCATCCTCCCGTTCATCACGTGAGACGATTCCGGCCTTGATCTCCACGCTACGGACGATGAGCGCGAGCATCGTGTCACTCGCCTGACCGCCGGTCGACAGCACCTCGAAAAGCGCATTGGCGACCTGACGAAGATAAGGCTCGTCAGCGATTACGCCATGCTTGACAATCTCTGCAATTCCCGCACGAATTTCCCTAAGTGGAAGTGTACCAAGGGTTTGCGGGTCGTTTACGACAGCGGCCGGCGGGTGGAAAATTCCCACCAGATTCTTTCCCGCGTAGGTGTCGACGGCGGTTTTCCCGCCGATCGAGGCATCGACCATCGCAACCAGGGTGGTCGGAATCTGGACCACCGGAATCCCACGCATATAGGTAGCGGCGACGAACCCCGCGAGGTCGCCGATCATGCCGCCGCCGAGGGCAATCACAGCGGAGTCGCGGCCTAGCCCGCGGGCCAGCATCTGGTCGGTCAGCCGCGCCCAGGTGTCGCGGGTTTTGCTCGACTCGCCGGCGGGCACGATCAGGATATCGGAGGCGACAGTTTTCAGCTGCGCCGCGACGCGGTCCGCGTACAGGGGCCGGACGTTGGAGTCGGTGATGATAGCGTAGCGATGGGCAGGGGCGGCAGAGGCGACGATTTCACCGACCTTCGCCAGAGTGCCCGAGCCGATGTGGATGGTGGTGCGCCCGAGCTGGATCTCGCGGGTGGACCCCTGCTTTTTTAACCCGCCGCGGCCGCTTACCAGGTGACCTCACCTGCGCCGGTCAGGACGTTCGCCAGGCGGGCAAGGGTGAAGAGCAGATCGGAGAGGCGATTGAGGTAGATCACGACCAGCTCGGGGATCTCGACGTCGTGGTGCAGGCGCACGACCCGGCGTTCCGCGCGGCGGCAGACGGTGCGCGCGACGTGGAGGGTTGCGCCTTTGCGACTGCCGCCGGGGATGATGAACGCCTTGAGCGGCTCGAGCTCGCGGTCGCATTCATCGATGGCGTGCTCGAGGGCTTCGATCCTGCGCGAGTCGATGTTCGCCTTCGCCAGATGCCGGTGCATTTTGTCGAGATCCGGCGTTGCGAGCAGGGCCCCGATGCTGAACAGGTCGCGCTGGATCGGGACCAGAACTTCGTCGATGCGGGGCAGGGGCTCGACCGCCCTCACCATTCCGAGCAGGGCGTTGAGCTCGTCGACGTCGCCGTAAGCTTCGACCCGCGGATCATCTTTGGGAACGCGGCCGCCGCCGAACAGGCCAGTGTCGCCGGCATCGCCGGTCTTGGTGTAGATCTTCATGGTCGGAAATCTACGTTGATCTGGAAAGTTCAACTGCAAAAGAAGACTACCGGCGGGCGGCGGCGGGCTGGCGGCTCGAGGCCAGGGGCTCATCTCCGAAATATCAAGGAAGACTACCAGCTAATAGCGATGGGCGAAGCAGCGGGCGGCTCCGAGCTTTTTTTGGAAACCGCACTCGGAGCCAAGCCACGCTGTTCATCCAACCCATGCTCGGTGCCGCCAGCGGCTCCGCCCGCAGCTCCTAGCTGGTAGTCTTCCTTAGTATTTAGGAAACGAGCCCCGAGCCCGAGCCGGCCCGCCCACGGCCGCCCGCCGGTATTCTTCAGTTGTCGTTCCCAGCCAATAACACCATCCTAACGAGATGCGCATCCCCAACGATAAAGACATTCTCGACGAAGAATTCCCCCTCGGCGACGGAACGGCGGAAACCGCGGCGACGGTCTATTGCCCGTACTGCAACGAGACAGTCGAGATCGCGATCGATCCGGGCGGCGGCGCCGAGCAGGAGTACGTCGAGGACTGCGAGGTGTGTTGTCAGCCGTGGACGGTCACGGTTCGCTACCGCGGCGATGGGACCGCGGCTGTCGCTGTCGCCCCGCTCGATGAATAGTTGGAAGGGTTCGGCCAGGGACGGTCAGCGGGCGGACCGGGACTCGCGCCACTCCGGCTCGAGAATCGAGTAAAGCACGATGCTTTCGTGACGACCCCATTTGATGACGGCGTCGCGCTCGATTCCTTCCTGCCGCATCCCCAGTTTCTGCATCACCCTGCCTGAAGCTGGATTTCGGACGAGGTGGTGGGCCTGAATGCGGTGGAGGCCCAGCGTCCGGAAACCAAAATCCAGAATCGCTTCACTCGCTTCTGTCGCGTACCCGCGACCCCACTTAGCCTTGGCGATCCAGTACCCGAGCTCGGCGCGCGCGAACTCGCGTTTGATGGTGAGGCCTACCGCGCCGACGAGCCTCGCCGTTTCGTTGCTGACAATTGCGAACGTGACGCCCGTGCCATCGATCCACGCCGGGCCATGCAACGCGATCCACTGCGCGGCGCCGCCGTGCGGATACGGGTGCGGAATATTGAGTGTCGTATCGGCGATCTCGCGCGCGCCCGCCAGTCGCTCCACATCGAACGCGTCGTCGGCGATGAACGGGCGAAGCGTTAGTCGGGGCGTTGCGAGGGTCGGTTGTTCGCGAGATCGGGGTTCCGTCATGGGATATATTTCGCTCTACGAATGACTCATGAGATAACTGACATAACGATCATTGGCGGCGGCCCGACCGGGCTGTTCGCCTCTTTTTATGCCGGCATGCGCGGGGCGACCGCACAGATCGTCGACGCGCTGCCCCAGCTCGGCGGACAGCTGACCGCGCTGTACCCGGAGAAATACATCTTCGACGTCGGCGGCTACTCGAAGATCCTGGCCAAGGACCTCGTCAACGCGCTGGTCGAGCAGGCGTCGCAGTTCCAGTTCAAGTCGCACCTCAATCAGAACGTAACGGCGCTCGAGCGCAACGACGATCACTTCGTGCTCGTCACCGAGACCGATCGCTTTCCCACCCGCGCGATCGTGATTGCCGCGGGGATCGGCGCGTTCTCGCCGCGACGGCTTCCTCAGGCGTGCGCGGAGCCGTGGTACGGGAAGGGGATCTTCGATCGGGTCTCGAACCCCGACGAATTTCGCGGCCAGAGCATCGTCATCATCGGCGGCGGCGACTCGGCGTTCGACTGGGCGCAGCAGCTGCGGGACCGCGCTCGCGCCGTGACCCTCGTCCATCGGAGCGACAGGTACAGGGCGCACAGTGCCACCGTCGCCGACGTCGTTGCGGCGGCGGGCGCGGGCCGGACGACGCTGCTGCCGTTCCACGAGCTGCACGATGTGTTATCGCGCGACGACAAGCTCACCGGTGTCACGGTGCGCGACGTCAAGTCAAAAACCACCCGCGACATCGACGCCGACGTGGTGCTGCCGATGCTCGGCTTCATCAGCGACATCGGCGCGCTGGCGGAATGGGGGCTCAACTGCGAGAAGGAAGAGATCGTCGTCAACAGCTTGATGGAAACGGGCCGCGCGGGGGTCTACGCTGCGGGTGACATCACGACTTATCCCGGCAAGCTCAAGCTGATCGCGACGGGGTTCGGCGAGGCGGCGACCGCGGTCAACCAGGCCGTCCACTGGATCTACCCCGACAAGAAAGTGAATCCGGGGCATAGCTCCAACATGGCCATCTTCGGCCAGAAGGACGACTAGTTCGGCTCGTCGAAGGCGCGGCTCGGCGCGCCCGCCAGTGCGTGGGCGCGGCGCTCTTCCTTCGCGGCGCGCACGCAAAGAATCCAGGTCAGCATCGCGGTGCCGCTGGTCACCGCGAGGTCGGCGAGATTGAAGGTCCAGAACCGATGGGTCCCGATCCCGATGTCGATGAAATCGACGACGCCGCGCGCGGAGCGAAGTCGATCGAGGAGATTTCCGACGGCGCCGCCGCAGATGAGCGCGATCGAGGCGATCTGGAGCCGGTCCTCGCGCGGGGTCTGTCGCAGCATGTAGGCAAGCACGAACAAGGTGCCGAAGGACAGCAGCACGAACCACCAGCGGGATGAGGGGCCCAGCGAGAAGCTCATCGCTCCTTCGGGATTGAAGGCGAGAGTGAAGCGCAGGAAATCGCCGATGATGTCGTGGGGGACGTACGGTGGAGTCAGCTGCGCTACTGCGAAGCGCTTCGTCGTGACGTCGAGAAGGACCGTTACGAGAAAGATCGTCCAGAATCGATTGGCTCTTTGCGGCATGAATCTAGTTGGGGTGTTTCAGCCCTACGGCTGGGAGCAGCACTGCGTTTCGACACCGCGGCGCGATCGGGCGGCCGGCGGGCATATCATAAGAGCAATGTAGATTCCAGTACACCGAAGGCATGTCGACAGACGAGGAAGAATGGCGCGAAACGCCGGCAGCAGCGGGAGCTCACTTCACTACCATCTGATCGGAATCGGCGGGACGGCGATGGCGTCGCTCGCGGGGCTGCTCAAGGCGGCCGGTCATACCGTCACCGGCTCCGATGAGAACGTATACCCGCCAATGTCCACCGGGCTCCAGGCGATGGGAATCTCCTACAATCAGGGGTACCGGCCGGAGAATCTGAAACCGAATCCAGACATTGTAATCGTCGGCAATGCGATCTCACGCGGCAATCCGGAGCTCGAGGAAGTGCTCATCCGGAAGCTCCGCTACACTTCGGCGGCCGCTACTATAAAAGAAGAGTTCATCTGGGGCCACCATTCCCTGGCGGTTGCCGGCACGCATGGGAAGACGACCACGACTTCGCTGCTGGCGTGGGTTCTCGACGCCGCGGGTCTCAATCCGAGCTTTCTGATCGGAGGGGTCGCCGAGAACTTCGGGACGTCGTTCCGGCTCACAGATTCGAAGTACTTCGTGATCGAAGCGGATGAGTACGACACTGCGTACTTCGACAAGGGTCCGAAGATGTGGCACTACCTGCCGGACACCGCGATCGTCAACAACATCGAGTTCGACCACGCCGACATCTACCGCGACGAAGAGGCATACAAGTTCGCGTTCTCGCGGTTCATGAATCTGGTGCCGAAGAACGGAGTGGTGATCGCGGGGTGGGACTCGCCGATCGTGCGCGAGCTGGCGCCGAAGTCACCGGCGCCGGTTGAGTCGTTCGCCTACGGTGACGACGCGTTGAAGATGCCCGCGAATCAACCGCACTGGCACGCGCGGGACGTGGAGTTCGGCGAGCAGGGCACGCGGTTTCGTGCCTTTCGATCGAGCGACGAATGGGGCCGGGTGGAGACTCCGCTCGCCGGCTCGTTCAACGTCAGGAATGCGCTGGCGGTGATCGCGGCTGCTGAATCGGTGAAAGCGGATCGCGACGGGGTGCGCGAAGGATTCCGCACCTTCGCCAGCGTGAAGCGACGGATGGAGGTGCGCGGCGAAGTCCGCGGCATCGTCGTGATCGACGACTTTGCGCACCATCCAACCGCGATCCGCGAAACGATCGAGGCGGTGCGGCAGAAGTACGCCGGCCGCCGCATCGTCGCGGTGTACGAGCCGAGGAGCTACACCGCGCAGCGTCGCGAATTTCAGGACGACTACGCGCGCGCGTTCGGGGGTGCCGACGAGATTGTCTTCGCGTCGCTGTTCCGGCCCGACCGTTACACCAAGGAGACGGCGCTCGATCTGGGGCAGCTCGTTCGGGATCTCGGCGCGTCCGGCAAAACCGCAAAGGAGCTCAAGGACGCGGACGCAATTGTCAGCGATCTCGCGCCGAGGCTAAGGCCGCGGGACGTCGTGCTGATCATGTCGAATGGCGGGTTCGGGGGGATACACCAGAAACTCCTCGACGCTATTGGGGCTGCGGACTGAAGGCGGATTCTGGGGGCTGGGCGCTGGCGACTGGCATCCCTAGTCCAAAAGGCGGCAGGTTGGAGAGACGCTCAGAGATGCTCAGTAAGTCAGTCTTCAACTCGCATTCTCGCTGCGTCACGCCACTATAGAATGCGCCGGATGAACTGACCTCTGTGCCCTCTGACCATGTCTCCCGCCTGCCACCTTTTTGACTACGGTGGCCAGTCGTTAGCGCTCAGGTGCCAGAATCCAAATTCTGAGACCTATATCCGTTTCCGCGGCGCAATGGGTGTCAGTTTCGCGGAGCCGGTCTTGGCGATGATGCCGAGCTTCATCACGGTGTTCCAGTTTCGGCCGGTGGCGCGGCCGAGGTGCTTTTCGATGAGCGCGTGGGTGAGCTTCGAGCGGCCCTGGCCGTTCGGGTAGAAGATGTAGGCGTTCTTGCCCTTGGCCTTGATCGTTTCGGGCCCTCTGATCTCGGCTTCGAGCGCCGCAATCTCGCCCGGCTCGGGGTCACTCTTCAGGAAAAGCGCAACGAGGTAGCCGGGCGATCGCTCGGCCTCTTTACGAAATGGGTTCTGGCGGATCAGAGCCTTCCACTCGGTTGGCGTACGGACGAAGAAGTCGACGTCGATCGACAGGCGTTCGTGAGCCTCGGTTTCGAGAAAGCGCTCCAGCTCGGCGCCGGTGCGGACGGGGCTCGAGAAAACGAGATTGCCGCTCTGTAGCAGCGATCGCGGCTCTTCCATTCCAACGGCAGTGAGAAAATTCCGCAAGTCGGTCATGCCGACCTGGCGGTGGCCACCGACGTTGATTCCGCGCAGAAGGGCGATGTGAGTTGTCAGAGGTCGAGGGCTAGAGGCGACGGTGAATTCTAAGCGGGAAGCGCGAAGCGGGAAGCGGTCTTGAAGGAGGACCGAGTACTCGGACTCACTGCATCGACGATCGCGGACTGATTGAGAATCGAGGAAACCGCGACTACTGTGGAACCGTGAACGCGAAGGACTGCGCGAAGCTCCTCATTGTCTGCAGTGATCCTCGGTAGTTCGAGTCCGCGATACTCACTCAGTCCGCGATCCTCGATGCAGCTAGTCCGCAGTACTCACTTCTTCTCTCCGCCCTCAGTCCGCAGTACTCACTTCTCCGCGTCCCCGGCGAACCCCATCCCTCCGCGCCGTTCCCCCATCCCGCTTTCGACCGGGGCGTTCCCATTCTCTGAGGTGATCCAACAGGTAATCGAGAGAGAAAACGTGGCGCGAGTTGTCGGCCTTGCGGCGGAAGATGACGCGCGACCAGCCGCGCATGCCGGTGGGAGTGTACCAGTCGCCGTCCATGTGCAGCTTGTCGCCGGAGATCGCGCGAATCAGCACGCGCTCGTACTGCGATCGGGGAAGCACCCGCTCGGGGAAGAGATTGTCCCAGGTGCAGAGGCGTCCAACATCCTCGTAGCCGACGGGCCGGTCATCCAGATCGAGCAGCGACGGCGCGCGGCCCTTCATCACCGAGCCGATCAGGCGCAGCGTGAAAGGATCCGAGTAGCGCCGGATGTACGGCCAGAAGTGCTTGGTCGTCAGGCCCGCCATGGTGCGCAGCGTCAGGAAGCGACCGTCGGTGGTCGGCCACTTGTCGACGTCGATGTCTGACGTGAACGGATTCTCCGGGTAGCAGTCGAACCGCGCCAGCCAGCCTTTGCGGGTGGTGTGCGGCATCGGACGGAATCCGCGGATCACCGGAATGTCGGTCTCCTCGAGCGCGCTGATCTCGTAGCTCGGCCAACGCATCACTTCGCGGACGATGCCGACGATCACCGTCGCCGTCGCAATCATGAGCGGCGCATCGGGCGTGAAATCGGCGGTGACCTCGATGCGATCGCCGCGGGGGCGCACCCCGATGCCAGTCGAGCGCCGGTTTGCCGCCAGTACCATCACCGGAATCGGCAGAATGTGCGACAGCAGATAGGCGAGCTGCTCGACGGTCCTCCTCGGCCCCTGCTGATCGCGAGGGAGCTCGAAGGAAATGTTGTAGTGGGTGCTGAAGCCGGCGAGCTGGACGTCGGTGTCGTGTGCTTGCTCCCACGCGTCGAGCTCCTGACGCACGAACAGGATCGCTTCCCAGAGTGAGCGTCCGGCGCGCGCCGCGCAGCCGCGCTCGATCTCGATCACAGGGGTCGCGACCTCGATGACGCCGGTGTCGAAATAGACCGCGCCGCCGGTGGGCAGGTGATACGACCTGCCCTTCCGGTGCATCATCTTCTCACGAATGATCCGGCGCGGGCTGCCAAAGATATCCTCCGGCTTGACCTGCACTCCGTCCATTACCACGGCGAATTCGGCTTCCATGCCGATCGCCGCGAGCTGGATCCGCTCGTGGGTGGATGACTTGTTCTCCGGTCCTTTCTTCTTCTTCAGCGCCATTCTCTTCTATTACCCAAAGTTCTTCATGAATTACGACTGCTTGCTGCGACGACGTCGTCAACCTTTCACGTCCCGCGGAACCGATAGCACGTACCCCAAATCGAGGTGCAGGTGATCTTCCGCGTAGCCGGTCGGCGTTCCGTAGGGACGCGTCCATATACCGGGAAGCGTCTCCCGCGCGATCAGGCTGAAGCGCTCGATCGCACTCCGATTGTCCAGGTAGGTGTCGCCAATCCGATAGATGTTGGCGGCGGTTCCCCAGGCGTGCGGAGTCGCGTTCTTCGAGAACCGGTGGGACGGCGAGCGGTAGCCCCCGTTCGCGGAAATGTGAACCAGCGTCCCCACGGCTTCCCTGAACCTCTCCAGGCACACGGCAAGAAGTGTTATTGCGCACGGAACGTACCGGGGGAACGTCCGCAACGGCGGGGCTTCCCGAACGTCGACCTGGATGAACTCCCAAAGCAGGAAATGGGTGGCCAATTCCACCTTCATGGCCGAATCCCAGGAGGGTACCTCGTAAAAATAGCGGGGTAACTGGCGGGGAAACCCGTTACCGTCCTTCCATTCCTCGCCGGGCCGGAGGGCCTTCCGGTAATCGGCGGGCAGGGTCAGGCCGTCCACCACCCGAAGCGGGAAATTGGGCGAATTATTCACTGCCGTCTCTGCCGCGAAGCTCGTCGACACGCTCACTCATCCGTCGGCCGCTGGGTAAGGGCCTCGTATATGGTATGTGAAATGGCGGCGATGGTGCGCGACCGACCGGACACATCGGGATCCCACTCGCTCAATACAACGAGCACGTACGGCTTCCGTTTGGGCAGATACACTACCCCGGCGTCGTGGGCCACGGTCGATATCTCGCCGGTCTTGTGTGCGACCCGCGCCGCTTTCGGCAACCGAGCCGGAATTCCCTGATTGAATTCCTGGCCGTGGAGGATGTCCATCATCCTTCGCGACAGGGCGGGGGAGAATGCTTTCCCCTCGGCGAGCATCACCAGGATTTTCAGCAGTCCGTCGGCGGTGACCATGTTGTTGATGCGCTTGTCGAAGGCGAGCTCGTCCTCGACGCCGCGCTTTAGGTCGATCCCATCCTCCAGCTTGAGCTCGGCGAGGGTCTTGTTCACCGAGTCGGGTCCGATCACGGCGAGCAGCAGATTGGTGGCGAGGTTGCTCGACGTCGTGATCATGTGGTACGCGAGCTCGTCGACTCGCATCATCTTGCCGATCGCGTTGTGCACCGCGGAATTGGCGTCGCGGCCGGATTCGACGCGAAACGGGATGTTCTCGACAACGCTGAGAAACCGGTTGCGAACGTGGACGCGCGAGTGCGGCAACAGATCTCCCCGATCGATTGCCGCGAACACTCCGAGCAGGATCGGCACCTTGATGGTGCTGGCCGCGTGGAACCAGCGATCGGAATGGTAGTGAAGCTCGGATCCGGTCTCGAAATCCTTGAGCGCCACTGCGATCGCCTTCGCGCCCGACTCCTTCTCGATTACCTGAATTCTTCCGCGAAGGGGTGCTTCAGCTATATCACTCGGGTCGGTTTTCAGGTCGGCCATGATGCAAGATGAAAAGCCGTGGTTTGATGCTGTTGGGCACGTGATAGGACGTTCGGAACTCTCTCATCGCGGCTATAATGAAGTAATCGCGACAGTGACCACCTATGGCGGAAATCGCATACATCGACGAGAGCTACGACAGTAGTCAATTTGTGATGAGTGCGCTGATCGTTCCGGAAGCGGACTGGCGATCTGGGTTCGCCCATCTTCAGAACTATCGCAGGGAGCTCAAGGCGCGGCATGGAATCTTCACGAGTAAGGAATTTCATGCCACTGAGTTCGTTGCAGGTCGTGGCCGTCTCGCACCCAAGCCGATTCCAAAGGGACTGCGAGCGCATCTCTTCAAAGAATATCTTGAGATGCTCGCAGGGCTCCCCGGTGCCGCAATCATTAGTGGTTGCTGGAGCATGAGAGGCTTTACGCAGAGAGAGATTCATCTTAAAGCGTTCGCGCGAATCCAAGAACGGCTCCAAACAAGGTCAGTAAAATCCAATTCCCATATCGTATCGATTATCGACGAGGGTCGGGCTACCGAACTCCAACGGATAGCGAGAAGGTCAAAGGTCTGGAACCCAGTTGGTAGTCGATTCGGTGCCTGGGAGGATGGGGCATCTTACAAGAACATACCGAACGATCGGCTAATCGAAGATCCAGTTTTTAAGTCGTCTCAGCAGTCGTATTTCCTGCAGTCTGCAGATTTTATCGCGTACGCTTTACTAAAGAGTGAGGTTATCCCAACGCCTCATGTCGCGAAGTACGGCATCGATAGGGCTTATGAGCTGCTTGAGCCGATCTGCGTCAAAGCGGCCTCCTCGAAAGATCCTAGATGCCTCGGCATTGTCCGGACATAAGCAAAAGCGCCCCGGGGAAATTTCCCCGGGGCGCCGAGAGCAAGACCGGTCACTCACCGCTGTTGGCAAGGCCAGCCCTGCCCATCAAAGCTAACAAATTTTTGTTCGGCCTGCAATAAAAAACCAATTCAACGCAATCAAGAGTATGCTACGCGAGGGTCCGCTTTGGCGTAGGCGAGATCTGTAAGAAGATTCACCATCACGAACACCACGCTGAGAAAGAGCACCGATCCCTGGATCGCCGGCAGATCGCGCCTGGTGATCGCGTTCACGACGTAGCGGCCGAGTCCCGGCCAGCTGAAGATCGTTTCGGTGAGGATACTTCCGGTCAGGTAATATCCGAAATCGAGGCCGAGCACGGTGATCACCGGAATCAGCGCGTTGCGCAGCGCGTGGCGCACCACGACGACGCGTTCCTTGAGTCCCTTCGCGCGCGCGGTGCGCACGTAGTCGCCGCCGAGCACATCGAGCATCGCTGATCTCGTCATTCGCCCGAGAAAGGCGATCGAGCGCGAGCCGAGCGCAAACGCCGGCAGGATGAGGTACTTGATGCCGCCGTATCCCGACGGCGGGAGCCACCGGAGGATCACCGCGAAGATCAGGATCAGAATGAGTCCGACCCAATACACCGGAAATGAGATTCCCAGATACGCGACGCCCAGTCCGAGGCGGTCGAACCAGCCACCCGGGTTTCTCGCGCTCATCACGCCGAGGGTTATGCCAAGGATCGTTGCGAGGAGCATCGCAGATCCGGCGAGAAGGAGGGTTTTCGGAAAACGCTCGCGGATGTCCCTGATGATCGGGCGCTGGGTGATGTAGGAGTTTCCGAAATCGCCGCGCAGCACCGCGCTGGTGTAGTGACCGAACTGGCTGATGAGCGGCTCGTCGAGGTGGAGCTCTTTCCTGAGACGCGCGATGGTCTGCGCATCGGCGCGCTCGCCGACCATCGCCTCAACGGGGTCACCGGGTGCGACTCGCAGCAGCAGAAACGTCACCACCAGCACGCCGAAGAGTGTTGGAATCGCGAGCAGCAGCCGGCGGAGGATGAACGAGAACACGTGCTACTTGCCGATGGTCACGTCAGTCCAGCGCTGACCGTTGAAGACGGCGGGCACCTTGAAGCCGTGGATCCAGGGCTGCACCGCGTACATGTCCTTGTAGAAGAACAGGTAGATCATGGGAGCGTCGTTGAGCTGGAGCGCGTCGGCCTGCTTATAGAGGTCGTTGCGCTTCGACTCGTCCTGCTCGCGGTGCGCCTGATCGACGAGCGCGTCGAACTTCGGATTCGAGTAGAACGACACGTTGCCGCCGGCGCCCTTGTTCCTGCTGTGCAGCAGCGGATACAAGAAGTTTTCGGCGTCGGGGTAGTCGGCCCACCATTCCTTGAGGGTGAGATCGGCCTGGCCGTTGCGCGCCGCTTCGCGCACTGACGATGCGTCGCGCTGCCTGATGGTCGCGCGAATGCCGGCTTCGGCGAGATTTGCCTGGATCGCCTGGGAAAGGCGCGGCGACTGGTCGGTCGTCGCTGCCCACAGCTCGACGTCGATGCCGTTGGGATGTCCGGCCGCGGCGAGGAGTTGCTTCGCTTTCGCTACATCGTGCCCATAAGGTTTGCGATTCGCATCGGCGCCACCGAGGCTCGGCGGAACGACGCCGGCGGCGACGCTGCCGCGGCCTGCCATCACGGCATCGAGGATGGTGCTGACATCGACGGCGTAGTTGAGCGCCTGCCGGACGCGCACATCCTTGAGTGGACCGCGGGTAGTATTGATCGCGACGTACCAGAAGCGGAGCGCGGGCGCGGAGGAGAGGAGTTTGTTCTTGTCGGGATCCGCCTGCCACGATTTACCGGTTTCGTCTGGCACCGTCAGCACGTCGACGTTGCCCGCCTCGAACTCGGCGGTGGCGGTGCTCATCTCGGGGATGATGCGCGCCATGAGCGAATCCGTCTTGGGCGGGCCGTCGAAGTAATCGGCATTCCTTGCGAATTTGAGATAGTCGTCGTGCCGCCACTCGACGAACTTCCACGGACCGGTGCCGACGGGCTTCTGGCCGAAATCGGAGCCGGCGTTGGGTGGAACGATCATTGTGACCGGCATCGCCAGCATTTTCGGGAAGATGGCGAGGGGCTCCTTGAGGGTGATCACGACGGTGGTGTCATTCGGCGCGGCGAGGCCGGTTATGGTCTGGCCTTTACTGGCGGCGTAGTCCTCGGCGCCCTTGATGGGATAAAGTGGCCAACCACGGCCTCCCTTCGTCTTAGGATCGAGGACCCGCTGGAAGGTGGAGACCACGTTTTTCGATGTGAACGGCTGGCCGTCGTGGAACTTGACTCCCGAGCGCAGATGGAAGGTGTAGGTCAGTCCGTCGGGGCTTACTTCCCACGATTTTGCGAGTCCCGGGACGACCTGGGCGTCGGGTGTAAAGCGCGTCAGGCCGTCGAAGATGTAGGAGACGGCGCGTCCGGTCGGAACATCGGTGGAGAGTGCGGGGTCCATCGATCGCGGGTCGTACGTATCCCTGGAATCGATGAGTGTCTTGCGTTGAGGAGCCGATGATTCACCACCGCCACCACAGCTCAGAATCGCGGGTAATACGAGGAGGAAGAGTCGCCGCATGGTGTGCTCTGACGGTTGACATGAAGGGGCGAAATACGAGAACTTTCGCGCACCCGAAATAGGCCTCACCGTGAGCGCAGAATACTATTATCGCCGCCGACTGGGCGCCAAGGATCTGATGCCCGCGATCGGCGTCGGTATCGCCGCCGGTTTGGCCGGTTTTTACGTTGTGCAACTCTTAATCCAGCGCACGCCACTCGTTCCACAGGGCGAGCTGCCGCGCGCGCCGACGAATCCGCCGCGCAGAATGCTCGGCGACCGTACCGAGCCGGAGACGGAGACGCACTACGCTCGCGAGCTGCCGGCGGGCCGACCACCGGGCGCTGGCGCGCTGCACGAGTGAGGTCAACCCGGGTACGCCTCGGGGCATCCACTGCAGTAGCGTTCTTCGCAGCTTTTTTCGGAGTCAGCAGCGCCCGCGCGCAGGACATCGAATGCCAGCGCGGCGACCTGGAAGTGATGCGTCTCGAGTTCGTGGGCAACACCGCCTTCTCGGACGCGGAGCTCGCCAAAACCATCGTCACCACTCCGTCGTCGTTCACCCGACGGTTCCTGCACCTGCCCTTCTCGGTCAAGCACTGCCTGGACAGGGCCGAGCTCCCTAACGATCGCGCGCGGCTGATAATCTTTTACCGGCGTCGGGGGTATCCACAGGTGACCGTAGATACCGCCGTCGATGTGCTGGCCCCCGGGGCGGTAGGGGTGAGATTCACCATTCACGAGGGGCCGCCGATGATACTGAGGTCCTTCGTGGTGCGCGGACTCGATTCGGTGCCGGAAAAATCACGAATCATCCGCGACCTTCCTCCACGCGAAGGCGGACGATTCGACCGCTTTGCAATCGACGCCGCCGCCGACACGGTGCGGCAGCGGCTGCACAACAACGGCTATCCGAGGGGCGACGCCGACAACAGCTTCCAGGTCGACGACGCCGCGCTGAGCGCGTGGGATACGCTGTACGTGACGGCGGGGCCGAGGTCGAGCATTGGATCGATCCAGATCCACGTCACGCCGCTCGCCGGAAAGAAGCAGCAGATTCCGACGAAAGTCGTGCGGCGGATCATGGGTCTCGACTCCGGGCAGCTGTATCGCGAGAGCGAGATCGTCGATGCACAGCGCGCGCTGTACCAGACCGAAGCGTACCAGCACGTGTCGATCACGCCGGACTCGGGCGCGGATTCGCTGATCACGCTGTACGCGGATCTCGCCGAAGCGACGATGCACGCCGCGCGACTGGGAGCCGGTTACGGCACGCTGGATTGTTTCCGGCTCACCGGCGAGTACACCGACTTCAATTTTCTGAATGGCGCGCGGCGTCTCGACGTCAACACTCGCGTCTCCAAGATCGGCATTGGCCGTCCACTCGACGGCGCGCCGGGACTTTGTCCGGCGGCGCGAAAGGACGTCTTCAGCAACAGGCTGAACTATTACGTCGGCGCCACGCTGCGACAGCCGCTCTTCCTCGGCCTGCGCACGGTACCGACGCTGACCGTGTACAGCCAGCGCGTGTCGGAGTACAACGCGTACGTGAGGACGACGTCGATCGGAGGCGTCGCTTCGCTCATCTGGCGCGGATTGACGCGCACGCCGGTCACTGCGGCGTACTCCATGGATTTGGGCAGAACGGAAGCGCAGCCGGCTCTCTTTTGCGCTGTGTTCAACCTCTGCGAGGCGGCCGAGCGTGACCGGATTCAGCGGACGCAGCAGCTCGCGATTCTGAGTCTCGCCGTTACCAAGGACAACTCGAACAACCTCTTATCCCCGACGCGGGGCTCGATCGTGAGGCTGGAGGCCCGGCATTCGTCGCCGGCGATTCTGTCGAACAAGGATCTCCAGTTCAACAAGGTGCTCGGCGATGCGGCGCGGTACATCAGCGTTGGCGGGGGGAACGTGCTGGCGCTGCGGATTCGGGGTGGGAGCGTGTTCGGCCGGAACGTCGCATCGGCGACCGCGTTCATTCCGCCGCAAGAGCGCCTGTATGCGGGTGGTCCGACGACGGTGCGCGGATTCTCGCAGAACGAGTTGGGATCGGTGATCTATGTTGCCAACAGCTACCAGCTCTTTCAATCGGTGGATACGGCTGGCAACCCCGACATTGTCGTGCGCCAGGCTCTGAACGACAGCGGCTTTAAGCGCATCGTGCCTGTGGGCGGAAATTCACTCGTGGTCGGAAACATCGAGCTTCGCTTGCGGAGCCCATTCCTCCCCGATCTTCTCCAATGGACTGTTTTCACCGATGCCGGGGAGGTGTGGAATCGCGGCACACCCGAGGTGAGTCAGGTGAAATTGAAGGTCACTCCGGGACTTCAGGTCACGGCGTTCACCCCAGTGGGGCCGGTGCGTATCGCGGTTGGTTACAACCCGTACCAGCGGCCGAAAGGCCCGATTTATTTCGAGGCGACGGACCTGATCGGGGCGCCACTGCTCTGCGTGAGTCCGAATAACGAAATACCGGCGCAAGTCGAGTACGACGACCCGACATCTCCGAACCGGAAGGTCATCAAGGTCACGCAGGATCCGGGGTATTCGTGTCTGGGGTCTTACCGACCGGCAAAGGACAACAGCTTTCGCAGCAAGCTTACCTTCAGCTTCGCGATCGGACAGGCGTTCTAGCGTCCCATGACCCGCCGTCTCCGCATCGTGATCGGAAGCGCCGTCATTCTCGTCGGCCTGCTCGTGATCCTCATCCTCAGCTTCATCGGTGTCACCCACACCGGCTTCGGACGCAACCGCGTGCGCAGCATGGTCATGACCATGCTCGAGGGGAAGGTCAAAGGCAAAGTCTACATCGGGCACATCACGGGCGGTTTCTTCAACACCGTCACCATCGACTCCGTCGAGATCCGCGACGATCAGGACTCGGTGTTCTTTGCGTCGGGGCCGATCACGGTCAAGTACGATCCGCGCGATCTCTTCGACCGGCGCATCCTCTTCAGCTTCGCCGAGGCGCAGCATCCGGTGGTGCATTTGCGGCAGCACGCGAACGGGGAATGGAACTGGCGGCGCATTTTTCCGGCGGGCGTCGAGAAGCAGCAGCGCAACAAGCGGGGCTTCGGACAATACATCGTGATCGATTCGTCGGTGATCCACGACGCGACGTTCACCCTCACGCTGCCGTGGCATCCGCCCGACACCCTGCGCGGCGCGAAGCTCGATAGCGCGATCAGGTATGATCTGACGCGCAGCGATCACGAGATCAGACGCACCGCGGAAGGTTTCGCCCGCACCTGGCGGTGGACCAACGCGCAGGCGAACCTCGGCCAGGCGCGAATCGCCGACCCCGACACGGTCGGTCGACTGATCAGAATCCGGCAGCTCAGCTTCACGGAAAACGATCCGCCGTTCAAGTTCCGCAACGTCGTCGGTACCGTGCTCAACCTCGGCGATTCGGTTTTCGTCGACAGCGATCACTTCGACCTGCCGGGATCGACGGGCAAGGCGCACGGGAGCATCGTGTGGGGCAGCGATCTGCCGGTGCGTTACTACCTGCACATCATCGGCGATTCGGTGTCACTCGCCGATGTGGCCTGGGTGTATCCAACCCTGCCGACGACCGGCGGCGGCAGGATGAAGCTCGACATCCGCAGCCAGCGCAATCCCAAATTCCTCGACTACATCCTGACGGACATGGATGTGCGAACCACGCGCTCGCACCTGCTCGGGGACATGACCTTCGGCACCGGGGGGCCCGTGCTGGTCGTGAAGAATGTCGAGATGCAGGCGGCGCCGATGAACTTCGATCTGCTGCGCACCCTGAACGGCAAGAAATTCCCGTACGACTGGCAGGGCGACATCACCGGCACAGTGAGAGCGTCGGGCGGACCGCTCAATCATTTCCAGGTGGAAGACGCATCGCTGCTGTTCGACGATGCGCACGTGCCCGGCGCGGTCAGCGAGGCGCGGGGCAACGGGGAGCTCGACATCCTGTTCCCGGCATTCACCGCATTCCACAGCTTCAACGTCGACGTCGCGACGCTCGATCTTCGGACCCTCCAGTACCTGAATCCGCTCTTTCCGAAAATCAAAGGCACGGTCTCCGGCACGGCGACGCTGGACTCCTCGTGGCTCGACGTGCGATTCAGGAACGCGGACCTGCTGCACCACGATGGCGCACTCCCAATGTCACACGTGACCGGGAACGGCCGGGTGACGTGGGGGGAGAAGTATCTGACTTACGATCTCGCGCTTCAGACGTTGCCGCTGTCGTTCACGACGCTGTCGCACTCGTATCCGCTGATGCCGCTGCGCGGGAGCTACACGGGGCCGGTCCAGGTGAAGGGTACGTCGCCCAATCTGCTCGTCAACGCATCGCTGACGGGGCCGGCGGGCAGCTTCGCATATAATGGTATCGTCGACGCCGATCCGCTCGAGTACGGCGCGCGCGGCAGAGTCACGACGACGGGCCTCGATCTTCGCACGCTGCTCGAGAGTCCGAGCGTCCCGCGCACCCAGCTCACTGGCCAGTACGACCTCGACGTGCGCGGCGCCGACCTCGCCAGTCTCTCGGGACGCGCGGTAGCGTCGATCGAAAAGTCCACGCTCGGCGGATTTCAGGTCGATCCGTCCGTGGCGAGATTGCACTTTGCTGATGGGGTCGCGACCGTCGATACCCTCGCGCTGAACGCGAGCGGATTGCGCGCCAGTGCGGCGGGTACGTTCGGGCTGAGCGGTACCCACACCGGCTCGCTCAAGTTCGAGGCGGTGATGGATTCGCTGTCGAGATTGCGGGCGCTGGTGCCATCGCTCGCCGACGTCCCGCAGATCGATTCGCTCCACGGCAGAGCGCAGCTCACGGGCGAGCTCACCGGCAGCGCCGAGCACATGTCGTTGAACGGGATCATCCGCGGCAACGACATCAGGCTGGGTCAGCGCAGCGTCGAGAGCGTGCGCGGCACGGTGCTGCTCGCCGACGTCACCAAGCAGCCGACGGGATCGTTCATCTTTGGCGCCGACACGGTAGATCTCGGCGCCGTTGGATTCAACAGCATTCGCGCATCGGTTGCGCTCGCCTCTCCGACGTCGGGACACTTCAGCGCATCGCTGCTGAGCGAGAGCGGAGTGCAGAGCGATCTGGCCGGCAACATCACCCGCGCTCAGGACACGACGATCATCCGGCTGGACAGCGCCGCGGTGGATGTCGATGCCGACAACAGGTATCGGCTGCAGGCGCCGACGCGGGTAGTGTCGTCGAAGGGATTCCTGACGCTCGACTCACTGATCCTCCAACACAGCAGCAAGGCGAAGCTGATCGTCGAGAACGTTCTGCTAAAGGGAGATTCGATCGGCGGACACGTTCGCACCGACAGCGTCGACATGCGGCTGTTCCGGGCGTTCGTGCCCGGGCTGGTAGATGCACGCGGCGCGATCGTGGCCGACGTCGAGGTGCGCGGGAACATCAAGCAGCCGAGGCTATTCGGTCAGATCTCGCTCGCCGATGGGACCGCGGCTTTTTCCAACCTCGGCACGCGATTCAACAAGATCCGCGCGGACATCGCGCTGTCGGGCGACAGCGTGCACATCAAACAGCTCTCGGCGGAGACCGTCAAGGAGCGGCGCGGCTCGATGAATCTGACGGGGAGCGTGAGCTTCGAGCACTACGACAATCCGTCGTTCTCGCTGGTTGCCAACCTGTCGAACTTCCACGCGATCGACAAACCCGGGCTCGCCTCGCTCGACATCTCGACGGGTCCCGCGATTACGCTGACGGGGTCGACGCAGGATGCGGTGATGCGGGGCACCGTGGTAGTCGATCGCGGCTCGATCTACATCCCCGAAGTCGCGAAGAAGCGGGTCATCGATCTCGAGGATCCGGAATTCCTGAGCGCTGTCGATACATTGTTGTCGCAGAATCGGGAAGTGATGCCGCGCGCGCCGAAAGCCGTGGCGCGCAATCTCCGGCTCGAGAATCTGGATGTCGACATCGGTTCCGACGTGTGGCTGCGCTCTACCGAAGCGAACATCAAGCTGAGCGGATTGCTCAACGTGACTCTGGCGCCGCCGAATCCGGGCGAGCCGCCGCGACTGGCGCTGGAGGGAACCCTCGGCGCGGATCGCGGGACGTATCGACTGAACCTCGTCGACCCGTTCATCCAGCCGACCTTCGATGTACAAAGCGGAACGCTGCAGTTCTTCGGAACGTCCGATCTCGATCCCGGTCTCGACATTCGCGCCATTCACACCGTGCGGCAGCCCGGGGGCGGCAGCGCGAACGGACGTGACGTCAGAGTCGAGGTCGACATCACCGGCTTCCTGTCGCATCCGCAGCTGGCGCTGAGAAATCCTGATAATCTTCCGCTCTCCGAGAGCGACTTGTTGAGTTACCTGGTGACGGGGCAGCCGGCGGTCGGTCTCGACAACGCCGGAACTTCGGCTCTCGCGCGCGGACTCGGTCTCAGGACGCTCGGAAATCTGCTGGTGAGCGCGGTACCGCAGAACGTGCTCGACTATGTGGAGCTCCAGACGGCGGCTCCGGGAACTACGGACGCGAGTCAGAGCGCAACGAATCCAGGCTACTATGGATTGCTCAACACCCGCGCGGTGCTGGGAAAGCAGCTTGGCAGCCGCTGGTTCCTGGGCTTGAGCACCGGGTTATGCTTCGTGAACTCGGCGGCGTTCAAGGAAAATCTCGGGCTGCAGCTCGAGTACAGATTCAACTCGTTGTACAGCGCGCAGGCAGCGATCGAGCCTGGGTCGAGCAGCACGCGATGCGACCGGACGGGGAGCCAGCCTTTGACTCCTACGACCCAGACTCCACCCCAGCTCGGGTTCGACCTGTTTCGGAACTGGCGTTTCTAACTGACTGCTGGCTCGTCAGTTAAGCATCGTGGTTTCCCCGGCACTGACTCAACTGCTAGAGTAATGGCGAACAAACTGCGCGAAAAGGATCTGATGATGTGTCGCTCCTGCGGTAACGAGGAGCGCGCATCCGAAGGCTATCCGTGCGCTGATTGCGGGACATTCGTCTGCATCATCTGCAATTTTCGCGGTGTCACTCTTTGCAAGTCATGCCGAGCAAAACGACCCGAGCCACCTCTGACGCCAGACAAGTCGACCAAGATCGATTGGCCGGAGCATTGAGCGAGCACGTAACGGCGATCGCAGCGATCGCGCCGATGCTTTGCGAGCCGGATGTAAGAACAACCCAGGTATCACAGCTTCTGCACGGTCACATCGCGCTGGTGGTCGAGCGGAAGGGGCTGTGGCTGCACATCAAAGGCGCCGACGGTTATCCGGGCTGGGTACACCAGGGCTATGTGGTGACGGTGCCGGAGCCGGTGCCGCCGTTGTCGGAGACGGGCTGGAACGATCCTCGTCCGCTCTCGCTCGGCTGCACGGTGCGTGACGAGCACAACGCGACCCGCAAGCTTCCGCTCGGTGCGCTGGTGACGGTGGGCCAGGAACGCGTCGGCGGGCTGGCGATGACGCTCGCGGAGCGGCGCGAATCATTTCCGTCGAAGGCGGACTCGATCACCGCATCGGCGATGACTTACTTCGAGGGGACATCCTACGAGTGGGGTGGAGTCACGCCCTGGGGCTGCGATTGCTCAGGCCTCGTATCGAGCTCGTTTCATCTGCACGGGGTGCAGGTCCCACGCGACGCATGGATGCAGGCGATGGCCGGCGCGCCGGTGGCGTCGATGAAGGAGCTACAGCCGGCGGACCTGCTGTTCTTCTCCGACGAGCCCGACGGGAGGATCACCCACGTCGCGATCTCGCTGGGCGGGACGAGTGTCGTGCACCTCGCGCTCGGGCGAGGAGGCTACGCGGTCGACGATCTTGCCAGCGGGGACGAATACACATCGCTGCTCATGCAACGGTTTCGGTTCGCGAGAAGGATTCTGGGCGATTGAATCGCGGCCTGTCCACAGTGGTCCTGGCCCCGCTATCCGCAGGACCCTAGCTCACCATTCCGTTAGGCGCCGTTCCCATCAGAGGAGCCGCAGGCCCGTTGACGAAGAGTCTCACGGCCGCGGTAGGTTCATCGTCGAGAGTCACTTGCATCGTGTATTGGCCGGCGACGTTCAGTGGCAGGTCGACGACGGCGATGATGGGGAGGTCGACCTCGAAGACCGGGTTCGGGGCGGGGGAGACATTCATCTCGCCGGTCGATGACCACAGCTCCTCCTCGAGCGGGCTCAGCCAGCGAAAGGCGAGCTTGTGAGCGCCGACATCGTCGCCGTTGGCCTTGAGGCGGACGATGAAATGGGTGCGCGGATGGATGGTCGGGAGTCCCGCAACCTGCACCGCGTCAAAGACGCCCAGAACGTTGAGCTTTCCCTCCTGGGAGAGATTGGCGGCGTCGGCGAAGACCGCGAAGGAGATGTGCATCACGCAAAGTAGCCGCGCCGCGCCCTGGGCGGCTAGCTTTCGTCGATGACAGAATCAGTTGGACGTACTCCTACCTTTGCCGGATCCGCGGCACACCACGCGTTCGGCCTCACCGATCTCCTGCTGTTCGCGATGGCGGTGATCTGGGGAGTCAACTTCGTGGTGGTGAAGTACGCGACGCGCGTCTTCGATCCCGTCGCGTTCACAGGTCTGAGAGTCGGAACGGCTGCGCTATTCATGGGATTGTTCGTGATGCTGCGCGGCGGAGTGTCGCTGCGGCGCGCTGACATCGTGCGACTGCTTTTCCTCGGAGTGCTCGGCAACGGCCTGTACCAGCTCTTCTTCATTCACGGCGTCGCGCGGACGCGCGCCGGCAACGCGGCGCTGATCGTCGCTGCCGCGCCGGCGTTCATCGCGCTCGTGGCGCGCGCGCGTGGGCTGGAGCGGGTGAAGCGCATGACCCTTGTCGGAATTGCGCTGTCGGTGATCGGTGTTGCGCTCGTGATCGCGGGGAGCGCGACGTCCGCGCAGGGCGAAACGACCCTCCTCGGCGCGGTGCTGGTATTCCTGGGCGTCCTGGCGTGGACGTTGTACACGATCCTGCTCCAGCCGTACACGGATCGCGACGTCGTACAGATCTCGGCGGTGACGCTGGTCGGCGGAGCGATTCCGCTCGTTCTTGCATCGACACCGGCGCTCATTGCGACGCACTGGTCGAGCGTCGGCATCGGCGGGTGGATGGCGCTCCTCTACTCCAGCGTCGTCTCGCTCGGCATCGCCTACATCTTCTGGTACCGCGGCCTGCGGGTGCTCGGCCCGACACGCACCGCGGTGTACTCGAATCTCCAGCCGATCGTGGCGTTGCTCGTGGCGTGGCCATTCCTCGGCGAGATTCCGACGATCTTCCAGGGCGTCGGAGCGGTGACCATCGTGGCAGGCGTGTTCCTCACCAGAACATGAGGCTCGTTCTCTTCGACATCGACGGCACGCTCCTCAATTCCGCGGGCATGGGCCGAGCGTCGATGCAACGCGCGCTGGGAATGATTTTCGGCTCGCCGGGCAATCCGTCGTATCGATATGACGGCAAGACCGACAAGCAGATCGTGCGCGACGTAATGCGGATGGAGGGACACTCCGACGAGCACATCGATGCGCGAATGAACGAGCTGATCGAGCTCTACCTCGAGGGCCTGCGCGCCGGAGCGAAGAGCGGAAAGTTCAACGTCCGGCCGCTCGACGGCGTGCTCGAGATTCTCGACGCGCTCGAGCCGCGCGACGATGTGGTGCTCGGCTTGCTGACTGGCAACGTCGAGGCGGGCGCGCGCATCAAGCTTCAGGCTGCCGGAATCGATCCCAATCGGTTTCGCGTGAACGCGTTCGGCTCCGATCACGAGCACCGTCCCGAGCTGCCGGCGATCGCGCGCCGTCGGGCGGGTGAGCACCTCGGCCTCGAGCTGGCGGGGGAGCGGCTGGTCGTGATCGGCGACACTCCGGCGGACATCGAGTGCGGGCGCTCGCTCGGGGCGAAGGCCATCGGCGTGGCCAGCGGCCATTACACAGTCGAACAGCTCCGCGAGCACAGTCCATACGCGGTGTTTCCTTCGCTGGCGAATACGGCGGCAGTTCTCGACGCAATCGTCAATGCGTGAAGTCGAGCTCAAGGCGGTGGTCGATGACCTCGCGCTGCGACGCAAGCGACTCGAGGCAGCCGGCGCCGTGCTATCGTTCGAAGGAAAGATCATGGACCGCCGCTACGATCTTCCCGCCCGCGACCTGTCGCGCCGCGATGAAGTGCTGCGGGTCCGCCGCTACGAAAACGCCGATGGCGCGCGCGCCTTTCTCGACTGGAAGGGCCCGACCGAAATTCGCGATGTGTACAAGGTGCGCGAAGAGATCACCACGCCGCTCGAGGACTTCGAGTCGTTCGCGAGGATTCTGGGTCGGCTCGGATTTCAGCTCGTCGGCGAGATCGACCGCACCATCGCGCAATACCAGGTGGGAGGCGCGACGGTGAGGTTCGAGACTTACCCGCGGATGGATGTGCTGGTCGAGGTCGAGGGGACGCCGGAGACGATCGAGGCGGCGATCGAGGTTCTCGGGATGCAGCGGGGAGTATTCAGCGCGGAGAGACTGGCGGCATTTGTCGAGAGGTTCGAGGAGAGGACGGGGGTGCGGGCGGCCATCAGCGACAAAGAGATGGTAGCCGACCGCTGACAGTCCAGAACCAAGAGCGAACTGAGTAAGGTGGAGGGTGCGAGGTGATAGGGAGGAGGGAAGGAGGGGTGCGGGCGTTCATAGTGTCTGCTCCACCCTCTTCATCAGACCGATCAGCATCTTGCGCACGTCTACTGTCCGTGCCGACAGGTTCGCGTAATCGCTCGGATTGATCGCGCCTTTATCCCGTGCGAGCAGTAAATGGTATTCCAACTCAGTAGCTGACTTTGAGGCGTAGCGAGGAAGCGCTTGAAGTCTTTCCGGCTTTCCTGACTGCTGCCTTCGACAATGTTGGTAGGCATTGGATGGTCTTAGGCTAGAGTCGCGACCCAATTGCATTGACCCACAATCCGGATAGATTCACTCGGCAATGAATTGTAGATTCGCGCGATGGGCCGGTGTCGCGGTTCTGTCGCTTTTCGCGGCCAATAAACTCGCCGCGCAGGAAAGCCAGGCAAAAAGGCTCGCCAGTATCGTCGGCGTCGCCGTCGAAGAGTACGCGAAAGCCGTCGATGATCAGGGAAAGCTCATCTCCAAAGATGAGTACGACGAAACATCGGGCTTTCTTCTCGATGCCAGACAGGTTGCCGCGCGACTGAATAGCTACGACGCCGCGACCACCCGTGCGATCCTCGACAGCCTCATCGACATCGTTCGCGCCAAACAACCGCCCGCCGTCGCGCGTCAGCTCCATCAGCACTTTCTGACATCACTCGGCACCGCCGGGGCGATGGACCTGCCGAAGATGCCGCTCGATCTGGGCGCCGGACATCAGCTGTTCGTCACCAACTGCGCGTCGTGTCACGGCGTCACCGGCAACGGTGATGGGCCGAACGCGCACACCCTGAGCACCGCGCCGCCGGGAGTTGGCTCGCGCAAGCTCACTCCGGAATTGACGCCGACGCTGGCGTACAACGTCATCTCCGTCGGCGTGCGTGGCACGGCGATGCCAGGCTTCAGCGTGAAGCTCGCGCCACAGCAGCGGTGGGACATCATCAACTATCTCTACTCGCTGCGCGGTGAGCCGCTGCGGATTCCAGCCGCATCGGCCGACGCGACTCGGGTCGCGGGTGATACGGCATCTCCGGTGATCATGGCCCTGCTGGACAGCGCTCTCGATTTCGCGAGAAAAGGCCAATCCGCCGAGGCAGGCGATCGCGCGTTCGACGCGTACATCGCCTTCGAGCCGCTCGAGACCCCGGCGCGGGCCAGGAAACCGGGACTCGTGGCGACGATGGAACGGCACTTCGCCGACTTCAAGGGCGCGCTCAAGCGCAGCGATCTCGCTGCCGCCGAACAATCGCGTAATGCGATCGCCGATGGTCTGCCGTCCGTTGTAAGTCTCACCCAGCAGCCGTCCGGCAACTGGGAAGCGTTCTTTCAGTCGTTCCTGATCATCCTGCGCGAGGGCTTCGAGGCGATTCTCGTCATCGGTGCCGTCGTCGCGTTTCTGATCAAGACCGGCCACCGCGAGCGACTCCGCTCGATCTGGCTCGGCATCATCCTCGGGCTCGTCGCGAGTCTGGCGACTGCGGTCGTTCTCAAGACTCTGCTCGCCGCGATGCCGGCGAGTCGCGAGATCGTCGAGGCGATCACGATGCTCATCGCCGTCGTCGTGCTTTTCTCCGTCAGCTATTGGCTGATCTCGAAAGTCGAAGCGGCGAAATGGCAGAAGTTCATTCGCGACAAGGTGTCGTCGGCGCTCGAGCACGGCGGCGGCAAGGCTCTCGCACTCGTCGCGTTCCTCGCCGTGTACCGCGAGGGCGCCGAAACCGCGCTCTTCTATCAGGCGCTGTTCAATGAAGGCCCGAACGTCGGGATCCCGCTCGCACTCGGCATCGTCGTCGGTTTCGTCGCGCTGGCGGTGATCTTCACGCTCTTCTACCGCTACGGCGTAAAGATTCCGATGCGGCCGTTCTTCACCGTGACGAGCCTGCTGCTCTACCTGATGGCGTTTGTGTTCATGGGCAAGGGCGTGCGCGAGCTGCAGGAAGGGAACATCATGCCGATCACCGTGATTCCCGGTGCCCCGCATATCGACGCGCTCGGCATTTATCCGAGCGTCGAGACGCTCACCGCGCAGGCGATTCTCGTCGTTCTTCTCATCGTCGCTGCGATCAAGACCTTCCGACCCGGGCACCACAACGAGGCAGAGGGCGCGCAGGCGTAGCATTTGCCGCAGAATACAGCGGCAGCAACGGAGGCAAGATGGCCACACCAGCGACCGCTGATACGCAGCGCGGAATCAGACCCACCGGGTACCGGCTTCCCGAATCAACCCGACTCGGTCGCGTCCGGCTGCAGGTTGCCGATCTCGAGCGATCGATCTCGTTCTACGAAAAGGTTCTCGGGATGCGAGCTATTCGGCGCACCGACGATGCAGCAGACATGGGGCCGCATGGTGAGGATCGGACGATCGTGCACCTCCGGCAGTTGCGCAGCGCCAGACCTGTTCCACGTCGTGGGCTGCTCGGACTTTATCATTTCGCGATTCTGCTTCCCGACCGCGCTTCACTCGGTCGTTTTGTTGCGCACCTCGGAGAGATCGGCGCTCATGCGGGAATGGCGGATCATTACGTCAGCGAAGCCATCTATCTCACCGATCCCGATGGGTTGGGAATCGAAGTGTATGCCGACCGTCCGCGCGACGCCTGGAAGTACGACGAACGCCAGCTGTACATGACGACCGAGCAGCTGAACGTCGACGATCTGGTGCGCGCCGGCGGTGGCGAGAGGTGGGCCGGCATGCCGCCCGGCACGGTACTCGGTCACGTCCACCTCTACGTCGACGACATCGCCAAAGCCGAGGCGTTCTATCATCAGGCGCTCGGCTTCGATAAGGTTGTGTGGAGTTATCCGGGCGCCCTGTTCATGTCGGCGGGCGGGTATCATCACCACCTTGGGACCAACACCTGGGCGCGTGGAGCGCCGGTGGCGACCGACGCCGACGCGCGGTTGCTCGAGTGGGAGATCGTCGTGCCGACGAGGAAGGATGCCGAGGCTGCGGCGCTGCACGTCCAAAAAGCAGGCTTTCCAGTGAAAGAGGAGAATGGCGAGTGGACTCTGACAGATCCCTGGGGCACCAACCTCCGACTCGTTCCCGAGCAATGATGCGTCGGGTAGCAATCATCGCCGCGATGTTGGTTCTGGGCGGCTGCGCAAGTCAAATGCGATCGACTGGCGGCGTGAACTACGCGTCCGATGCCGCCGCGATCAAGGCGGTGTTCGATACGACCGCCGCCGGCTGGAACCGCGGCGAGCTGTCCGTCTATCTGTCGGCGTACGTCGATACCGCGACAGCGATGGGATCGAACGGACTCGTGCGCGGAGTGAAGGGCATCGAAGGCCAAATGCGGGCGGGGTTCTGGCGCACGGGCCGCCCGTTGCAGATGTTGAGCTACGACCATCTCGAGATTCGACCGATCGGCCCCGACCAGGCGATCGCGACGGGTCAATACATTCTTACCGGCGGCGGCCGTCCCGACCGCACCGGCTGGTTCTCCACCATTTGGGTGCGCACGCCGAAGGGCTGGCGGATGGTGCACGACCACTCATGAGCGCTTTCAGGACGAAAATCATTTCAGCGGCAATCGTGGCGGTGTCGGTCGCGACGGGAGCGTGCAGCGATAGCTCCGGCCCCGGCTCGGTCGACGCGAACGCGGCGTTGCAGAGTCTTGCCCTCGCGCTGCAGGGAGCGGTGACTTTCGGATCGCTGACGAGCCCGGAGGTCGGCAGCAATTTCGCTGGAATCGCGCCGCTGCTGACACAGACGACAATTACGGTCGATGGAAAGGCGCAGCCGGTGTACGGGTTGGGGGTGCGGGAAAGCTTTCCCGATGGCACGTGCGAGGAAGATCTATTCGTCGATCCCCAGTTCCCCAACGACCCGGCAATCTGCACCCCGCCGTCTCAGACTACCGCGCTGTTTTTCTGGCAGTCCCACTC
>CAMLDY010000014.1 GCA_946478895.1 uncultured Gemmatimonadota bacterium
CAGTGGAATCTCGAAGGGAAGCTTGCGCCGCGCGTGGAATGCGCGAGCTGCGACAACGCCGTCCTCGCGTGAAGGATTCCTGCGAAGTCGCGATCGTCGGCAGCGGATTCGCAGGATCTCTGCTTGCGCGGGTGCTGGCTGTACTTGGCTATGACGTCGTGCTGCTCGAGCGCGGCAGCCATCCACGTTTTGCGATCGGGGAGTCGTCGACACCGCTCGCCAATCTTTCGCTGGAGCGAATCGGCATTCGCTACGGACTCGAGGATTGCTACCAGCTCGCGACCCACGGACGATGGGTGGAACATCTTCCGCACTTACGCCGCGGACTCAAACGCGGCTTCACGTTTTACCGGCACCATCCCGGGCAGCGGGTGGATAGTGCGGCGCTTGCCGCCGAGCGTTTGCTCGTCGCTGCCAGTCCCAACGACGAGCTCTCGGACTCCCACTGGCTGCGCGCCGATGTCGATCATCACTTTGTTCGTGAGGCCGTGGCGGCCGGCGTCGATTACCGCGACCGCGCGGAGATCTCGAGCGTGGAATTCAGCGGCGCGGGTGCGGTGCTCACTGGATCGCGTGGAGGCGTTCCGTTCGAGCTCAGTGCCCCGTTCGTGATCGATGCATCCGGCCCGGGCGGATTTCTCGCGCGGCGGCTCTCGCTTCCGTCGGCGCTCGGCGCCACCCACACCCGGTCGTCGCTCGTTTACAGTCACTTCGACGGTGTTCGGATGATCGGTGACATGTTCCCCGACTTGCCGGCCGGTCCGTACGCGGACGATTGGGCCGCCGTGCACCACATCATCGACGAAGGCTGGATGTATTCGCTGCGCTTCGACGACGGCGTGACTAGCGCTGGGTTCGTGCTCACGCCGCGCGGAGCCGCGTCGGTACGCAGCGCTTCGGACGATGCGCGCGGGATGTGGCGAGAGCTTCTGAACAGATATCCAACGTTGCAGGCGGCGTTCGGTGAAGCGACGCCGGTGATGCCCATCACCTACCGTAGCGAGATTCAACATCGTTTGGCGCGAGCGGCGGGCGAGCGTTGGGTGCTGATGCCACACGCGTTCGCGTTCGTCGATCCACTGTTCTCCACCGGCATCGCATGGAGTCTGCGCGCGGTCGAGAGATTGGCGCTCGCGTTCGAGGCGGCCTCGAGCGGGCGTCGGATTCCGGGCCTGGACTTTATCGAGCGCTACGATCGCACAGTCGCCGCCGAGGCGGACCAGATCGATCTGGTGGTCGCCGGTGCGTACGAAGCGATGGGACACTTCGATCTGTTCGCCGCGCAAACGATGTTGTATTTCATCGCCGTTTCGTTTGCCGAAGCGAGCCAACGGCTGGCGCCGGATGATTCAGCCTGCTGGAGCGGGTTTCTGGGTGTCGGCGACCCAGTGCTCGGTGAGTTGCCCGCGCAATCTTTCGCGCGGCTCAAGCGTATGACCCGCGGCGAAAGAGATTCCGGGACTGCTCGTCAACGCGAAGAATTCGCCCACTGGATCGCCACCGCTACAGCGCCACGCAACGTCGCCGGCCTCGCTGACCGGCGCCGAAACAATCTCTACCCGGTGGAATTCGAGGCGCTGGTGGATGCCCATGACCGGCTGGGGATGAGCCGCTCCGAGGTGCTTGCGGCATTGCCGCGGCTCCGCGGGATGTCACCGCCTTCCGCTTTCTCGGGCGCGGATCGTGACGATTTCGATCTTGCTCCCCAGCCGGGCGCGTCGCCATTCTTGTCGCCCGGGGATCGCGCTCCACAACGCAGTCAAAGGGAATCCGGACATGGCGCAGGCTAACATCGGCAAGCAGAACACCATCATCGCCAACGAGCGGGTGATAATCCGGAATCAGAAGAGGATCATGCGAAATCAGGAGGATCTTCCGCTGCTGCTGCGGAACCAGACGAAGATCCTGCGCAATCAGGAAGCGATCATCAAGAACCAGAAGAAGATCCTCGCCGCACACGCCAGGCTGCTGAGCAGGGAGCGCCAGCGCGGCTGAGCGTCAATCCGCTTCGATAACGCGGTCCATCGCCGCGGCGTAGCGCCGCCACCGCTCCGTCTCGTCGTGCAGCGCGTGACGACCGGCGGTCGTCAGCTCGTAATAGCGTGCGATGCGGTTGTTCTCGGTAGTCCGCCAGTACGACGCAACCCAGCCGCGCCTCTCAAAGCGATGCACGGCAGGATACAACGAGCCCTGACCGAGCTGGAATGTTCCGCCCGACAGATCGGCGATCCGCGCGCCGATCCCCCAGGCATGCACCGGGCCGACAGAGAGCGCCTTTAGCAAAAGGAGATCGAGCGTTCCCTGAATTACGGCGAGAAAACCTTCTGAGACCATTTGTTCCTGTCGAAGCAAACGGGGAGTATAGACCATTCTTGACATTGCGCAACCAGCGACCGTGCCCCACATTTGGCGCCTGAATTCGGCCGCGGTACTTCCCACTCGCCCTTTCCGATGCGCCACCGATTCACTCTTGTCATGCTTGCAGCTGCGCCGGCGTTGGCGGCCGGACAGACGGCAGCCATCACTTCAGCCAACATCCCTCCGACATCGAACCCGCCAGGCGCTTTGCCGCCATGGGTCTCCTTCGGCGGCCAGCTTCGGCTTCGCGCCGAGTCGTATACCGGTGGCGGATTCCAGCCCGACAACTCCGATTCGTATCTGCTGACGAGGGTATTGCTCAATGCGCGCGTGCATCCCACTTCGTCGACCGCGTTGTTCGTCGAAGGCATGGACGCGCGCGGCCCGTGGAAGAACAAGACTCCCGTCGGCCCGCCGTTTCGGGATCACGCCGACCTTCGCCAACTCTATGCCCAGATCGGCGCCGACAAGGCGACCACCTTTTTACGCGCCGGCAGGCAGGAGCTCTTTTACGGAGACGGCCGGCTCGTGGGTCCGCTTCTCTGGGCTAACACCGCCCGCACGTTCGACGCGGCGCGACTCAGCACCGGGGGAAAGGGCTACCGAATCGATGCCTTCGCCGCGTCGGTGGTGAAAGTCGAGCAGGACCGCTTCGACAAGAACGTTCCCGGCAACAATTTCTACGGCACCTACGCAGCGCTCACGAATCTCCTCCCGCGCGCCAGCGTCGAGCCGTTCTTCTTCTGGCGCCGCCAGAGCGGACTGCTCAGCGAGGCCGGCGTGCGCGGCACGATGAACTTCGGCACCCTCGGCTTGCGCGTGTCCGGAAAGCCGGCTGCTCTCGACTACGACGCGCAGCTCGTCGGCCAGCACGGCTCACTCGGCGACGAGTCGATCCGCGCCTGGGCCGCGCACGCACTGCTCGGATACACAGCGTCAAGGACGCCCCTCACGCCGAGGGTTTGGGCAGAGTACAACCAGGCGACGGGCGACGCGAATCCGACCGACAACAAAAAGGAAACCTTCGACCAGCTGTATCCGACCGGTCACGACAAGTACGGCCTCACCGATCTGGTAGGCTGGCAGAACATGCGACACGTACGCGGCGGTCTGGATGTCGCCTTCAACAAGGCCTGGAGTGCGACGACTCGGTACAGCCACTACTGGCTCGACGATCCGCACGACGCTCTCTACAACGGCGGCGGGGCGCCGCTCGCGCGCTCACCGACGGGTGTCGCCGGGACAAATGTAGGACAGGAGATCGACCTGGTCGCATCCGGGAAGCTTCGGCCCGGTCTCGGCTTTTCGGCGGGCGTCGGGCACTTCGTACCGGGGGCTTTCCTGAAGGCCACCACCCCCGGGAAGCCCTATACATACCCATACGCGATGATCACTTACGACTTCTGAGCCTGAACCACTGCTGCGAGCTACCCGCTACTGGCTACACGCTACCAGCTTTTGCTTCCACTTCCTGATCTTGACGCGTCTCTGACCGTGACGTATCGTGGCGCACCCCTTTCAGCCGGCCAAGCCCTGGGAGAATCCTAATGTCAGTCTCGACCCATGAACTCCAATTCGCCGGACCCCGGTCCGGAAGCCTGTCCGAGCGCCTCAACACCCGATGGCACAAGGCGGCTCTCCAGATTTTCATGGCGATCGTGCTCTTCCACTGGGCAGAACACCTCATTCAGGCATACCAGCTCTGGGGCCTGCACTGGACGCGCGCGCAGTCGATGGGTCTTCTCGGGATGTACTACCCCTGGCTGATGAAGACCGAGACCCTGCACTACGGCTTCGCGCTCATAATGGTGATCGGGCTCTGGGTGCTGCGCAAAGGATTCACCGGCACCTCCCACAAGTGGTGGATGATCTCGTTCTGGATCCAGTTCTGGCACCACTTCGAGCACTTCATCCTGTTCTATCAGGCCAACACCCACAGCTACTGGTTCGGCGGTAAAGTCCCGACCAGCGTCGGCCAGATCTGGTTCCCGCGCATCGAGTTGCACCTCTTTTACAACACCATCGTCTTCATCCCGATGGTGATCGCGATGTACTATCACGTGTATCCGCCGGCACGCGACGCCGTGAAGATGATGTGCACCTGCGCGCGTCATCGGCACCATCCGGTCGCAGCCGCGGCGTAACCGCGTTTGACGCCTGATCCGCACGCGGTCCTTCGGGACCGCGTTCTCGAGAGCGTGCTCGATGGCCCCGGCGAGACCGACTCTGCGCTGAGGCACGCCGCTGCCGATGATACGGGCCTGCCGGCGGATCTGCAGCCGCTCGTCGACAAGATCCATCGCCACGCCTACAAGGTCACCGACGACGACATGTCGCGCGCACAGCAGTACTACGGCGACGACAGGATGTTCGAGATCGTCGTCAGCGCCGCGCTCGGCGCGTCGCGCAAGCGGCTGATGGCGGGACTCGAGGCGCTGCGCAAAGCATGAGACTGCAGCGCGTCCACCGCGGCCACCGGTTCCGCGAGAAGGCGATCCTCGGCATTATCCGCCTCACCATGGGACACGCGCCCGGCGTGGTGCGCACGTTGTTCTATCGCAAGGAATTCTTCGGCGGTCCCTTCACCGAGCTTACCCAGCAGGTGATGCGAGGGCCTTCCCCATGGTCAGTCGGTGAGCGCGAGATCTTCGCGGCGTTCGTGTCGCGTCTCAACCAGTGCGTCTTCTGAACCAACGCCCACTCCGCGGTCGCGGAGGCTGCGCTGAGGGACGGCATGACAAAGAAGATTCTCGACGACTATCGCACCGCGCCGATCGACGAGAAGCTGCGCGCGATGCTGGGACTGCTCGAGAATTTCACTCTGCACCACGAGCGACTTGCAGCGAGCGATATTCTGCCGGTGCTTGCGGCGGGCGTGACGCGCGAGGCGATCCGCGACGCGTTCTACGTCGCATTTCTCTTCAATACTTACGACCGCCTCGCTGACACCCTCGGCTGGGAATTGCCGGACGCCGGCTACTATCTCAAGGCAGGCCAGCGGCTGCTGAAGAAGGGCTACAACGGCTAGAGCCAGCGCCGCACCTGTCGCCGGTACTCGTCGTACTGGGCGCCAAACGCGCCCGCGAGGTAGCGCTCTTCGCGGGCGATGACAAAGCGGTCGACGATGAGCACGACGAAGGGCAGGAAGATCGCCGGCCACCAGCTGTTGATCAGCAGCATCAACCCGAGATAGAGCGCGACGAGACTCACGTACATCGGGTTCCGCGTCATTCCGTATGGGCCGCTTGTAACGAACGCAGAGGCCGGCCGGTTCGGAATCAACGTCGTGCGAGCCCGGCGGAAGGACACCAGCGCGGCGACGAAGAACGCCAGCCACACCACCAGTGCCGCAAATCCGCCGACCTCGCGGGCGGTCGACGGCCCGGGGGTGATCGGCAACGACCGCCAGCGCTCGAGCAGCCATCCCGCGGCGAACCCCACGACGTAGACAAACGGCGGCGGGAACCAGACTCCCGGGTGCGAGATTTTCGGCTCTGTCACTTTGCCGCCGCCAGTCTGCGCAAGTCGAGCCATTTCGCGATGGGGCCAACTATCGCGAGGGCGAGAAACGCAGGCGCTGCGTTGAAAGCAGTCGGCAGCGGCCAACCCTGATCCGACGCAAATCGAATCAGCATCTCCATGATCGCAATCAGGATCGCCACCACTATCTGCCGCCTCCGCCCTTTCACCACCGTGCGCGGATCGGTGATCATGAAAAAGACGAACAGCTGATACATCGGCCCCGTGATCGGCGCGATTTCGGGCAACAGCGGCTGGCCGAGTGCAAAGGCGCGGGCACCGTTCAGGACGAGAAAGCTCACCACGTAGGTGAGGGTGATGTGCAGGACTCCAACCCGCGCGGCGATGATCAGCCCGAAAATCCAGATCACCAGGTTCGTCGTGACGTCGTTGCCGAACTGATGGCTGAGCACCGACACCTTGTCGGGCGCCGCGAGCAACAGCGCGCTGATCGCGAAGTTGGTCGGATTCCAGAGGTGGTTGTCGCCGTACTTGAGAACGTACTTGGACGAGATCGCCAGAAATCCACCGAGCGCGAACGGCCAGAGCGCCCCGCCCTGCGGCTTGGTCAGCAATGTCAGACTGATGCCGCTGATGTAGGCGCTGAGCAGGTTCACCATCTTCCCGCGGTCGAACCACGACAGCACTGCCTCGGTCCCGGTGCACACCACGAGCGCGAGCACGAGTCGATCGTAGCTGCCGAGCATGTGGTAGCGCAGCTGCGCCGCCACGAGCACCAGAGTGATCAGGAACGCGATCAGGTATCGCGGATCGATCCTGCTGGTGCGTTGCCAGGCGCGCGAGAGGGCGTTGCCCTCGACGGCGGTGGTGCGGGTTGCGTCGGCCAACGACTACCTCTCGGGCTCGGTGATCGTTACGAGCCGATCAATCGGCGGACGGGAGATGATCTGCTGCGTTCCCGAGGGCCACTGGATCACAGCGCGATCGACCCACTCGTGACTGCCGAGGCCGAAGTGGAGGCGTCGATCGTTCTGGCTCGCGAAACCGGAGCCGCCATCGATCACCCGGCGCTGCTTCAGATCCCCCGCTTCGATCAGCACTTCCGCGCCGATCGCGCTCCGATTGCTGCGGGTGCCGACGAGCTTGAACGCGATCCAGTGGTTGGCGCTGTCGGGAAAATCGCGATACAGAACAGCGGGCTGATTCTGATTCGCAACGATCACGTCGACTGCGCCACGATTGGATAGATCGGCGAGGGCGACAGCCCGTCCGTCGTATAGATCGTTGGCGCCGACCTTCTTCGCGACATCGACCCAGCCGGCGACGCCGCGATTGAGATAGACCCGCGACGGCTCGTAGCCGGACAGACTCGCGTCGCCGAAGGCGGGCCACGTCGCGGCGTCCTCGAATAGCCGGCCGTTGGCGCCCGCGATCTTGGACATTGCGTACCAGTAGCTGCGATTGCGATTGGCGGAGATGAACCCGTTGGCGACGAACAGCTCGTTCATGCCATCGTTGTTGAGATCGCCGAACTGTGCGCCCCACGCCCACCCTGCGTCGGCAATCGCGCCCTCGGCGACGTTCCTGAAGCGGCGTGAGCCCGCCATCTCGTTGACGCGCAGATTGTTGTTCTGAAAGAGGTACCCGCGCTCGGAGATGTTGGTAACGAACGCGTCGAGCCGGCCGCGATTGAATGCGTCGCCCAGGGTCACCGACATTCCACTCTTCGATTCGGCCTCGAGACCGGCGGTGGTGAGGGTGAACCGCTGACCGTGATCGTTTAGGTAAAGCTCCTCGGGCCCGTAGTCGTTGGCAAGATAGATGTCGGGCCAGCCGTCGCCGTTGAAGTCCGCTGATGATGCGGCGAGAGTCCAGCGAGTGCTGCCGACTCCGGCTTTGTCGGTCACATCCTCAAACTTTCCGCTGCCGAGGTTGTGGAAGAGAAGGTTTTTCCCGCCGTTGGTCGCGAACTCGAAGCTGTTGTGCATGATCTTCGTGGTGGTGAGGTGCCACAGATCAATGTCGCTTCGGAAGTACGCGGTGACGTAAAGATCCAGCAGTCCATCGCGATCGTAGTCGACCCAGATCGCGCCGTTGCTGTTCATCCAGCGGTGCAACCCCGCCTGTTCGGTGACGTCCTGGAAATGCTTGCCGTCGACGTTCCTGTAAAGCGAGAGATAGCCATACCGGTAAACCAGCAGATCCTCGCGGCCATCGTTGTCGAAGTCGCCCCAGACGCCGCCCATCGATACGCCTTCACCCGGTTGGTTGAGATCGGCGACGCCGGCTGACGCTGCGACATCCTCGAACGTCCCATCGCCGCGGTTGCGGTAGAGCGCGTTGGGCTCGCCGAAGCGGCTGTTGGTGAAGTAGAGATCCGGCCATCCATCGCCGTCGAAATCGGTTACGGACACCGAGGCGCCGAGTGCCGCGACGTGGGGCTCCACGCCGGCGATCTTTGGATCGAAGGTCGGGCGATGGTGAACGAAGTGGATGCCCGCGGCGGCGGTCTGGTCGCGCAGGAGAAACCCCGGATGGCTCGCATCGGAGCTCGCGCGAACCGGCCCGCGATCGAGGCGCATCGCCAGCAGGATGGCGGCGATAAACGGAATGGCGATGATCGCGCGGCGGGCGCGGGGACCGGGTCGGGGCACAGTCAGAGTATAGCTTCGGGATGGGTTAGCTCAAGGGACAATTAGTGCAACTGTTCCCCACTCAACGGCGGCCAACAACTCGAGTATCGTACTCCCTCAGGTACCTCGCGTGAGCCGAATCGGTCGGGTAGCGCTCGCCGGGCGCGAACGGGTACGAGCGCACGGCGTGGAACGGGAGCGGCGCGACGGTCGTACCGTACGCGGTGTTCAAATCAGAATCCTTGATCCAGCCATCGGTGTACAGCAGGAAATCTCGCTTCCATCCATTGCCGATCGAGCTCGCGGAGCTGGCGTCGAACTGTAAGGTTGCTTCGTCACCCGGCCCCATGATGACGTACATGTCGTCCGAGCCGTCGAGCAACGGCAACACATTGCCGAAGCGCGTGAACGAGCCCGTGATCGGGCGCCACGGCGATTCCTTCGACACCTCGTCGTAAGCGAACCAGTACGGGCCGTAGCGGCCGCCCTTCCGGTACATCCGCGAGAAGCCGCGGTAGTGCAGATCCGCGGACATCGGCGCAAGCGTCGCAATCTTTGCCGGGCCGTTCGCGATGTCGCGCGCCGTGAACGCTTCGTCCCAGTAGATCTGCATGTTGGTGCGAACGCGCACGTGGTGATCGCGGGTCGGAAACTTCCCCGCGATGTCGATCACCATCGTCTTGTCCTTGCCCGACGGGAATCCGATGCTCGGAATCGCGGTCCGCCATTTCCCACCGGCGTCCCGCACCTCGAGCGAAGGCGCGGCAACCTTGATCTCTGATTGCTGCGCGAGAGCGACGTTGATGCTCGCGTCGGTCGGATAGATCCAGCCGCGCAGGAACAGGTAGGTGCCGGGAGTGCCCGCAGAGTCGCCGAGGTCCAGGATGAGATCGTGCGACTGGACTACGCCCTGATATCTTGTTGGAGTAAAGTTGGACACGTACACGTCGTCGCTCTTGCGCAGCTCCGACAGCACATCGTTGCCGCGCTCGTCCACCGCAGTGCGGGGATAGTCGCGGTGGCCGATCTGGTAGAGCCGCAGCTTCACTTCGCCTGGCGGCACGAAGCGCTCGTCGACGAAGACGTCGATCGAGTCGGGATGATCGACGGTGAGAAGTCTCACCTGATCGGCGTACGCGGTCTCCCAAAGCTCCTCGGTGAGCTGCAGCAGGTAGCGTCCGTCGCGGGGCACGAGCGCGTCACCGGGAATGCGCAGATATTCCTGGGACGCGCCAGCGGGAGCGAACGCGCTGGCTCCCGTTCCCGCCATCAGGCCGAGCGGCATGCCGAGCGCGCTGCGCCACATCGCGTCGGTGACGAACCGGAATTGCTTCCCGTCCCAGGTGTAGGCGAGCGCGCACGATCCTTTGAGCATCTCGCGCTCCACGACGTCCTGATCGGAACCGGGGAAATAAACCGTCTGCGGCACGCCGTTGGGCCATTCGATGCGGAGCACGTCGGCCTTGAGGTGCGGCCCGAGCCCGAAGTGTGTCACCCGTCCGGTCGCTACCCGCGTCTGGTAGATATTGCCCGCTCGAAGCTCGAGCCGCGCGCCGATCCCCAGCGCGTTGTTCTTGCCGCTGCCGTTACGCAGTCCCTTGAGCTCGACGTTCACCGCGAGATTGTTGTTGCCGAAATCGTTGCGCAGCAGGTGCGGCGCGCCCGCCGCGTCGGTGAGAAAGAGATCCTCGTCGCCGTCCTCGTCCACGTCGGTCGCGACGATGCTCGTCGCACCGCTCGCCTTCACCGACGCAGGCAACACGCCCGAGCGGTCGAGGAATTTCCCCGTCCCATCGTTTCTGAGCAGAGCCAGTCCCGGCTTCGAGCCCGATGCGCTTCCCACCAGCAGGTCGAGCCAGCCGTCGTTGTCGTAGTCGACGAAGATCGCGGTCGAGGCGCCGCCGGCGCCCGGGCTCTCTACCGCGCCTGAGGACTCGTCGCGGGCGAAGCGCCCGTCGCCCTTGTTGCGCCACAGCGTGGCCGTACCGTCCTTTGCGACGGCGAGGATGTCGAGAAAGCCGTCGTTGTTGTAATCGCCGACGGCGACCACGCCAAAGCCACCGGTGGTCGGCAAGCCACTCGGACTCAGAACCGCGCTGAATCGCTGCGCGCCTCCGTTGTGCAGCAGCGTGAGTCCCTGGGTGTCCGTGGCAAGCACGAGATCCACGCGTCCGTCGCCATCGAAGTCGGCATAAGCTGCATCGCGAACCTGTCCGTCAGGGATGCCGAAAGCCGCGGTCGCATCGGTAAAGGTGCCGTCCAGATTGTTGCGAAAGACGATCGGCTGCGTTCCACCGGTCATCAGGAGATCGAGATCGCCATCATGATCGAGATCGACGAAGATCCCCTTAGTCGAGGCGCGCGTAGCCGAGATGCCGGCTTTCGCCGTCGCGTCGTCGAACGTCCCGTCGCCGCGATTGTGGAACAGTCGAGCGCGGCCGTCGGCTCCGATAGCAAAGAGATCCAGCCAGCCGTCGTTGTCGAAATCGGCGAAGGTCGCAAACGACGCCGCCATACCCGGAAGCTTGGCGCGCTGGGTGGCGTCGCGCACGAAGCCGCCCTGCACCCGATAGAAACGCGCTCCACCATCGCGAGAAACGAACAGGTCATCGGTGCCATCACCGTCGACATCCCCGACGGCAAGCGCCGCGGCGCTCGAGCTCTTCGCGCTCGCCGTACCCGCACTCGCCGCTACTCCACCGGCGACACCGGATTCGTCGGTCACATCGACGAACTTTGCCATGTCCACCGTCGGCTTGTCGCGCACGCCGTGAAGCGTGATGAACGTCTTGGGCGCGAAAGTCAACACTGGCCGCCCGGCGATTGGGCCCTCCGTCCATTTCACATCTTCCATCGACGCCTGGTATTGCGACGTCACCTGCACCACGCTCAGAAATCGATCGAGCACTGGGCGCGCGTCACCAGTCTTTCCGGCGCGCAATAGCTGGATGGTGCTATCGAGATACGTTCGCGCCTGTTGCGGCAGCTCGGGCGGAATGCGTCTCACCTCTTCCAGCTGCTGCACGGCGCTGTCTGCCGCGCCCTCGCTCACCAGCGCGTCGACGAGCTCGAGCCGCGCCACCAGATTCGCGGGCGCAACAGCGAGCACATCCCTCAGTCGCGCCTCGTACCGCTGCAGCGAGCCGTCGTCGCGTTGCTGCGACTCGAGCTGGGCCAGGGCATAAAGAACGTGCGGATTTGTAGTGCTGTCCTGACGCAATTTCTCCAGCGTCGTGCGGGCCTCGGCTGCGCGGTCCGTCAGCGAGTACAACCGCGCTAGTGCGAGACCAATCTCGGCGCTGCGGGGGTCGAGCTTTCGCGCGTGCAGGAGATCGTCTTCGGCGTCCTTGAAGTCGCCCGCCTGAAGGTGGGTCAACCCGAGATTGGCGTAGCCGAGTGGATCGTCGGGCGCGAGCTTGGTCAGCTTGGTGAACGCGGACTCCGCCTGCGGCAGCTGATTCCTCTGCAGGTAACTGAGGCCGAGCATGCGGGTGGTATAGAGATCCTCCACCGACGCCGGCTCGCCGCGACAGCCGACGATGGAAATCACCGCGGCGCCGAACAGCGCGGACTCGAGCAGCACGGCGCGAATTCTTGCCTTGAGCATTGGTCTCAAAGCAAAGGCGCTATCACCACACGGTCAAGCGACGGCGTGCAGATTCGCGGCTTTAATAGTGGTGATCGGCAGCGTGAACGAGAAAGTAGTTCCCTTGCCCGGCGTGCTCTCGCACCAGATCCTGCCGCCGTGCGCTTCTACGACGCTCTTCGCGATCGCGAGGCCGAGGCCGACCCCACGGTTGTCGTTGCGCTGTGCCTGCCAGAAGTTGTCGAACAGGTGCTCCAGATCCGAGGCGCTGATTCCCGGGCCATTGTCGATGACGTCGATCCTGACCTGGCGACCGTTCGAGCTCGCGCGCAGGACGATCCTGCCGCGCTCAGGCGTGAACTTCAGAGCGTTGCCGAGGATGTTGCCGAGCACCTGCGAGACCCGCAACGGATCAGCGCGGACGGCGAGCCCGTCCGCGGCCGGCGCTATCTCGATGCTGATCTGGCGCTTTTCGGCCAGCGGCCTGAACATGTCGTCGGCGTCCTTGAAGATCGTGGCGACGGCGACATCCTCGAGATCCAGGGTGAGCTTTCCCGCGTGAAGTCGCACGGTATCGAGCAGGTCTCCGATCAGCCGATTCATTCGCCGGCCGGCGCGCAGCGCGACCTCGAGCAGCTCCGTGCGGCGCGCGCGATCGAGATCTTCGTTGAGCAGAAGATCGGTGCTCGAGATGATGACGTTGAGCGGATTGCGCAGATCGTGCGCAACGACGCCGAGGACTTCTTCGCGCGCCTGCGCAACGACCTCGGCGACGTGCCGGCGCTCGCGCTCGGCGTCGTAGCTGCGCCCCACTTCTTCATTGAGGCGCTTGAGCTCGCGGGCGTGTGATTCGGCGAGCGCTCTCGCGTGGTGCAGCGCTGCCATGGTGGCGGTGATGGTGATCGCCACGATCAGGAACGCGACGATCTCGGTGCCTTCGACCCGGTCGATGCTGAGTGAGCCGCCCGGCGCGAAGAAATTGAGGTCGATGAGGAGCAGGGAGACGATCGTGGCGACGGCGCTCGGTCCGATGCCACCATACCACGCAGAGAGCGCGACCGCGGGGACGAAAAAGAGGAAGCTCGGGGCCGGGCCGTAGCGGCGGAGGATCAGGGTGGCCGCGAGCGCAACCGACGTCGCGCCGACTGCCAGACTGTAGCGGTTGAGTGAGCTGCGGATGGGGTCCGGACGCTGCTTTGCCATCGAAGTGCCTCCATTTTGGGGTACGAGTTGGGAGGCAAATCCGTTGACTGCGGACTGAGGGCTGAACTGAAGAATACCGGCGGGCGGCGGGGGGCGGGCCCCCCCCGAGGCCGGGGGCTGATTGCCCAAAGATCAAGGAAGACTACCAGCTGGGGGCAATGGGCGGAGCAGCTAGCGGCTCCGAGCTCGGGTTGGGTGAACTGCATCGCCGAAATCCGGAAATGTTGGGACGAGCTCTGTGGCGTCGCTTTCGAGTGCTGTTTTCCAACCAATGCTCGGCGCCGCCAGCCGCTCCGCTCACAGCAATTAGCTGGTAGTCTTCCTTGATCTTTGGGCAATCAGCCCCCGGCCTCGGGCCGGCCCGCCCCCCGCCGCCCGCCGGTATTCTTCAGTTCAGCCCTCAGTATTTACTCTGGCGTATCCCCCGCAGTCCTCCCATGTTACGCCGTTGCGCACGGGGGACCTGCATGCAGGAAGGGCACGGCGACCCGCTGGCCGCGCTGAAAGCTGCGCTGGCCGACCGGTATCGATTCGACCATGAGCTTGGTCGGGGCGGGATGGCAACTGTCTTTCTCGCCGAAGACCTGAAGCATCGCCGTCGGGTCGCGATCAAGATCCTCAAGCCGGAGATTGCGCTGGCAGTGGGCGCGGCGCGCTTTCTTCGCGAGATCGAGATCTCCGCGCAATTGACCCACCCGAATCTCCTGCCCCTCCATGATTCCGGCGAGGCCGCCGGATTCCTCTACTACGTCATGCCCTTCATCGAGGGTGAGACTCTGCGCGATCGCTTGCAACGCGAGCGGCAGCTGCCACTCGAAGAGGCGATCAATATTGCGTGCGACGTCGCCGACGGCCTCCACTACGCGCACGAGCACAACATCGTGCATCGCGACGTCAAGCCCGAGAACATTCTGCTGCAAGGCGGACACGCGATCGTCGCGGATTTCGGAATCGCGCGCGCAGTGACCGCGTCGGCGAGGGAGTCTCTCACCTCCAGTGGCGTCGTGATCGGTACCGCGCAGTACATGAGCCCCGAGCAGGGCCTCGGCGAGAGCGAGATCGGGCTGCGCAGCGACATTTACTCGGTGGGCTGCGTGCTCTATGAGATGCTGGTGGGTGAGCCGCCGTACACCGGACGAACCGTCCAGGCAATCGTGGCGCGTCACGCCGCGGCCGAAATCCCGTCGCTGCGATTGGTGCGGCCCGATGTTCCTGAAGAGATCGAGAACATCGTCAGGAAAGCACTCGGTAAAGTTCCGGCGGCGCGTTTTGCATCGGCAGCGGCGCTATCACAGGCGCTGAGATCGTACGGAAAGAAAAAGCCGCGCTTCAGACTTCGTGGCAAACGCAAATTGGCTGCGATCGCGGCAGTTCTGGTCATTGGCACGCTTGGCGTGCTGGTCCTGGCAAAAAAAATCTTCGCCGGCCCACTGGAGCAGAACGACTGGATTCTCGTCGCGGATTTCGACGGGCCAGCAAACGATCCGGGCATTGCGAGCGCCTACCGCGACCTGGTTACCGCTGCGCTCGGCCAGTCGCAGTTCGTGAGGCTGATGGACCGTCGCCAGCTGAATGAAGTAATGCGACTGGCGGGAATTCCGGAAACGACCTTTGTCGATGTGGATCTCGCGCGGCAGCTAGCCCAGCGAAGCTCGGTGCGGGCGGTGCTCGTGGGCGGGATTCAGCCCCTCGGATCAGGCTATTCGCTGGTTGCGCATGTTGTGAGCGCGGAAAAGGGAAACGCGCTCGCCTCAGCGGCTGCGACCGCGAGTGGACCGCACCCGCAAGACGGTCTCGTCAGCGCGGCCGATGACGAAGTAAGGCAGCTGCGCGCCCAACTGGGTGAGCGCCACAGTGAGATCGCGGAAGTACGACCACTCCGCGATGTAGCCACCCCGTCATTTGACGCCTACCGGTACTACTCCGAGGCGTTAGACCGGATGCTGATGCGAGGCGACTATTCAGGTAGTACCCATCTGCTACAGCGCGCGCTCGCACTCGATTCCGGCTTCGTTCCCGCGTGGGTAGCACTCGGCGCGAACTACCTCACGGTTCGTCAAATCGATTCCGCACGCCTCGCCTATTCGCGAGCCCTCTCACTCCCGCAGAGGCTCTCGCCTGCAGAACAGTATCGACTCAAAGGCGACGTGGCCTACGCTCTCGATCACAACGTCGCGGCTGCTGTGAAATGGTACGACTTGTACCTGGCCGAAACGCCCTACTCGAGAGTTGGCTTGAGCAACCGCGGCCTCTATCGGTCTGCGCTCGGCGATTATGAAGGCGCAGCCACCGATTTTCAGAATGCAGCGGACGCAAATCCGTTTGGCCGGGGCATCATTCAGCCGATACTGCTGAACCTCGCGGCGATACAGGTTGTGCTTGGGCGTCGCTCCGAAGCCGAGCAGACACTCAAGGACTTGTCCGGTCCATTCGCGCAATACGTGCGAATCATGCTCGCGATGGCCGATGCGCGATGGGCGTCAGCCGACTCCGTCGCCTCAACCGTGCTGGCGACACCTGCGACACCGGCGGTCTTCCGGCTCAATGCGATCACCGCTCACGCGTCCGCGCTTGCGGCGCGCGGTGAGGTCGGCGCGGCGGACAGCGTACTTCGTATGGAGGCAAACGCCTCTACCGGAGCAATCGCTCGCTGGTATGAGCGCGCGCGCCTCCTACTCGCGATTGCCGGCGATACACCAATTTCGCGGCCACCAAATCTGGTGCCCTCCGACACAACGATGCCTGCGGACATGCTCCGCGCATTGTGGGCAGCGGCCGCGGGCGATACGGCATCTGCCCGCAAGATGCTCGGCCGAGTAAACGGTCTCTCGAGGAGCAGTCTCGCCGTGGTTGGGAACGGACCGACGTTGATCGAAGCAATGCTCGCGGCGGATGCTGGCCAATGGCGCGCTGTGGCTGAACGCATCGGACCGGTCGCCCTCTCGGGGGAGTTCGATCCTACCATGCTCGATCGTCCCGACAACTACTTGCTGCGGTGGGTCGCTGCCAAAGCCTATGCAAACCTCGGCAAGCCTGACTCGAGCGCGATTTTGCTGAAGCTGATGCTCAGCCCGACCCGAATGCCACCGGGGCATTTGGCCTTGAGGGGACTCGCATACGCGCCAGCAATGAGAAAGCTCGGGCTGCTTCGTCCGACGGGTTTAGGGCGTCCTTTCCAGCAGCCAACCGATGGCACGCACCGCAGTCGTTGAAGCGCTGTACTGATGTCTCACCATTTGAGGAGGTAAAAATGTTCAGGCTCTTAGGCGGGACGCTCGTCGCAACCCTGGCTATCGCGTGTTCAAACAAGCCCGAACTTCAAGTTCCCGGCGGGGCTACCTTCACGCTGGTTCAAGGAGACTCCGTCGCGGTGCTCGGCGGTCAGGCCGCAAAGCAGTCGGATTCAGTCGCCGTCCTTGGCGGCCAGGGTATGTGCACCATAACCATCAACCAAATACTGCCCGATACGACTACCCATCAGTATTGGATCGTCGTCAAGTGTTAGTGGCCTAAAGTCTCGCTGCGGGGCAACGGCGAATTAAGCCGTCTGGCTTACGCGTTATTGCGCGCCGGGTGTGCGGTTTTTGCGAAATACGGGGCGAGTTCATTACCGCAACCGAGGATAAACGTATGAACCGAATCAAACTCGCCGCAGTCGCAACAGCATTCGCAGCATTTGCCACCGCTGGGGCCACCGCGCCAACCGCACACCATTCGACCGCCGCCGTCCAGCAGAGCTGTGCTGCCGCACCCGCGGTCGCGAATACCTATCTGCGCGCCCAGGCGGGCAGGAAACTCACCATGACACGTGGTGAGGTGGTCGCCGAGATCACCAAGCTCACGGGCACTGACGGCGAATTCGCCGGCCTCAAGCCGTGTGAGTCAGGATACCCGAACGCGGTCCGCTTCTACATCGACGAAGTCATCAAGGCGGGCACCAACAACAGCACGCCGCAGGTCGAGTAGCAGATCGAATTAGCGAGCGAGGCGTTTAGTCGATCATTCGGCTAAACGCCGGCCGCCCGCGACCCAGCGTCAGCTAGTGCCCGCGCCCAATGCAGGGCTCGATGATCGCGTCCTTCGCCGCGTGACGATCGTTGATGGTCTTGTAGAAATCGTCGAAGTAGCGGAGCGTCGACTTCACCGTACCGTGATCGATGAGCTTGCCGATCGAGTCGCTGTAAAGCGCGTAGATCGCCGGCCTCTTCTCGTTGAACAACGCGAAGACCTTTTCGTATTCCGCCGGATCGGTGCAGTAGCCACGGAATAGCCGCTGCCGCACGTTCGGAATGTTCAGACTCGGATCGGGGATCGCATACCGCGCATTGATCACTCCCGAAAAATCGAAATCGTAGGGCACCGGCGCGATCGTACCCTGGGTGCCGAAAAAGAGCTCGACGTTGTGAAGCGCACCAATGGAGAAATCGGTGTTGCCGATGAAATACTGGAACACGCCGAACAGCGCATCCTGGAAAGGATCGAGATCGGCGGGTAACGCGCCCTTCTGCTCGAGCACCCTTCCGCCCAGACGGGCACCCAGCGCGTTCGGCTCCTCCATGATGAATCCGTATCGCTTCGCGCGAATCTTTCCGCTCCCGCTGTCGGCATAATTGAACTTGAGCAGCCGCACCCGGTGGCTCACCGGAGTGAGCAGGCCGTAAATGCGATAAAGCTGATACTCCTGCAGGATGTACTGCTCGTAGAGATCGTTGTCCTGGCAGTAGCTCACCAGCTTTGGCTTGTCGAGCTTGTGGAAGATCGTTCCCTTGGTCGTCTCGCCCTTGAAGTTGAGACGCAGCGGCGGGAAGTCGCACATCTTGAGACGCCAGATGCCGCGCGTCCGCGCCTCCAGCGGCACCGTCACAGCGCTGCCGCTGTCGCCCTTGTACGACAGCGTCGCGGGACGCCATGGGGGATCGGCCCGCCTGTCGCCGCGGATCTTTCCGATGTTGGTGGTAAAGGTGACCTCGAGCGGCTGCTCGGATGCGAAGAAAGCGGAGGCCGATCGGGCCTTCGTCGAATCCTGAGCGCCGTGCGCCGTGGCTGTCGCTGCGCTCGCCACCTTCACCGAGTCCTGGCCGCCGGCGGGGCCGGCAAAATATGCCGCGTCGATGAAACAGACCGCGGCAATCAAGGGGTGCACGGATCGCATGCGCATACCGCCTCCACGTCGATGCTGTCGGGCCCTGAAAGGGCGCTCGAATATCGGGGCGACCGGCCGAACGCGCCATAGTTGCCTTGGGCGGCGCATCAGGTATGATTGCCGGATGCGACAACTAATCCCGGCGCTCATCGCGATTTCGCTGCTGGCGCACCGCGCGCCCTGCCAGGCGAGCAATCCTCCAGCACCTTCGCTGATCGTCCTGATCAGCGTCGACCAGTTCCGCGGCGATTACATCGATCGCTTCGGCCCGCAGCTCCAGGGCGGCCTGGCGCGGCTGTCACACGGAGCGTGGTTCACCAATGCGCATCACGACCACGCGCTCACCGAAACTGCTCCCGGACACGCGACCCTTCTCTCCGGACGCTTTCCCCGCTCCACCGGCATCATCGCGAACTGGTCGGGCGTCGAAGACCCGATGACCCTGCTCGTCGGAGCGCCGAAAGGCGTCGGTGCGTCTCCGCGGCGGTTCCAGGGCACGACCCTGGTCGATTGGCTGCGTGCGAGAGACCCGCGATCCCGCGCGCTCTCGGTGTCGATGAAGGATCGGGCGGCGATTTTGCCGATCGGTCGGTCGCACTCCGAGGTCTACTGGTACTACCCGGACGGCCGCTTCACCACCAGCACTTATTACCGCGACACCCTACCCGATTGGGTGAACGCATTCAACGCGCGACACGAGCCGCAAAGCTTCGCCGGCAAGAGCTGGACGCTGCTGCTTCCGGACAGCGCGTACCACGAAGCGGACAGCGTCAGCGTCGAGATGGGAGGGCACGATGTTGTCTTCCCCCACGCCCTTCCGCCTGAAGGCGACAAGGCCGCAAATCAGATCAGACGCTCGCCGTGGATGGACGCGGTGACGCTGGACTTCGCCCTGGCCGGCGTCAATGCGCTCGGACTCGGCAAAGGACCGCACACCGATGTGCTCGCAATCTCCCTCTCGGCGACAGATGTAATCGGGCACAGCTACGGTCCCGACTCACGGGAGATGCACGACAACATCCTCCGCCTCGATCGCAACCTCGGCGTGTTTCTCGATTCCCTGTTCAGGCTGCGGGATTCAACGCGCATTGCGATTGCCCTGAGCGGAGATCACGGCAGTGGAACCATCCCCGAGCTGGTGGCGAAATCCGTGAGACCTGCGCCGACGCGCGTCAATGCGGCCGCCCTCGCGGACGGCCTGACGGGAATCGCCGCGCTCGCCAACCTCGACACCACCCTGATCGGTCTCGACGGGCACATGGTAATCGTCGATCCGTCCCTGGCGAAGAGTCGGCGCGCCGGCGTGGACAGCGTGCTCACGGTGTTCGCGACGCAGGTCAGAAGTCTGCCCGGAATCGCGCGCGTCGATCGGCTGCGGGATCTGCTGCGCGGCGACACCATCAACGATCCCGTCGCCCGGCGCTGGGTCCACCAACTGCCCGCCAACGGCAACGTGGAGATGGTCATCACCCTCACACCGCTCAGCATCTTCGGTGGAATCGTCGCCACCCACGGCTCGCCTTACAACTACGACTCCAACGTTCCACTGATCTTCAGTGGGCCGTGGTTCGCGCCGGGGCGCTACGGCGAGTTCGTGCGCACCGTCGATCTTGCCCCCACCCTCGCCGCGGTTGCCGGCGTTACGCCGGGCGAGAAGATCGACGGTGTCGTGCTGCGTCAGGCTCTGAAAGAGCGCTAGAGCGCGGGATAGTCGGACACGAACTGGGGCGCCGCATATTGCCCCAGGAGCGTCGCCGTCGCTTGCAGCGCCGAGAAGGTGTTCGATCCGGTGACGACGATCAGCCCGCCCGCCCGCGCGAACCGATCGCGAGCGACGATTCCGTGAACGAGTGGCGCGGCGAGACGGGCATCGGTGCCGCTGACCCCGCGTAGATCGACCACCAGCCGCCGCGCACCGGCCGCATCGGCACTGGCGAACATCCGGTGCATGAATGCGTGTGGTGCTTCCGCATCGCCCGACCGTGGCGCGGTGAGCCGAACGTACACAGTACCTGTCGTGGTATTGATCGAGAACGAGCTGCTGGACGCGGATCTATTAACCACCGCGTTCATGGTGTCGGTCGGCGCCGCCGTCGGCTCGGCGCAGGCCAGTGCGGCCAGCGCCAGAGCTGCGCGTATCATTGGCATCTTCGATCTCACGGAAAGGGACGCGGACGCGGCCACGGCCATGGCCATGGATCGAAGGACCGAGCACCCGCGATGCCACGCACCGCGGCTTCGCGAACCGCTGGGTCGGTGGAGCTGAGTAGCTGCGTAAGAGTTTCCTGGGAACTTTCCCCGGATTTCATCATCGCCCGAATCAACGCGCGGCGCACTCGATCGTTCTTCTCGACCTTGAGCGCATCCCGAATCGCCGGCAACGCTGATACATCCTCGAGCTGCCCGAGCGCCCACGCAGATTTGAGACGCACGTCGGTGTTGTCGTCGGTGAGCAGTCGCAGCAGTCCCGGCGGCGCCTTCACGTTCTCGTCGAGCTGACCAATCGCCCACGCCGCTGTACCGCGTACACTGGGATTGCGGTCGGCGGTCGCCGCTGCAAGAACGTCCAGCGATGACCGATCCTCGAGGTTGCCGATCGACCAGACCGCGGTCTCACGCACTCTTTCCTCAGAATCGCCGCGAAGTGCCGCGCTGAGCGCAGGCACCGCGCGCCGGTCCTGGATGTTGCCGAGCGCCCAGGCGCTCATTTCCCTGACCCTGGCGTCGGCGTCGTGCGCGAGCACACCGGTGAGGGCGTCCACGGCTTCGCGAGCTTCCATATTCCCCAGCGCCCACGCCGCTACCCTGCGCACCGACGCTGCGTTGTCCTCGCGCACGACCTTGATCAGGGCGCCGACTGCGGCCGTCGACTCCATGTGACCGACCGCGGCGACTGCCGCTTCACGAACTTTCTCGGCGTCGTCGCTGAAAAGATTGATCAGCGGGCTCAGCGCGCGACCATTTTCGATGCGGCCGAGCGCCCACGCAGAGTTGGCGCGCACATCGGTGGATTGATCGCGCAGCGTGCGAATGAGTGGATCGACCGCGTTCGGTGCTTCGACGAGACCGAGGCCGAGCGCGGCCACGGTCTTCATGCCCGGATCCGCCGAGCCGAGGCGGGTGACGAGATCGCCTCCGACGGCCTCGGCTTTCTGGGTGCCGATCAATCGCACGGACAGCTCGCGCACGCAGGCGTCGTCCGACCCCAATCCTTCGAACAATTTCTGAATGTCGGCCGCAGACAGCGCGTCGCGGAAACGACGATCATCGCTCGTCGCCACCACTGGTGTGAGCGGCGTGACGGGGGCATCGCTGCCGTTTCCCCAGCCCCAGTTGTTCACCGCGCGGGAAGCCAGTGAGCAGATCATCGGCGGCGCACCACGCGCCGCGGTCAGCAGCGCGGCGACATCGATCGGCGCCGCGGTCGATCGCCCATCGACGCTGCCTGCTTCAAAGCCTCCCGACATTTCGCCGGCCCGCGTGCCTATCGGCGCTCCGCTCAGTGACGAGAACGCAAGCGTCGCGAGTGTCATTCCTATCAGTCGTTGCATCGTTGCTCCGTTCATGGTTCCCGCCTCGTGCGGGTAAGTTGAAAAATCAGCACTGCTGTTCAAAAGAGAGGGCGCTCATCGGAGCGCCCTCTCCGAGTACTAGTTCGGAAACGGGCGCGGCTCGGGCCAGGGCCGCGGCCATGGACCCGTCGCATGCCCCCCAGCGAGAGCGCGCACCGCGATCGTTCTGATCTCCTGATCCTTCGACTCCAGCAGACCCTTCAGTGCGTCGACGGACTTTTCACCGACCGCCGCGAGGGCTCTGATGTACGCGACCTGCAGATCCTTGTCCTGTTCGCGTTTGAGAGCGGCTTCCAGACCCGGAATCGCTGCCGGGTCTTCGATCTGGAACAGCGCCCAGGCCGCCAGCTCGCGCATCTCCGGATCCTGATCGTTGAGCAAATTGATCAGCGCCGGCGGAGCCTGCCTGAGGTCGGCGTTGCCCAGTGCCCAGGCAGCGCGCTTTCTCACATCAACACTCTTGTCGGACAGTGCGCCCGCCAACGCGTCGGCCGACGAGCGGTCGCCAACGTTGCCCAGTGCCCATGCTGCGCGCGCTCGCACATCAGTGCTCGCATCGCCTCGCAGCGCTGCAGCGAGGGCCTGCTGGCCAACCGAAGAACGGTCGCCTTCAGCCAGCGCCCACGCCGCCATCTCACGAACGTCTGCATTCGAATCACGGCGCAATGCGTTGGCGAGAGCGTCGACCGCTACCTGCTCGTCGGCGTACTCCGCCAATCCCCACGCGGCGATTCGACGCAGCTCGGCGCTGGTGTCGGTGGCAAGAATGCGCGCCAGCAGCACCGGCCGCTCGTCCGTGTCACGTTGCGCCTTGGAGCTGCCTTTGGTCAGCGCATCCATGATCACCGCCGGCTTGACCGCCGTCGATGCCTGCTCGATGACGCTCTGCAAATAGTCCGGCACAGTCTTCTGCAGCGTACTGGTCAGCGTCCTTTGTACGGTGCGCTGAATCGTCGATGTCTGTAAGGACTGGTGAGTTTTCGAGCCATCGATGATCTCACGCGAATCCGGGTAACCCTTGGCGTCGGGCAGCTTCTGCGATGTCGCCAGCTCGAGACTGTCCGTTGCGGTCGGTGCGGTGGCGACTTCCGATTTCTGGGCGGCTGTAGCGCGCGGCGCCGGCGCGGCGGCACCTACCACGATCGCGATCATCGCCAGGGACGCAATCAATCCCAGCGACTGCCTGCGGCTCGGACTCACGTGACGCAGCTCCGGATCGAGAATGGCGAGCATGCGCCCCTCGAATTCCTTGCGGCGCGCCATCGCCAACGCAACGGAAGGCGTGGCGTCCTTGCGAACGCTTGTAACAATGTCGAGCAGATGCTCGGCGTAGTCGGTCGCGCGCGCGCCGCACGCCAGGGCGAGATCGTCGCAAGCGCGCTCGCTCTCGGCGCGAAGCTGCTTTGCCGCCGTCCAGACGAGCGGGTGGAACCAGTAGAACGCGCACGCGAGCCGGCCGAGGGTGTGACCGACGAGATCGTGGCGCCGCACGTGTGCGAGCTCGTGGAGCAACACTGCACGCCGGCGGTCGAGCGACCAGGTGTCACACTCTGCCGGCAACACAATGGTCGGAGTGAAAACACCGCAGGCAAACGGCATCTTGGCGTCCTCGCTGCGCAGCAGCCGCGGCGGCTCCTCGAGCGAGAGTCTGTCCGAGACTTCCCAAAGCGGGTTCAGCCAGTCCTCAGAATCGAGCGGACGCGAGCGATTCACGATGCGCTTCACCAGCATCGCGGCATAGCCCAGCCACGCTGCGATGACCAGCATGACGGCCGCCCAGATAACGAAAACGATCGACAGGCCGCTGAGCAGTGGCGACGTCGAAGCCGATTCCGTTGACGCGGCGCGCGTCGAGTGATTTGCATCGGCGGTCGCGACACTCGGTGCGCCAATCGTGGCGCTTTGATCCGATCCGGCACGCAGCGCGACCGGCGCGCTGCTTGTCGCGGGCGCCTGGCCCCTCACTGCCCCGGACTCGGGAGGCAAAATGCGCAACGAGATCGGCGACCACGCGGCGAGCGCGGGTACGAGCAGCAATCCGGACAGCGACACCAGCCACACAAGGTGCCGCGCGCCCGCGGAAGTCCGCTGCATGGTGAGCGTTATCGCGATTGCGAGCAGCAGGATCACGGTCGCCTTCACCAGCAACAGGATCATCGATGTACTGGGTCCGCTGAGGGATGAGGCGATCGTCGAGAAAATCGTAGATGACATCGGTGCTACCTCCCGCTCTGCCGCGCGCGGCGAATGCTGTTGCGCAGCCGCTTGATCTCGGCGTCGCTCAGGTCAACATCGGACATCCGGAGTAATGCTGTCACCGCCTGCTCGGTGCTGTCACCGAAGTAGGTGCGGACGACGTGCGCGAGCACATCCTCGCGCGCTGTCTCGGTCGGCTTGGCGGGATAGTAGATGTAGCGGGGTCCGTCCTCGCGGTGCTTGATCAGCTCCTTCTCGCCGAGGATGCGCAGCACCGACCGCACCGCCGAATAGGTCGGTGGATCGGGCAGATCCGCCATGATCTCGGCGACAGTCGCCCCGGAGCGGCGGTGCAGGATGTCCATTACCTGTCTCTCGCGCCGGGAGAGCGCGGCGGTCGCTGGTGTTGCGTCTGTTTGTTTCGGCATCACTGTGGCAGCCATGGGGTCGCCCGAAGGCCGGGCCGTGAAAGGTGTTGAAAAATCAACCGTGCTGAAAATTCAACAGAAGCCGTCGTTTGTCAATAGCCGGTTTTTTGGCCCGGCTTCCGGCAAGGGCCGGGCGGGCCGCCTAGTCTTTACGCCGCAGGACGACGTCGCCGTTGACGGTTCTTACGCGAATCACAGGACCGCCCCGGCCAACCGTCTGGCGCACCCTGACGTATTTCCGCGGCGTGCCCGCGCGGTTATCCCAGTCCTCGGTTTCAGTGATCTGGACCGGAAAATCGCTGATGATCCTCGTCTTGTGACCGAGGTTTTTGGTGTAGGCGGTTTCGAGATCGAGCTCCGCGTTCAGGTTGGCTGGCACGAGCAGGCTTACGTTGCCGTTGCCCGAGAAAACGCCCACCGTGTGACCCGTTGCGCCCTGCAGCTCGAGACTTACGTCGCCGGCACCGGTGGTGGCGCTAACCGATCCGGACGAAGGCCCGATGTCGATGCGGCCACCGCCCGTCTGCACGTAGAGATTCCCCGCCGACGAACCGACCGTGATTGGTCCGCCGCCGGTGGTGATGCGCGCGCCGGACGGTGCGGATGGAATCGACAGTGCACCGCCGGCGGTGCTGACAGTCACTACACCGCCGGGGCTTGCGCTTGCCGTCGCCGCACCGTTGCTCGACGTCGCACTGACAGCCGTCGCGCCGACGCCGTTGCCCGACCCACTGCCCATCGCAATGATGTTCACGCCTCCAGCGCGAGTCACGGTGGTGCCGCCTCCCTTGCTTACGATCACCGGCCCGCCACCGGAGTAGCCCTTGAAGTCGCCGCTGACTCCTTCGATCCGCACCGTCCCGCCGCCGGTGCTGACGCTTCCATTGAGATGCGAGTTGCTGACATGCACCTCACCTCCACCGGTCTTGATGTCGGCTTCGCCGGTCGTCTGCGAGATGATGATGTCGCCACCGCCCGTGCGTCCGCTGAAGCTGCCGTTCAGCCCCGTAAGCGAGACCGATCCGCCAGAGGAGCGGAGCTCGATGTTGTAGTCGTGCGGGATGGTGATCTCGAAGACATGGTGCGAGCTGGCGTTGTTGCTGGGGCCCTCGTAAATGCTCTCCAGCTCGGCGCCGGTCGCGGTCCGTTTGAGACTGACTCGCGTGCGGCTCCAGTCGCGACCCGCGAGCGAAGCTCGCACGCCGATCTCCGGACGATCCCAGCTGGTGACGATGATATCGCCGCCGGTGCGCAGATCCAGCGACAGCGTGCCGCCGCTCTTCGCTGGCACCGACAGCCGGAACGTTGTATCCGCATGATAAGGCTTCTTGAGCTTCGCTGCCTTCGCATGAGAAGCCGGCGCCATTGCTTTGGACACGTCACTCTTCACGGCCCCGCTCTTTGCCATCGCAGTGAGATGCGCACGCGCCGGCTTTTCGCCTTCGGCGCGGGCAACGGGGCGAAACGCCGCGAGTGGGACGATCACGAGGATCGCAGCGGCCAGAGCGATGATCCGCGCCGCTCTGGAGAGCCCCATCCGACGCCTGGACTCATTCAACACCGACAACAGTCGCCCCTCGAGCTGCGACGGACGCGCCATTGCTACGGACAGGAACCCCGCCGCGCCGAACGAGCGCGCGGAGCGCGCAACTTCCAGCAGGTGCGCCGCGTACTCGGCGGCCGGCGTGCCGTGCGAGACTACGGTGTCGTCGCAGGCGCGCTCGCAGTCCGCGCGCAACCGGCGCTCGACCATCCACACCAGCGGATGGAACCAGTACAGCGCGCATGCAAACCCCGCGACCAGCTGCGACAGCGAGTCCGCGCGGAAAACGTGAGCGAGCTCGTGGCGCAGCACGATGCGGCGATGGACCTCCGGCCAATCGGGTGCATCCTCCGGCAGGAGCACGACCGGCGAGCGCCAGCCCCAGGTCACCGGCGTGCTCACCGCCGGGCTCGATAGCAACCTTACAGACTTCGATACTCCGGCGGCGCGCTTCTCCTCGTCGAGAATGACGCTCCATTCGGCATCGACGAGCGGCCACGCCGTGCGGGTGATGTGCCGAAGCCGCCACCGACCGATCCCGAGCCACGCGATGACGGCGATAAGCCCCGTCACCCACAACAGCGGAATGAGCGGCAAATCGTTAATCGCGGCGAAGTCGCGCGCTGGTGTTGCGACTGGTTCCGACGTTCTTCCGATCGCGCCGACCGCTGCGGTCACTTCAGTCGTCGCCGACTGTCGCGCCGCCGCAAGTGTAGCAAGCGCCGCGTCGGGGAGATTCGCCGGATTCATCGGATCGGCCGCTCGCACGACATGTGGCGAGCGCTCGTTCGATGCCGGTGGCAGCAATGCGACCCGCCAGTCAGGAGACACCAGCATCAATACCGGCAGAGCAATCGTTCCGCACAGCGTCGCCAGAAGAACGATGTGACGGAGCGCGGGGGTGGAAGCGCGCAAACAGATCGCGGCGACGAGGCCGAGTGCGAGAAGCAGGGTGAGCTTGGCGAGCAGCGATGGTAAAAACGCGGTCATGATGCGCCTCCTTTACTTCTGGCCCGTTCGATGAGTCTTTCGAGATTTTCGATATCGGCGTCGGTCAGGTCGTCCTCGTACAGGCCGACCATTGCCGCGACCGCGGAGCTGGCCGAATTGTCGAAGAACGTTCTGACGAGGTGCCGGACCGCCGATTTGCCGATGCGTCCCGGATCGGCGGTCGGGAAGTACACGTAGCGCGCGCCCTCCTGATCGTGCCGCAGATAGCCTTTGCTCTCCAGCAGTCGCAGCATTCCGCGCACCGCCGTATAGGTCGGAGGATCCGGGAGGTCTGCCAGCACTTCGGCCGCATTCGCGCGGCCGCGCCGATAGATGATCTCCATGATCTGCCGCTCGCGGCGACCGAGATTCTCGAGTCCAGTCTTCTTCATTCAGCCTCCTCCAATCCTGCGGCGTGAAATCCGCCGCAGGGGAGATAATGTCAATGCATTGACATTATGTCAATAGACTGACACAAGGAGGATATACGGCCGCCTTGGGCGGCGGTTTCATGGGGCGCGAGCTAGCCCGCTCGCGGAGCTTCGCGCTGGACGCGAGCGGGGCGGATCGCTTCGGTGGGTGATTGCGCGCGACCCAGCGCGCCCTGGAGATACGCGACCGTCAGGCCTTCGGCCCAATAGGTGAGATCGGCGCGATTGGGCTGAGTGGTCTCGCGACCCGATTCGATCGAACGGCCCTCGTCAGCGCCGACGAACTCGATCCAGCCTTCCCACAGTCCATCGCTTCGCTCGCGTCCCATCGCCTGGGGGAAGTATCGCAGGCCGGAAGGGTCGGTCACCGGCACGTCGAATTTCACCAGCACTTCCGCCATCAGATTACCCTCGATGCGTGGGATACCCTGGAATCGGGCAAGCGCTATGCCCGACAAGTCAGGCGCTTTAGTCGCCGACCGCCTTTCGCGGATCGGGCCTCACGACGAACGATTGCGTGTACGTCTTGCCGTTGACCGAGAGTCGCGCGGTAAAGTTCCCGATGTAGCGCGAATCGGGCGGACCGCCATCATCGGCGCTCGGCGCACCGCGAGGTCGCTCGCGCAGCGCGTTCCACACCACGCGATGCATCCCTGGCGCTGCCGAAAGCGGCTCGGCCAGCGACCGCCACAGCGGAGACACCCGTGGCAATCCCACTGATGATGGTGGAGCGCGACGACGCCCGGCTTGTCTCGGCGGGCCTTCGCTGCTGAAGCTCGCCACCACCGCGCCATTCGAGTCCAGCACGTCGATCCCTACGGCACCAGTCGGCGCCCGTTTCAGATAGTAGTCGATGGCCGCGCCGTTGGGCGGATTCTCGGCGTGCGGCTCGTCCTTCTGCAAAGGAGTGCCGTTGTCGCCGCCCTCGATATAGTTGATCGCATCGGAGGGCTTGAACAGGTACGCATCGTCGCGCGTCACGGCGTCGCTCAGCTGGCGAAGCGAGCCGATATCGTCGAGGATCCAGAATCCGCGGCCATGGGTCGCCAGAATCAGATCGTTTCCATAGAACTCGAAGTCGCGCATCGACGTAACCGGCACGTTAAGCTGGAATGTCTGCCAGTTGTCTCCATCGTCGAAGGAGATGTGGATTCCGCGCTCCGTACCCGCGACCAGCAACCCGCGGCGCATCGGGTCTTCCTTGACCACGTGCACGTATGCATCGGAGGGAAGGCCGTTGGTGATGCGCTGCCACGAGCGGCCGCCGTCACGGGTGCGGTAGACGTACGGCCCGAAATCCTGAAGCTGATGACGATCTACGCTCGCGTAGGCGGTGCCCTGATCGAAGTGCGAAGCCTCGATCATGGTGATTCTGCTCCACGGCGTGATTGCCGCAGGCGTCACGTTCTTCCAGCTCTTTCCTTCGTCGGAGGTGACGTGAATGAGACCGTCATCAGTTCCAATCCAGACCAGCGGGCCGCGAATCGGTGACGGCGCGATGGTGTAAACGACGCCGCGCTTCCCGTTGCGGTCGGTAGCAGCCGCGGCCGCAGCATCGAGGTTCGGTGGAATCACGATCTCCGCTCTGGTCAGGTCGGGACTCACCTGATGCCATGTCTTCGCACCGTCGTTGGTCTTGAAGACGAACTGGTTCGCGTAGTAGAGATCCTTCTTGTCGGCCCTGGAGAAGACCAGCGGTTGGGTCCAGTCGCTCCGCGCCGGCTCCGGCGCTTTCGGACTGGTGGTGCCCTCCACTGGAATGTTGGCGTCGAGATTCCAGCGCTGACCGTCGCCACCGTACACCACTCCGGGGTGGAGCGGATCGCCGGCGGTATAGCCGCTCTCGCCGCCAGGCGCGATCGGCTCCCAGTCGTGCATCGAGATCTCGGCGAACTTGCCACGCGAGCGCACTGCAACCGCGCCGGTGTCCTGCTGTGCACCGGTAACCCAGTACGGGAATCGGTAGTCCACTGACAGGTGGTAGATCTGCGCCGTCGGCTGATTGAGCCATGACGTCCAGGTCACGTCGCGCGGATCGTCCGCGCGCGCGTTGCGGGTGATAACCGCTCCCTGATCACTGGCGACGATCATGGTGTTGGGATCCGATGCGCTGATCCACGGCTGATGGTAATCGTCACCGCCCGGCGACCCGCGCAGCACCACCCATGTTTTTCCGCCGTCGCGGGTTCGGTTGACGGCGACGTTGGGAACGTAGACGGTGTCAGGATCCGTTGGGTCGACGGCAATTTTCTCGAAGTACCAGCCGCGGCCCCACAGCGCCGGATCGTCGGAGACCCGTGTCCAGGTCGATCCGGCATCGTCCGAGCGAAAGAATCCGCCCTGCCCCGGCGGCGGGCTCGAGGGTCTCGTGCCCGATGGAGATGGTTGCGGGGCCGGAGTTCCGAGCGGCGGCTCAACCTGCGGCGCGCTCTCCGGCACCAGGCAATCGACGATCGCGTAAACGCGATTGGGATTGGTCGGAGAGACGGCAATTCCGGTGCGGCCGATTCCTTCCTTCGGCAATCCGTTGGTGAGCCGCGTCCAGCTGTTGCCGCCGTCGGTCGATTTGAAGATTCCGCCGCCCGGACCGTTCGTCGGCGCGTAGGTGAACCACGGCGGCCGCCGGGTATTCCAAAGACCCGCGTAAACGATTTGCGAGTCGGAAGGGTCGATCACGACTTCCACCGCGCCGACGTTGTCGTCGCCAAGGACCTTGCGCCAGTTGCGGCCGCCGTCGGTGGAATGAAAGACGCCGCGCTCCTTGTTGGCGGCGTAGAGCTTTCCGATTGCGGCGACGAAGACATTGTTCGGATTGCGCGGATCTACGGCGATCTTGCCGATGTGGTGGGTCTCCTCGAGTCCGAGGTGCATCCACGTCTTGCCGGCATCGACCGATTTGTAAACGCCGTTCCCGAATCCGACGGAATCGCGCAGCGTGGACTCGCCGCTTCCCACGTAAATGGTGTCGGGAGCGGAGGGAGCTACGGTGATCGCCCCAATCGACGACGTCGATTGTCCGTCGAAGATCGGCAGCCAGATCCGCCCGCCGTCGATCGACTTCCAGACGCCGCCGTTTACCGCGCCGAAGTAGAACTCGTTCGGCCGGCCCGGTACTCCGGTCGCCGCGGCAACCCGGCCGCCGCGAAACGGACCGATCGATCTCCAGCGAAGACCCGAGAACAGATCCGGCGAAACCGGCGCGGTGAGAACACCGTGCTCGAGCGCAGTGAGATTGGCTGCGCCAGCATTTTCGCGCAGCATACCGCGCAGCCTCGGTGGAAGCAGCGACAGCGCAATGCCGGCCTGTCCGGCGCGAACGACGAACTCCCGTCTCGAAACCACCGACTTCTCTGCCGATTCGTCGTCCACTTCGATCTCCGCATTGTTGGTAACGCAATAACATATCGCGGCGCCGCAGCCCGGACACACGATCCATGACCCGCCCCTGAATTCGCGGAATATCCCTCAGCTGCTGAAAAATGCGTCGGTACCGACCTATGCAACCTGCCAAGGATTTGCAAAACGCTACCGACCTTGGCCCCGCGGGGAAGCCCCCACGCAGCCCTAAGTCGTTGGCACGACGTTACTTGGAGCTAGCGCGCGTGATGGAGCGCAGGTTGCTTTATACGCCGGCGCCCCGTCGTCGGGGCCTTCTATCATCGGCCGGATTCCTGATCCACCGGGCCGATTTCATTTTGTGCTGAGGAGGCTGAAAATGCTGAGCAATAAGAAGGGTTTCACCCTGATCGAGCTTCTGATCGTCGTGGTCATCATCGGCATTCTTGCCGCGATCGCGATCCCGAAGTTCGCGAACACCAAGGACAAGGCGTACGTCGCGGCGATGAAGTCCGACCTGCGCAACCTTGCGACTTATGAAGAGCAGTATGCTGCTGACAACAACGGCGCCTACTTCTCGGGCGACGGCAGCGCGCAGGGCTTTACGCCTTCGCAGAACGTGACGGTGACGGCGACGGTTGTCGCTGGCCCGCCGCAGACCTGGACCGCGACTGCTTCACACTCGCAGTCGGCGAAGACCTGCGACAACTCGACCGGCGCCATTGTCTGCAGCTGATTAGCCACACTCAGCGCCAGTTAGCGGGAACGGGGACGTCGAAAGACGTCCCCGTTCTGTTTTGAGGATCTCGAGCTGACCGAGATCCTCACTCCCGCGCCGACATCGTCCTGAGGCGCGCGCGCAGCTCCTCGGTCAGCTTCCGCGCGAGCTCGGGGTGCTGGTCGAACGATGCAGGGGTGTTATGGAAGTGCGCGACTTTCCAGCTGCCGCCCTTGTGCACCGCTGTCATCGACTGCACGGCGTTTAGCTTCGGCTCGATGTCGTCCTTCCCCGGCGGAATGAGCCCGGAGTTGGCGCGCAGCAAAGCACAATCGGCAGCGAGCTGCCGCACTTCGCGAACGATCCCGACGTAGCGCGGAGTCTGGTGGTGGCTGAAGATCTCGCTCAAATGCGCGCCGATCTCCAGCTGACCGTTCACCTGTGAGCCATCGAATCCGACGAGGCTGCCGTCCGAGGCGAAGAGGAGGGCGAAGTCACGAGCGTTGCGCTTGTCCCAGGCCTCGAGCAGCCGCGTGTAGAGATCGCGGGTCGCGCTCTCCCACTCGGCCGGCGGCGCGTCGCTCACGCAGCATCCCCCATGCTCTCCTCGAACACGGTCTCGATCCGCCGGTCCGGCACCAGCCACATCAACGCTACGATGACGTACATCGCGTCCGAGATGAGCGCGTTGACGAAGGCGAGCGGGATCGCCGCGAGATAAAGCACCACCGAGATCAGGCCCTTCGCCTCTCCGCCGACAGCGGCCTTCAACCTGGACTTCACGCCCTGGCTGCGGATGATGGTCGCCTCGAGGATGTAGTACGCGATTCCCGCCAGCGCCATCACCACGCCATACAATGCCGTTGGCAGAGCGGCGAAGTGATTTTCGCCCATCCACGCCGTCACGAACGGCATCAGCGACAGCCAGAACAGCAGATGCAGGTTTGCCCAGAGCACACCGCCGGTAATGCGATCCGTGAGCGCGAACATATGGTGATGGTTGTTCCAGTAAATGCCCAGGATGATGAAGCTGAGCAAATACGCGAGGAAAACCGGCAGCAGCGGCGCCAGCGCCTCAAGCGTCGCCGTGTGCGGAACCTTCAGCTCCAGCACCATGATCGTGATGATGATCGCCACGACGCCGTCGCTGAAGGCGCTGAGTCTCTCGGGCCTCATGAACATCGCCTCCCGATTCGCCGGCTTGCGGTACGGGATGAGTGGGTCAGCTCGATCTGTTTTCCGGCGCAGAATCCGTGGAAGTCGCGCTGCCCGATGACGACGGCGCGATTCCACCGCGTTTGACGCGCGCGACTTCGCGGGTGCCGTCGTCCCGCACCACTTCGATCGCCTTGATGAAGCCGTCCGGCTCTTCTGCCACCCAGACTTCCGTCGGATTGATGATGCGGTGGTCGCCGCCGTCGAGCTCGAACTCCACCGAGTTTTCCTTTGGGTCGAAGGTGATCCCGAAAATTCTCGCGCCTTCGGCCTCGAACTGGTCGCCGGAATCGGCGCCGAGCACTTCGACATCGACGCTGTTGGTCGACTCACGGATCAGGAAATTCCGTGTGAAGTGCGTGAAAAGCTGCTCGAGTTGATCCGTTGGGACTTTTCGTGTTTCGATGTCGCTGCTCTGGTTTGGTGACGTCATGACGATTCCTCCGATGCTTTACCCTAGGGTGACTTTCGATCAGGCACAATACCGTAGCCGGTTACACTGCAATTCCCGTAGTCGCCGCTGGCGGGCTGTTCGTTCGTTTGCCGCTTGTGTGAAGCTCTTTGTCGCAGGATAATTGGCAGATGGACTCCATCACGATCAGATCCGCCACGGCCGGGGATGCTGCCGCGTTGAGTCTCTTGCTTGGCCAGCTCGGATATCCGAGCGATGCCGACGAAATTCCCGGACGGCTCGAGAAACTCTATGCGCGGCCCGGGAGCACGGTTCTGGTGGCGGAGACACCCGCTGGCGAAGTGATCGCCGCCGTAACCGTTCACCTCTTTCAGGCGCTCCACACCACTGAGCCGACGGCCTGGCTCACCGCCGTCGTCGTCGAGGAGAACGCACGCGGGCGGGGCGTCGGCGCCGAGATCGTCCAATATGCCGAACGGTGGGCTGTCGAGCGCGGAGCCCACAAGATCTCGCTGACCTCGGCGACCCGACGACAGCGAGCGCACGGGTTCTACAAGGATCACGGCTACGAGCAGACCGGCGTCAGGCTCGCCAAAGATCTCATTCCGCCCGCGACGAACGCTCCGACGAAAAAGTCGGGAGAGCCGTCCCCAAAATTCCTTCCCGGATAATCCATGCACCCGCGGCTATCACGTCTTTTTTCGATTCTTCTCGCCGCTCTGACGCCATGCGCCGGCGCGCTTGCGCAAGCCCGGCCCGAATCGCCGCTCAGGTCCGCGCGCGCCGCGCAGGTCGCCGACTCCATTCTGCGACTGATGACGCTCGACGAAAAAGTCGGACAGCTGAATCAGCTGCCCGGCTTCGGAACGCAGACGGGCCCACGCGTTCCCCAGGGTGGCGAGGAGCTGGTGCGTTCGGGACGGATCGGATCGTTCCTCGGAATTTTCGGCGCCGACTACACCCGCGAGCTGCAGCGCATCGCGACACGGGAATCGCGTCTCAAGATCCCGCTCCTCTTCGGCCTCGACGTCATCCACGGCTTCCGCACCATCTTCCCCGTTCCGCTTGCCCAGGCCGCGAGCTTCGACTCGGCACGAGTCGAAATGTCGGCGCGGGACGCTGCCGTCGAAGCAACGGCGCACGGCGTGACATGGACTTTCGCGCCGATGGTCGACATCGCGCGCGACCCGCGCTGGGGCCGCATCGTCGAGGGCGCCGGCGAAGACCCGTATCTCGGCACGGTGATGGCTGCGGCGCAAGTGCGCGGCTTTCAGCACGGCGCGGCCGGCCAGGGGCTGGGTTCCAGCGACGCACTCCTCGCGACGGTGAAGCACTTCGCGGGCTACGGCGGCGCCGAGGGCGGACGCGACTACAACACCGTTGAGTTGTCGGAGCGCACGCTGTGGGAGACCTATCTGCCGCCCTACGAGGCAGGAGTGAAGGCAGGAGCGGCGACGGTGATGGCGTCGTTCAACGACATCGGCGGCACCCCCGCGCACTCCAGCGCGTGGCTGATGCGTGACGTGCTGCGTGACCGCTGGGGGTTCGGCGGAGTGGTGATCAGCGATTGGGGCGGCATCTCCGAGCTTATCCCCCACGGTGTGGCGGGAAATCGGGGCGAGGCGGGTGTGTTGGGGATGCGTGCGGGGATCGACGTCGACATGTCGGACGCCGTGTATGCAGACAGCCTCGCGGCGCTGGTGCGGAGCGGACGAGTGCCGCAGGCGCTGGTCGACTCGGCGGTCAGGCACGTGCTGATGCTCAAGTACGCGTTGGGGCTGTTCAGCGATCCCTATCGCTTCAGCGATAGCGCGAGGGAGAGACGCTACACGTTGGCGCCCGAGCACGTCGCCGCGGCGCGGACGGCGGCGCGCGAATCGATAGTGCTGCTCAAGAACTCCGACAAGACGCTCCCGCTCCGCCGCGATCTGCGCACCATCGCGCTGATCGGCCCTCTCGCGGAAGACAGCGCCGCGGTGCTCGGCAGTTGGGCGGCGGAGGGAAAGCCCGGCGAGGCCGTCACCATCGCCGCTGGCATTCGGGCCGCGCTTGGACCATCGGTGCGGATCATCTCGGTGCGCGGCACTCCAGTCGATACCGTGGACACGGCAGGATTTGCCCAGGCGCGGCGCGCTGCCTCGGACGCCGACGCAGTAGTGCTGGTGATCGGCGAGCGCGCGGATATGAGCGGCGAAGCGTCCAGCCGCGCGTCGATCGAGCTGCCCGGATCGCAGCGTGACCTTGCGCTGGCGGTCATTCGCGCGGCACGACAATCCAATGCATCGAAGCCGGTGGTAGCAGTACTGATGAATGGACGCCCGCTGGCGATTCCGGAGCTCGTGAACGACGCGCCGGCAATTCTCGAGACGTGGTTTCTCGGCAGTCAGCACGGCAACGCGGTAGCCGACGTTTTGTTCGGCGCTTACAACCCCGGCGGCAAGCTGCCGGTGACGTTCCCGCGCGCGACGGGGCAGATTCCGATCTACTACAACCATCGCAACACCGGGCGTCCCGCGGATTCGGCGAATCACTACACGTCGAAGTATCTGGACCTGCCGTGGACTCCCCTGTTTCCGTTCGGCTACGGATTGAGCTACACAACCTTCGCGTACTCCAATCTCCGGCTGTCCTCATCGAGCATCAGAGCCGGAGATGCAGTCACGGTGTCGGTGGATGTGAGGAACACCGGGGACCGGGCCGGCGATGAGGTCGTGCAGCTTTACGTGCGCGACAGCGTCGCGAGCGTGGAGGAGCCGGTGAAGAGCCTCAGGGGCGCGAGACGGGTGACCCTGCAGCCGGGAGAGACCCGGACCGTCGTGTTCAAGCTCGCGCCCGAGGCGATGTCGCTCTACGACCGTCAGATGCGGCGGGTCGTCGAGCCCGGGATCTTCAATGTCTACGCGGGAACGAACTCGAACGATTTGATCGGCACAAAGCTCGAGGTGACTGGCGACGTCTTCGTGCTGGCACCGTCCACGCCGCGGTTTCGATAGCCATGCAGCGACAGCTGGCGGGGATATGCGAGTCTCTGGAATCAGCGCAGTCGCGACTGCGCTCGTTGACAGACAGCATCTCCGAACAAGCCTGGAACAAAAAGCCGGGTCCGGAGCAATGGTCTGCGGCGAACTGCGTCGAGCACCTGAATCTCACGTCAGAGGCGTACGTCCCGTTGTTGCGTGACGCGCTTGCCGAGGCCAGAGAGCTGGGATCTTCCGCGACGACAATGCACTACAGCCGCGATGCGCTCGGCTGGTTCATGTCGCTGATGATCGGTCCGATGCGACACATCGGAAAATTCAGGATCGGCCGCGTGAAGACGACTTCGGACTTCGTGCCGCGTGGGACGAGATCGCGGGACCAGCTGCTGTCGGATTTCGTGCGGCTGCAGGCCGAGCTCCTGACCATCGTGCGAAACGCCGAGGGGCTTCCCATCGATCGAGTGAGGATTGTGTCGCCGTTTGGCGGAAAGATGCGCTACAACGCGTACTCCGCGTTGGTGATCGTAGCCCGCCATCAGCATCGTCACCTCGATCAGGCGGAAGCAGCAGCGGCCGGATAATTTTCCGCCGGATCAGGTGACGTGCACGTGGAAAGTCAGCGGCGGCACTCCGTGGACCTGAGCGCGGATGGTGACATCACCGGTGGTCGGACCGGTGGTGTAATTCACTGTGGCGACGCCGGTCACATCGGTAATGGTCACGTTCGAGCTCAGAGTTCCGCCTCCTGATACGATCGACCAGTTGACGGTCGCGCCGTCGATGGGCTCTCCGAACTGAGTGACGACCATCACCGCCAGCGGCTCAGGCAGGTCGGTGTTGACCGCGGCGGATTGTTCGTCGCCGCCGTGCCTCAGCAGACCGCCGGGACCGCTTACGTCGGTGTTGAGCGTGCACGCCGAGGCGGTGCCGATCAACAAAGCGGCGGCTACCGCGAATTTCGTTGTTTTCATGGGTCTCCTCTACGTGGCTCGGCGTAAATAATCGGCCGCTTCATCGGCATCTAACAATACTAAAGCGGGCAGCCGCAAGCTTTCCAGCAGCTACGCCAACAGCATGGCACGTTCGCATCCCTTCGCCATTCCAACTGCGAAGTCGGACGACGAGACGCGATGCTTCCCGAGAGCTCTCAGCGTAGCTGCTGTCACGCTTGCAGCTGCCAGCTTTCGTTCATGTGGTGCCCCGCAAGGCACGTGACGCTCTACGCCGAGATGCTTGGTGCGCTACCGAACGAAAAAAATCTGCTCGCGATCCCGACTCGGTACGGCATGGCGATTGCCCTCATGAACGGCACAGAACTCAACCAAAAAAGAGGTAGTGATGCGCCGTTCGGGAGTCATTCCGGACGGTCCGGGGACAATTGCGCCCCTCGACCGTCCGATAGTCGTGCACAGTCATCTCCGCTGGGATTTCGTCTGGCAACGACCCCAGCAGATCTTATCACGGATGGCGGCTCACGCTCCCGTTCTTTTCATCGAGGAGCCGATTTTTCTCGATGATGTCGCCGATCCGCGGCTCGATATCTCGGTGCCCTTCGCCAACGTATTCCGCGCGATCCCGCAATTGCCGGGCACGCTGCGTGACGATGCCGACGGCGCCACCGCCGTCGTCCGCACTCTGGCCCAGGACGCAATCGCGGAGCGCCTCAGCGGTCTCTTCGCGAATCCCATCAATTGGTTCTATAGCCCGGCGACCGCGCCGTCGATGCTCGGTGCATTCAACGAGATCGCCGTCGTGTATGATTGCATGGACGAGCTCGCGCAGTTTCGCTTCGCGCACCCCGATTTGCCGCGGCGCGAGAGACTGCTCCTCGCCAACGCCGACATCGTCTTCACTGGCGGCCGGAAGCTCTACGAGGCGAAGCGTCGGTTTCACCGCAACGTTCACTTCTTCGGCTGCGGCGTCGACGTCGCGCACTTCGGCAAGGCTCGTCTCGATGAGACGGAGATTCCGGCGGACATCGCCGAGCTCCCCAAGCCGGTCTACGGTTATTTCGGCGTCGTCGACGAGCGCATCGACTACGATCTGATCGAAAAGCTCGCGGCGCACAACCCCGCGGCGAGTGTCGTGATCGTCGGGCCGATTGTGAAGGTCGATCCGGCCGCGCTGCCAAAGGCTGCCAACATCCATTGGCTCGGCAAGCGCGAGTACGACGTGCTGCCGAACTACGTCAAGGGATTCGACGTCTGTTTGATGCCTTTCGCTCTCAACGAAGCGACCGAGTTCATCAACCCGACCAAGACGCTGGAGTACATGGCTGCTCGCAAGCCAATCGTGTCGACGGCGGTGGCCGACGTGGTGCGCAACTTCACTCCGATCGTGCGCATCGCAAAGTCTTCCGCCGAATTCGTCACCCTGGCCGCACGCGCCGCGAGAAGTCCTGATCTGGTGCTGCTCGCCGAGGGCGTCCGCAAGGCCGGGAGCGCATCGTGGGAAAACATCGTGGGCAACATGCAGACGTTGATTGCCGCGGCGATCGACGAGGCGACGCCTGAGACCCGGGATGTCGCAGCACGGCCCGCGCGCCTCGGAGTTGGCCAGCTCGCGGTACAATGACTCCGCTGGATCGGCCCGCCGGCGACGAATCACGTTCGGATTCGCCGCTGGAGCTGTGGGGCGGCATTGAATGCACAGTCAACCGCGTCGGCGATAATTACTTCGACCAGATCGCGCAGAGCGGCCACGACGACCGGCTGACCGGCGATCTCGAGCGCTTCGCCGCTCTGGGATTGCGCACCATCCGCTATCCGGTCATTTGGGAGCGCGTGGCGCCAGGCGCGCACCGCTACCCCGATTGGCGACGGACCGACTCCGCGCAGCTCAAGCTGCGCGAGCTGGAGATCGACGTCATCGCGGGACTCGTGCACCACGGCAGCGGACCGCGCTATACCAGCCTGATCGACGCGACTTTCCCAGAGCGGTTGCGCGACTACGCGAGGATGGTCGCGCAGCGCTATCCGTGGCTGGAGATGTGGACTCCCGTCAACGAGCCGCTGACAACGGCGCGTTTTTCGGGACTCTACGGGATCTGGTATCCGCACGCGAGGAACGACTACGCGTTCGTGCGCGCATTCATCAACG